>DATLYV010000001.1:0-3325 GCA_035574535.1 Binatia bacterium
AGCCGTCCGGCTCGCCGCGCACGCGCGGGGCATCGCCGCGCCCGGCGCCGCGCCGGCCATCGTTCCGATCACCGTCGACCGCTCGGCCGAGGACCTGAACGCCATCGCGGCCGCGCTCGACGCGGACGCGATCCAGCTCAGCGGCCACGAGCCGCCCGCCCTGCTCGCGAGGCTGGACCGCCCAGCGTGGAAGGTCGTCCACCTCCCGCCCGCACCGACCGATCCCGCCTCGAACGGCGCCGCCTCAAACGGCATGGGCTCCCCGGCGGCCGCCGCGGCCGCCCGCGCCGCGATCCGCCGCGCCGAGTCGTTCCAGGCTGCCGGCGTCGCGCGCATCCTCCTCGACACCTCCGGAGGCCCGTACCCCGGCGGCACCGGGCGCCGTGCCGACCCCGATGCCGTCGCCGCGGTCGCCCGCGAGGTCGCCGTCACGCTGGCGGGCGGGCTGGATCCCGCGTCGGTCGGGAACGCGCTCCGCACGTCGGCCGCCGTCGGCGTCGACGTCGCGTCCGGTGTCGAGGCGCCTCGAGCCAACGGCGATCGACCGCGGAAGGACGCCCTCAAGGTCGCCCTGTTCGTGAAACGGGCCCGCCAGGCCCGCCTCGACCGCCCGAACCTTGCCGCCCGCCCGGCCGCGGTGAGCCCCGGACTCCTCGAGGCCGACGCCCGCGGCTGGTGGGGCGCTGAGCGGTCCTTCGGCGGCCGGTTCGTGCCCGAGACCCTGATGGGCGCCCTCGTCGAGCTCGAGCGAGCCTACGAGGCGCTTCGCCACGACCCGCGCTACTGGGCTGAGCTGCGCGAGCTCCTCGTGACGTTCGTCGGGCGCCCGACGCCCATCTATCGCGCCGACCGCCTCGCGGCGGCCGTGCTGGAGCGCGCCCGCGCGGCCGCCACGGGCACCGCCTCCGGCCCGGCCGCGGTTCCCGGGACCCTCCGCCTGTACCTGAAGCGCGAGGACGTCGCGCACACCGGCGCTCACAAGATCAACAACGCGCTGGGCCAGGCGCTGCTCACGCGCCGCCTCGGCAAGTCCCGGGTCATCGCCGAGACCGGCGCCGGCCAGCACGGCGTCGCGACCGCCACGGCCTGCGCGCTGCTGGGGCTGCCGTGCGTCGTCTACATGGGCGCCGAGGACATCGAGCGCCAGCAGCCGAACGTGCTCCGGATGCGCGCCCTCGGCGCCGAGGTCCGCCCGGTCCACTCCGGCAGCGCGACGCTCAAGGATGCGATCAACGAGGCGATGCGCGATTGGGTGACCAACGTCCGGACGACCCACTACGTGCTCGGCTCGGCGATGGGGCCGCACCCGTACCCGACGATCGTCCGCGACCTCCAGCGCCGCATCGGCGACGAGGCGGCCGTGCAGCTGCGCGCGGCGGAGGGACGACTGCCCGACCTCGCGCTGGCGTGCGTCGGCGGCGGCTCGAACGCGCTCGGGCTCCTCCAGCGGTTCATCGGCGAGCCGTCGGTGCGGATCGCGGTGGCCGAGGCGGCCGGGGAGGGCATCGCGACCGGTCGGCACGCGGCCGCGCTCGCCGGAGGGACGCCCGGGATCCTCCACGGGGCGCGGTCGATGATGCTGCAGGACCGCGACGGCCAGGTCGTCGAGGCGATCTCGGCCTCCGCCGGGCTCGACTACCCGGGCGTCGGGCCGCAGCTGTCCGGGCTGCTCGAGGCGGGTCGGCTCGAGCTCGCGGCCGCGACGGACGACGACGCCTTCGAGGCGATGGCCTTCACGGCCGAGACGGAGGGCATCCTGCCCGCGCTCGAGACGGCCCACGCAATCGCGGCCCTGCCGCGCCTCCTCGCCGGCACGGAGGGCAGCGGCGCCCCGTACCCACGGGACGCCCTGGTCCTCCTCGGCTTCTCCGGGCGCGGCGACAAGGACCTCGCGTCGTTCGGGCGCTGGCGGGAGCGACGGCGCGTGGGTGACGACCGCGGCGCCGCGGGCGAGGCGGCGGCATGACCGAGACCGCGGGGGGCGCCCGCATCCGCGCCGCGTTCGAAACGGCCCGGCGCGAGGGCCGGACCGCGCTCGTGCCGTACGTCGTCGCCGGCTACCCAGACGCCGAGACGAGCTACGCGGCGGCTCTCGCCTGCATCGACGGCGGCGCGGACCTCCTCGAGGTCGGGCTGCCGTACTCCGACCCGCTCGCGGACGGCGCGACGCTGCAGCGCGCCTCGGCCGCGGCACTCAGGGCCGGCGCGACGTTCGACGGCTCGATCGAGCTGGTCCGCCGGATCGCACGATCCCGCCCCCGCGTCCCGCTCGTGCCGATGTGCTACGCGAACCAGGTGATCGGCGGCGGGGACGGAGCGGCGGCGGCCCGTCGCCTCGCCGAGGCTGGCGCGTCGGGGATCATCGTCGCGGACCTCACCCCGGACGTGGGCGCGGAGTTCGAGGCCGCGGCCGCGGACGCCCGGCTCGCCGTCGTCTACCTCGTTGCCCCGACGACCGCGCCGGAGCGGCGCCGGATGATCGCCGAGCGCTCGGGCGGGTTCCTGTACTGCGTCTCGCTCGTCGGGGTCACCGGCGCCCGTAGCAGCCTCCCCGCCGACGTCGCCCGGCTCGTCCGCGACGTCCGCGCCGCCTCGCCTGTCCCCGTCGCCGTCGGGTTCGGCGTCAGCAGGCCGGCGCACGTCCGGGCGCTCGCGCGGGCCGGCGCCGACGGGGTGATCGTCGCCTCGGCGCTCGTGGACGCGCTCGGCGCGGATGGTCGGGACATCGAGGCGCTCGCGAGGCTCGTCCGGTCGCTCCGGGACGCCACGGGCGAGACCGGTCGAAGGCCCGACGATGGGCCCCGCCCGAGGGCCCGACGAGCTGCAGGAGTCGAGCACCAGCCCACGGGCCTGCCCGCGCCGATGGAGCTGTTCGACGTCAGCCGATCAGGCTGAGCGCCGCATCGAATGCGAGCCGGCGGCCCGGCTCGACCAGGCCCAGCGCCGCGGCGGCCTCGCCGAACAGGTCCTCGGGCGTCGCGCCGGCGTCCAGGCGCTCGCCGAGGGACGTCGCGCGGTCGGCCTTGGAGAGCTTCGTGCCGTCCGGGCGGCGGATCAGCGGGTGGTGGGCGAAGACCGGCGGCACCGCGCGCCCCAGCAGGCGCGCGAGTCGGATCTGCGCCGGGGTGGCGGCCAGGAGATCCTCGCCCCGGACGACCAGGTCGACGCCGTGGCGGTCGTCGTCCACGACCACGCAGAACGCGTAGGTCCAGTTGCCGTTGCGGTCACGGACCGGGAGGTCGCCGTCGGGCGAGACGGGGCCGGTCTGCGGCCCGAGGAGCAGGTCATCCCAGGCCTCCTCGCCGTCGCCGAGCACGGCCCGCAG
>DATLYV010000002.1:0-14324 GCA_035574535.1 Binatia bacterium
GCCACGTCCCGCCGCTCCGACGCGATCGTCGACGACGCCCACGCCGCGATCGCCGACCTCCTGGGGGTCGACGCCGACGAGATCACGCTCGGGCCGAACATGACGACGCTGACGTTCCACTTCTCGCGCTCGATCGGCGCCACGCTCCGGCCGGGCGACGAGATCGTCGTCACGGGCCTGGACCACCAGGCGAACGTCGACCCGTGGATCGCGGCGGCCCGCGACGCCGAGGCGATCGTCCGAACGTGGGAGCCGGACCTCGCCGACTGTACCCTCCGGCTCGACGGCCTCGACGCCGTCCTCAACGAGCGGACGCGGCTCGTCGCCGTCGGCTGGGCCTCGAACGCCGTCGGCACGATCAACCCGGTCGCGGAGATCACCCGGCTGGCCCACGCCGTCGGCGCCTGGGTATACGTGGACGCGGTCCACGCGGCGCCGCACCTGCCGCTCGACGCGCGGGCCGTCGCCGCGGACTTCGTCGCCTGCTCGGTCTACAAGTTCTTCGGGCCGCACGTCGGGGCCGTCTACGGGCGGCGCGAGATCACCGAGCGGCTGCCCGCCTACAAGGTCCGGCCGGCCGAGCACCGCTTCGAGACCGGGACCGGCAACTTCGAGGGCTACGCGGGCGCGGCCGCGGCGGTCGAGTACCTCGCGGATCTGGGCGCGCGCTACGGCGGCGCGCGGGCCGAGGCGAGCCGGCGCGAGCGCGTGGTCGCGGGGATGCGGGCGGTCCGCGCCTACGAGATCGAGCTCTACCGCCACCTGGCGGCCCGCCTCCGGGCAATCGACGGCGTCCGGATCGTCGGCCTGACCGCGGACGAGGACGTCGAGCGGCGAACGCCGACCGCGGCGATCACGGTCGAGGGGGTCGCCCCGGCAGCCGTGGCCGAGGCGCTCGGGAGCCGCGGCATCGCCGTCTGGGACGGCGACTTCTACGCGACAGGCCTCATCGAGCGGCTCGGGCTGGCGCCCGACGGCGTCGTGCGCATCGGCCTCACGCACTACAACGCCCGAGCGGAGGTCGACCGCCTGGCCGACGAGCTCGAGGTGATCGCGAGGGCCGCATGACGGGTGAGAAGGCCATCGCCCCGAGGCGGTTCGGCGGGCAGAGCATGATTGCGCCGCTGCGTGAGGCGCTGCTCAAGGCACCGGGCCCGGCGTTCGGGCGGGCGTTCGAGGATCCCGCGCACGGCTTCCTCCACCCGGTCGACCTGGACGTCGCGAGGCGCGAGCACGAGGCCTTCGCGAACCTCCTCGCGAAGCTCGGGACGACGGTCCACTTGCTCGACGCGGAGGTCGACAGCCCGGACCTCGTCTACACGTTCGACCCGCTGCTGATCACCGATCGCGGGGCCATCCCGCTGCGGCCCGGCAAGCCGAACCGGCGCGTCGAGCCCGCGGCGATCGAGGCCTGGACGCTCTCCCACGGCATCCCGACGATCGGGCGGATCGAGGCGCCCGGCACGATCGAGGGCGGCGACACGACCTGGCTCCGGCCGGACCTGTTCATCATCGGCCGGACGATGCGGACGAACCAGGCCGGCGCGGACCAGCTGGCGGCGCTCGTGGGCGGCGACGTCCGGGTCGTCGACGTGCCGTACCACCGCGGCTTCGGCGACCTCGTCCACCTGATGTCGCTGATCCACCCGGTCGCCGACGACCTCGCCGTGGTCGTGCTGCCCTTGCTGCCCGTCGGGCTGTGGCAGCTGCTCATGGACCTCGGCTATCGGCTCATCGAGGTCGACCCGGACGAGGCCGACACGTGCGGCAACAACGTCCTGGTGGTCCGGCCGGGCGTCGTGATCATCGCCGCGGGCAACCCGAAGATCGCCCGCGACCTCGCGGCGGCCGGGCTCGAGGTCCACACGTACCCGGCGACCGAGATCGGGATCAACGGCTCCGGTGGCCCGACGTGCATGACGCGGCCGATCTGGCGGGAGGTCGCGTGACGGGCGGCGGCGCGGTAGGTACTGGCGCGGCGGGCGCGGGCCGGTCCCTGCGCGCCGACGAGCGAGCGGCGATCGAGGCGGTCGACGGCGCCTGGGCGATCGACGCCCTGGCGCGGCTCGTCCGGACGCCGAGCATCACCGGCGACGAGGGCCCGGTGCAGGAGCTCGTCGTGTCGCTGCTCGCCGAGGCCGGGGCGGACGTCGAGCGGCTCGAACCGGACCCCGCGGCCGTGCGTGAGGACGCCGACTGGCCGGGCGAGGAGGTGCCGCGCGTGCGCCTGCCGATCGTCCTCGGGCGGCTCGGGCGGAAGGGCGGGCGGCGGATCGTGCTGGTCGGACACGTCGACGTCGTCCCGGAGGGCGACCTCGCCACCTGGGACCACGACCCGTGGTCCGCGCACATCGACGGCGACCGGCTCCACGGGCGCGGGGCCTGCGACATGAAGGGTGGCGTCGCCTCGATCCTGGCGGTCGTCAAGGCGCTCCGTGACTCCGGCCTCGCGGAGCGAATCGACGGCGAGCTGGTCGTCGCCAGCGTGCCGTCGGAGGAGGACGGCGGCCAGGGCATGCTCGCCGCGATCCGCGCCGGGGTGACCGGCGACATGGCGGTCATCACGGAGCCCACCGGGCTCGACCTCGTGATCGCGCACGCCGGCGCCATCACCTTCAGGCTGACGGTTCCCGGCCGCGCCGCGCACGCGTCGGTGCGCCGCGAGGGCGTGTCCGCGCTCGAGAAGCTGCAGATGATCGCGAAGGCCCTGGAGGCCGACGAGGCCGCCCGGAACGCCGCCGAGACCGACCCGCTCATGACCGCCCATGGCCTGCCGTACGCGACGATCATCGGGACCGTCCACGGCGGCAACTGGGCCTCGACCGTCATCGACCGGATCGTGGTCGAGGGCCGCTACGGCGTGAAGCTCGGCCAGACATGGCGCGACGCCGAGCGGGACCTCCGGCGGGTGATCGACGACGCGAACGAGTCCGACCCGTTCCTGCGCGAGCACCCGGCGACCGTCGAGATCACCGGCGGCCGCTTCTCGTCGTCGCGCGTGCCGGCCGACCACCCGCTGCCGGTCGGGCTCGGCGCGGCGGTCACGGACGTGCTCGGGCGCGAGTGCCGGGTCGGCGGCGAGCCGTACGGCGCCGACATGCGCCTCCTCATCCACCACGGCGACACGCCGACGGTCATCTTCGGGCCGGGCGACAAGCGGCTGGCCCACTCGGCCAACGAGTGGGTCTCGACGAGCGAGGTCGTCGACTGCGCCCGTGTCCTCGCCGCGTGGCTCGTGCGGGAGCTGGTGCCGGCCGAGGGCCTCTAGGCACCCCCCGTCGGCGAGATCGCCGACGCGAGCGCCCGGCGGCCGCGGAGCAGCAGCCAGATCGGGGCGACCACGACCGCCGCCCCGAGGATGCCGAGCGTCGAGAACCCGGCGGCCGCGACGACCGCGCCCGATCCCAGGCTGGCCATGGCCGAGGTCGTCCAGATGACCGCGTCGGCGACGCCCTGGACCCGCGCCCGCCCCGCGACCTCGACCCCGGACGCCAGCAGCGCGCTGCCGGCCACGAACCCGAGGTTCCAACCCCAGCCGAGGAGGAACAGCGCGATGAACAGCAGCGCGGCGTTGTCCGTCGGCGCGACCGCGGCGAGCACCGAGGCGAGGATGAGCACCGCCGTGCCGACCAGGATCGTCGGGATCTGGCCGATCCGCTGGGTGATGAAGCCCGAGATCGGCGCCAGCGCGAACATCCCGAAGACATGGGCGCTGATGACCGCCCCCACGATGTCGAGCCCGTGGCCGTGGTGGGTCAGGTGCAGCGGCGTCATCGTCATGATCAGGACCATCGTGGCCTGGCCGGCGACGAGGGCCGCGAAGGCGCCCAGGACGGCGGGGCGCAGCAGGATGTCCCGGACCGGCACCTGCGGCGCGTCCGTCGGCGCTTGGATCGCGGACTCGTGGGCGAGCGCGAACGGGTCGGGCCGCAGGAGCGTGAACAGCAGGATCGCGGCGATGCCCACGACGACGACCGGCACGAGGTAGGGCCCTGCGAGGGATGGGAGGCCCGCGGCGACCGCCAGGCTGCCAGCGAAGGGGACGAGCAGCGGGCCGACGACACCGCCGATGGTCGAGGCCCAGACGACCAGCCCGATGGCCACGGCCCGCCGGTCCGGGCTGACGATGTCGGCGGCGGCGTAGCGCGACAGGTTGCCCGAGCTGTTCCCGAAGCCGATCACGAACGAGCCGACGATGAGCAAGGGGAACGAGCCGATCACCACGGCCGCGGTCGCGACGAGCGCCCCGGCGACACCGGCGAGGAAGCCCGAGGTGAGCCCGATGCGGCGGCCGCGGCGCGACATCAGCCACGACAGGACGACGGCGCCCACGGCGGCCCCAAGGACCACCGCGGCGCTCGGGGCGCCCGCGAGCGCGGGATCGCCGAGGAGCGCCTCGCCGGCGATTGCCGCGACGGTCGCGGCCGCGATGTAGCCCGTGCTCCCGAGGGCCACGCCGGCGAACAGGATCCAGCGCGTCCGCCAGCGGGCGGACTCCAGCGCGGAGGGGGCCAGGCCCGCGGCCTCGTGGGCCATGAAGGACATCGGGCGGATGATAAGTGTCGGGCGATGTCGGGTCCGTGACGGGGCCCGGCGCCGCCGCCGGTTCGACCTCCGGCGACGCTACGCGAACAAAGCCGCGAGCGCCTCGTCGAAGGCGGCGGTGTGGCGGTCGATGTCCGCCTCGGTCGTTGCCGGCGACATCAGGGCCATGTTGTGGAACGGCGTCATGAGCACGCCGCGGTTCATGACCCAGAGGTGCAGGAGCCTCTCCAGCTCGCTGTCCGCATGGGCGACCTGTTCCGCTCCGTCCCGCGGCGGACGCGGCAGGAAGTGGTACTCGGCGCGGGCGCCGAGGCGGGTCACGCTCCACGGCGCGCCGTGGCGGGCGATGGCCTCGTTCACACCCGCCTCCCAGCGCGCGGCCAGCGGGATCATCCGGTCGAACGCCGCGTCGGTCAGCACCTCGCCGAGCGCCGCCCGGGCGGCGGCCATCGAAAGGGCGTAACCGGCCAGCGTGCCGCCGATCCCGCCGACGTCGGAGTCCTCCCAGGGCACGGCGGCGCGCGTCCGCTCGGCCACCGCATCGGTCATGCCGTACGCGGCGACCGGGATCCCGCCGCCGATCGTCTTGCCGATGACGAGCATGTCCGGCTCGTGGCCGCCGGCGCCGGTCACGCCGCCGGGGCCGGCGCAGATCGTATGCGTCTCGTCGTGGATCAGGATCGTGCCGTGGCGGCGCGTGATCTCGCGGACGCCCTCGAGGTAGCCTGGCTCGGGCAGGACGATCCCGACGTTCGTGAGCGCCGGCTCGATGAGAAAGGCCGCGACCCGGCGATCGCGCAGCGCCGCGTCGAGCGCGTCGAGGTCGTTGTACGGGACGACGCGCGTCGTCCGCGCGGGGTCGACCTGGGGGCCGATGTTGCCCCGCCGAGCGACCACGCGGCGCCGCTCGAACGGGTCGCCGGGGCTCCCGTCGAGCACCGCGAAGGTCTCATCGACCGTGCCGTGGTAGCACCACTCGTGGACCGCGACGAGCGGCCGCCCGGTGATCGCCCGGGCGATCCGGAGCGAGAAGCGGTTCGCGTCGGTGGCGGTGAGGGTGAACTGCCACGACGGCAGGCCGAAGCGGCGCGCGAGCTCGGCACCGACCCAGGCCGCGTCCTCCGTCGGGAGCATCGTGGTGATCCCGCGGCGCACCTGCCGTTCCACCGCCGCGATCACGGGCGCCGGCCCGTGGCCCGCCATCGCGCCGGTGTCGCCGAGGCAGAGGTCGACGTAGTCGTGGCCGTCCGCGCAGGTCGCGTGGGCGCCCGCCGCCGACTCGAGGAAGAGCGGGAACGGGCCGGCCCACTTGACCATCCAGTTCATGGGCACGCCGTCGAGCAGGCTCTCGCGGGCGCGCCCGTGCAGCGCACGGGTCCGCGGGTGGCGCCCGGCGAAGGTCGCGAGCTCGTGCGCGAGCAGCGCTCGAACGCGTTCCGGCGAGACGCCGGTGGGTGAAGTCGTGTCGACCGTCACGCCATCAGTGTGACGGTCGCGGAGTCAATCGATTCGGCGCGTGTAGCCGCAGACGGGACAGGTGGCGATGCCGCCCTCGGGATGCAGCTCGAGGAAGCTGGTGCAGCCGTTGGTTCGGCAGTAGAGCCGCGTGTTGCGCGAGCGCCGGCGCAGGCGCTTGCTCGCGGCGAGCCGTCCGGCCATGGACGACTGGTGGGTACGCGAAAGCATGAGGTTGCTGTGTTCCTTCTTGGCCGCGACCTCGGCGGGATGGGCCGGGTCTGCGGGTCCGTGGTGCCCGTCGCGGATTGGGCGATCGGGCGATTGTTCCGTGCCTGGACGCGGGAGCGAGTGCGGCCGTTCCTCTCAGGATCGGGCGATGCTCAGACCTGCTGTCCTTCTTCGGCGTTCAACTTGACGCTGTCGATGATCCGGGCAAGTCCGCGTCGCTGTCAACTGTCGCGCGCGCGCCAACGCGCGAAAGGGGCCCATTCGGCCGTTCGGCGACGCCGAAGGTCATCCATCGACCACCTCGTCCGTCACGTCGACCGCCCCGATCGTCCAGGATCGAGGGAACCCTGCGATAAAGGAGTCATAACCGACGCGCAAACAAGCCTTGGTTGCAGATGTGCGAAGGTTTGGCAAGATTCGCCGACGGACTCCGTTTCCCATTCGGGCGCGTGGAGGGTGCGCCCGCGCGCGACCGGCCCCAATCCGTGGTGCGCCGCGCGCGATCAGATCGAGCAGGAGGCTTGACGACCTTGTTCTCACAACGCCTTCGGGTGCTGTCCACGTCGCTTGCGTTCGCCGTGGCCTTGCTGCCAGCGCTCGTGCCCGCAGCGCTTGCGGCCGAGGGACTGCGCCTCACGACCCCGTACCCCGCGGTCAGCGTCACGCCCGGCTCCGACGTCAGCCTCGACCTGACGGTCGATGCCGATGAGGCCGCGCGCGTCTCGCTGCGGCTCTCGGGTGTGCCGGACGACTGGAGCGCCGAGCTCCGCGGGGGCGGCTACGTCATCGACGCGGTCGAGATCAACGGTACCGATCCGGTCGAGATCCGCCTCGACATCGACGTCCCCAGCAGCGCGACCGGCTCGCACCGCCTGACCGTGACCGCCTCGGCAACGGGCACGACCGTCACGCTGCCGATCGACATCACCGTTCGCGCGGGCGCCGGCGGCTCCCTCGAGCTGGAGAGCGAATCGCCGTCCCTGGAGGGCTCGGCCGACGAGACCTTCACCTTCAACGTCACGATCCGCAACGACCGCGAGGAGGACGTCAACTTCGTCTCGGACGCGTCCGGCCCGACGCCGGAGTGGGACATCGAGGCGCGCGCCGCGTCGCAGGGTCAGGCCACGTCCGGCCTCGTCCGCGCCGGCTCGTCGGCGACGATCAACGTCACGGTCACCCCGCCGGAGGACACGCCGGCCGGGACCTACCCGATCAACCTCGTCGTGACCGCGGGCGACCAGACCCTCGAGCAGGCGCTCGAGCTGGTCATCACCGGCAGCTACACGCTGGCGCTCAGCACGCCCACCGGCGTCCTGTCCACGCGTGGCTCGGCCGGAGCGGTGACGGACCAGCAGTGGATCGTCACGAACACCGGCACCGCGCCGATCACCAACGTCAGCCTGACGACGACGCCTCCGGCCGACTGGACGGTCACGTTCGAGCCGGAGACGGTCGAGGTGATCAACCCTGGCGAGGAGGTCACGATCACGGCCCACATCACGCCGACGGGCGACGCCATCGCGGGTGACTACTCGATGACCTTCCGGGCCCAGTCCGAGGAGGCCGACGACGTCAGCCAGACGTACCGGTTCACCGTCGAGGCATCGATCATCGGGGCGATCATCGGGCTCGGGCTGCTCGCCGCGGTCATCGGCGGGCTGTACTGGGTCTTCCGCCGCTACGGGCGGCGCTAGGCAATGAGCGCCACGCCAGAACGACCGGCGCCCGAGGGGGCGCGCGAGGGGGCGCGGGAGCGCCGGCTCATCAACAAGGCACGTGCCCGCGGCAAGGACCGTGAGCGCAAGCCGATCGAGGATCCCAGCGCGCCGATCATCACGCGCCGCCTCACGAAGCGCTACGGCAGCCTCGTGGCGGTCGATTCGCTCGACCTCGAGGTCCACGCCGGCGAGATCTTCGGCCTCCTCGGGCAGAACGGCGCCGGGAAGACCACGACGATCCTGATGCTGCTCGGCCTCACCGAGCCGAGCGGCGGCGGGGCCCGCGTCGTCGGGCTCGACCCGACGCGGCGGCCGCTCGAGGTGAAGCGCCGCGTCGGCTACCTGCCGGACACGGTCGGGTTCTACGACGGCATGACCGGGCGCGAGAACCTCCGCTACACGGCCCGGCTCAACGGCCTCGAGGGCCGCGAGGCGGAGATGAAGATCGGCGAGGTGCTCGAGCAGGTCGGCATGACCGATCGCGCGGACACCAAGGTCGAGACGTACTCGCGGGGCATGCTCCAGCGGCTCGGCATCGCCGACGCGCTGGTCAAGGACCCCTCGGTGCTGATCCTCGACGAGCCGACGGCGGCGATCGACCCGATCGGCGTCATCGAGATCCTCGACATGCTCCGGGGGCTCGTCCGGGACCGCGGCATCGCGATCCTGCTCTCGAGCCATCTGCTGGCCCAGGTCCAGTCGGTCTGCGACCGGGTCGGGATCTTCGCGGCGGGGAGGCTGATCGGCCTCGGGACCGTGCCGGAGCTCGCCGAGCAGTTCGGCGAGGACACGACTCACCTTGAGGTCGGCTTCGACGACGCGGCCGGCAGCGCCCGCGACGCGATCGCCGAGCGCCTCGGCAAGATCCCAGACGTCGAGGAGGTCCGACGGCCGGCTCGGGCCGGCGAGCCGTTCGTGCTCGTGACGCGGCCGGCGACCGCGCGGGCCGTCCGCGACGAGACGCTCAGGACCGCCGCCGAGCACCGGCTCGGGCTCAGCTCCATCCGCGAGGTCGTGCCCTCGCTCGACGACATCTACCGACGGGCCGTGCGACAGGCCGGCTTGTCGCTTCGGAGGGCAGCCGCATGACGGCCAACGCAACGCCGGCGCCCGCCGCGGCGCCGGCCACCACCGCGCCGTCCTCGACGACGGCATTCCGGATGCCCCGCCGGCCGGGTTGGATGACCATTGCCGGCAAGGAGCTCTCGGACCACGTCCTGAGCATCCGGTTCTACGTGCTCATGATCGTGCTCGGCATCGCGGCGCTGATCCCGCTGTACTTCGCGGCGGACCGGATCCGGGCCCTCGCGCCGGCGGTGAGCGGCGCGCCCGCCGTGTTCCTCGCGATGTTCGTGTTGGGTCCGGACGCCGACACCGGGCCGATCCCGTTCACCGTCCAGGGGTTCGTCGCGATGACGGCGCCGCTGCTCGGCGTCGCCTTCGCGTTCGACTCGGTGAACGGCGAGCGGCACCAGGGGACCCTGCCGCGGCTCCTGTCGCAGCCGATCCATCGCGACGACGTCATCAACGGCAAGTTCGCCGCCGGCCTCGCGATCATCACACTCGGCCTGACCGCCGTGGTGCTGGTCGTGGCCGGCTTTGGGATGCTGCGCCTCGCGATCATGCCGACACCCGACGAACTCATCCGGCTGATCCTGTGGTTCGGCGTGACGCTGCTGTACGTCGGCCTGTGGCTGGCCTTCGGCCTGCTGCTGTCGGTGGTCATCAGGCGCGCCGCAACCTCGGCCCTGGTGGGCTTCGGGGTCTGGCTCTTCCTCGCGATCCCGATCGCGGGGCCGCTGCTCGTGCGGCTCCTCGGCGCGTTCCTCGCCTCGGGGGCGACGACCGCCTCCGAGTACTACGGGACGATCCAGTGGGTCCAGCGGCTCCTGCCCGGCCAGCTCTACGCCGAGGCGACGACCGCCCTGCTGAGCCCCGGAACGACGTCGGTCAGCGCATCAGACGTGTACTCGGTCAACGCGCTGCCGTCGCAGAGCACGCTGCTGACGTTCGACCAGAGCCTGCTCCTGATCTGGCCCCAGCTCGTGATTCTGTTCGCGCTCATGGTCGGGTGCTTCGCCCTGGCGTACGTCCGCTTCATGCGCCAGGAGGTTCGCGCCTAGCCCGCGTGCGCTGATCCCGCAGCTGCAGCGAGGAGCGTGTCGGGGTGAGAGCCGCGATGTGGGCGAGGGACATCCCCGCGCGCCCGCTCGTCGACGTCGAGTCGCGGTGCGGGCCACCGAGCCGGCGCAGAGGGCCCGGCGGCCGTCAGGGCGAGGGCGGGTAGTCCGTGATGCGCTGGATCTCCTTGTAGAGGGGCTTCAGGCGGTCGTACATCTGCACGTAGACCGAGCGGTAGAGATCCTCGTAGATCCGGTGCGCGCCGGGATCGGGTTCGAACGTGTCCGGCACGCGGACCATCGCCGCGACCGCGTCCACGGGGTCGGGGTGGATCCCCACGCCGAGCAGGACGTCGATCGCCGCCCCGAGCCCGGCAGCCTCGTGGGTGTGGGGGCGTGACGCCGGCAGGCCGAAGACGTCCGCGAACAGCTGGACCGCGGCCCGAGACTGGGAGCCGCCGCCGGAGACGCGCAGCTCCCGGATCGGCACGCCGCTGCGCCGGACCGACCGGTCGGCGCCCTCGCGGAGCGCGTAGGCGAGGCCCTCCAGGATCGCGCGGTAGACGTGGGCCCGGCCGTGGATGTCGCCGAACCCGAGGAGCGCGCCCTTGGCCTCCGGACCGGGGAAGCGGACGCCGGGCATCCAGTACGGCTGGAGGACGAGGCCGTGCGAGCCGGGTTCGGACGCCGCGAGCAGCTCCTCGAACAGGCCTTCGGGCGGGATGTCGAGGGTCGCGGCGCGCGTGACCTCGCTCGAGCCGAACTCGCGCTTGAACCATTCGACCATCCAGAACCCGCGCATGACCTGGAGCTCGACCAGCCACGCGCCCGGGATCGCCGCCGGGTACGGCGGGACCAGCGGGATCGCCTCGACGTACCGGCGATGGGTCGTCCCGATGGTCGCGGTCGTCCCGAACGACAGCGCGGCGACCTCCGGCTGGACAGCCCCGGCGCCGAGGGCCTCGCACTGCTTGTCACCGGCCGCCGCGATCAGCCGCAGGCCCGGCGCGACGCCGAGGTGCGCGGCGGCCTCCCGCGTCAGCTCACCGAGCAGGCCGGTCGGTGGCACGAGGCGGGGGAGCCACGTGCGGTCGAAGTGCGCGACGTGCCACTTCCAGTCCCAGCGGCTCGCCCAGCGCGACCGCTTGAAGTCGAACGGGAGGTAGCCGATCTGGCTGGCGGTCGAGTCGACCCAGGCGCCGGTCAGGCGCGCGGTCAGCCACGACGACAGGACCCCGTAGCGCCGGATCCGCCGCCAGATCACCGGCTCGTGCCGCTCGATCCAGTTGGCCTCCGCGTCGGCCTGGAAGCGCGCGACCGTCTCGCGGACGCCGCCGAGCCGGAAGAGGAGACCCCAGATCCCGCCGATCGGCGGAAGGCCATCGGTGCGGCGCTGGTCGAGCCAGACGATCGCCGGTCGGAGCGGCGTGTTGTCCTCGTCGGAGACGACGAGGGTGACGCGCTGCGTCGTGAGGCCCACGCCGGCCACGCTCGATGGGTCCGGCCGGCCGCCGGTCAGCGCTTCGGTCGACCACAGCCGGCGGCAGGCCTCGCCGATCGCGGTCCACCAGACTTCGGGATCCTGCTCGGCCCAGCCGGGCTGCGGCGAGACGTACGGCTCGATCGGCACGCGGCCCATCGCGACGAGGGTTCCCGCGGGGTCGAAAAGGAGCGCGCGGACGCTCTGCGTCCCGACGTCGATCGCGAGCGCGTGGTCCGCTGAGCCTCCGGCCATGGCCCTCCTCGCGCCTATGGTCGCGCAGCGCGGGGCCGGTCGCGCGCCCCGGGCGCGCTCGACCGTCCGGCGTCGATGCAACCGTCCGGCGTCGATGCCACCGTCCGGCCGGCCGGTCAGGCGAGGTCTGTCAGACCGGCGGCCAGGGGATCGCGGGCCAGTCCGGGTTCGGGCTCGGGAAGACTCCGGCCGCCTGCAGGTCCGCCACGCGCCGCCGCGTCGCCTCGACCTCGCGGGCGGCCAGGAGCTCGCGCAGCGCCGTCGCCAGCGGGCCGGGGGCGCGGGCGCTCCCGAGCGCATCGGCCACGCGAGCGAGACCCGCCGCCTCCTCGTCGTCGAACGGCTCGCCCTCCCAGGCCCACAGGACGGTCCGCAGCTTCGGCACGACCGAGAAGGTCACGCCGTGGTCGACGGCGTGCACGTGGCCGCCGCGGACCGGCAGCAGGTGGCCGGCCTTGCGATCGGTGTTGTTCAGCACGGCGTCGAGGACCGCCACGCGCCGCAGCCGCAGGTCGTCGCCGTTGACCATCGCGATGACATCGGCCTCGGGATCGACGTCGATCCAGCGCTGGACCATGCCCTCTCCGGCCGGGCCCTCCCGAAGGAGCGTCGGCGGCACGATGCCCCAGCCGATCGTCTCCGAGACGAGGTACGCGGCGACCTCGCGCCGCGTCAGCGTCCCGATCGGGAAGTCGAACAGCGGCCGCTCGCCGGCCGTCGGCTTCCAGACGGCGAGGAGGTCGCCGGGCACGGTCCGGACGACCATCGCGTGGTTGGACGAGCCGGCCAGCCAGCCGATCGGCTCGAGCTCGGCCGTCCGCAGGAGCTCGAGCACGTCCGGCGAGTCGGAGGCGTCGCGCGCGTCGCGCCCGTCGCGCTTGCCGGGTCCGCCGACCGTCGCGGCCTCCGCGCCCTCAGTGGACGTAGTGGCCGTTCTTGCGCGGGCAGATGTGGCCGGTCGCATCGAGCGGGTTGCCGCACAGCGGGCAGGGCGGGCGCCCGGCCCGGACGACCCGGAAGGCCTGCTCGACGAACGTCCGCGCGGCATCGGCGGTCAGGCGGACGCGCAGGAGGTCGGGGCCGTCCTCGTCGTCGTCATCGATCGCGTCGACCAGGCTCTCCGCGGCCTCGTCATCGTCCTCGTCGCCGGGGGCCCGGGCCTCGATCAGGATCCGCTCCGCGTCGCCGTCCCAGCCGAGCGTCAAGGTCGTCGCCCGGAAGGCCTCGTTGAGCGGCTCGTCGAGCGGCTTGTCGTCCGGCTCGATGGGCGTCGCCGGGTCCTCGACGATGCCGCGCCGGTCCAGCTCGACCAGCAGGCGGCCGAGGCGCTCCGCGAGCACCGCGACCTGGGCCTTCTCCAGCGCGACGCTCACGACGCGCCCGCCGTCGCGGGCCTGGAGGAAGAACGCCCGGTTGCCGGGCTCGCCGATGGTGCCGGTGGCGAAGCGCTCGGGCAGGTCGAAGACGAAGCGGCGACGAGGCATGCCCTGACTCTACAGGGATTTACGAGACGGTCACCCGAATTGAGTGATGGCCGCGGGCCCCGTCCGGCGCGGGCATCGTCACCTGGTCCGTCTGGACCTCGCCGGTGCCGTCAATTGCCCGGACCGTGAGCGTGTGGGGGCCGGGCGTGGCGTCCCAGCTGTGGAGCCACTGGACCCAGGTCGCCTTCGAGATCGGGGTCGAGAGGCGGGCCTGGTTCCACGGGCCCTCGTCGACGCGGACCTCGACGGCCTGGATGCCGCGATCCGGCGCCCAGGCGACGCCGGCAACCGGCACGGTCCCGGCGTGGACGTTCGCGCCGCGCTTCGGGACGTCGATGCGGGACTGCGTGAGGATCGGCGCCTTCGCGGCCCAGCCGCGCGGGACCCAGAACCCCTGGAACTCCTGGAACGTCGTCAGCTCCAGCTCCTCGAGCCACTTCGTCGCGGACACGTAGCCATACAGGCCGGGCACGATAAGGCGCGCCGGGTAGCCGTGGCTGCGCGGCAGCGGCTCGCCGTTCATCGCGACGGCGATCAGCGGCTCGCGCGACGGATCCATCACCCACTCGACGGGCATGCCGGCGGTGAAGCCGTCGACCGAGCGGCCGACGAGCTGGTCCGCCTCCGGCCGCACGCCGGCCATCGCGAGGACCTCGCGGAGCGAGACGCCGGTCCACTTTGCGTTCCCGACGAGGTTGCCGCCGACCTCGTTCGAGACGCAGGCGATCGTCACGTACTGCTCGAGGATCGGGAGCGAGACGAGCTCGTCGTACGTCAGGGTCACCTCGCGATCCACCAGGCCGGTCACCCGCAGCCGCCAGTCGGCGAGGTTGACGTCCGGGATCACGAAGGCGGTATCGATGCGGTAGAAGGCGCCGTTCGGGATGACGATCGGCGTCATGCCCGCCGCGGCCAGGTCGGCGGTGGCGATGTCGGCACCCAGGGGGAGCAGGGCCGGGCGTGGGGCCACCGGGACGCCGCCCGGGCCGGGCTCGACACGTCCGGCGCGCCGCTGCAGCAGGAACCGACCGAACAA
>DATLYV010000003.1:0-28462 GCA_035574535.1 Binatia bacterium
CCCTGCCGACGCCGTGGTCAAGGCCAAGCATGCGAAAGTCACGCCGACCCGTGACGTTCGACCATCGTGCCGCCGCAAGCTCGCCTGACAACTCCGGCTCCTCTAGCGGGGTGGCGACTCCCCAGGCCGAGTTGCCGCCTCGACGGCCAGCGGCAGGCGGCCCTTCAGACCCAACTTCGACTATCGGGATCGGTTGCCACGCGCCCGTGCGGTGCCGGTACGCACGTCACGCGCCCTTCGATCACGGCGTTCTCGGCGCCAGGTATGACGCCGCCGTGCCGACGTCGCGGAGGAGGCGCAGGTAGCGGTCGCGGAACTCCTCGGCGACCTCGGGTCGCTCGAGGGCGAGGTTGGTCGCCTGGCCAGGATCGGCGGCGCGGTCGTAGAGCTCCATCGGCTCTTCCGGCGTGGCGTAGAGCAGGGTCCACTCCGGCGTCGTGATCGTCGCCGGGAGGAACGCTCCGACGTACCGCATGACGTCGTCGACGACGCGGACCGGGTCCCCGGGGTTCGCGAGCGGTGGCGACGTCACGACGAAGTCGCGGCTCGGGCCAGCGGCGCCCATCACCCACGGCAGCAGCGACGTTCCGTGCGTGCCCTCCGGCACGGTCCCGAGCATGAGCTCCGCGAGCGTCGGGAACAGGTCCACAGCGGACGTGAGCGCCTCCACGCGTCGCGGCGAGGTGCCCGGGACATGAATGAGGAGCGGCGTCCTGGTGACCTCGGTGTAGAGGGGCGAGCGAAGCCACTGGAAGCGGTCGCTGGCCCTGTCGATGACCATCTTACCGAGGTATCCGTGCTCGCCGAAGTAGTAGCCGTGATCGCTCGTGAAGACGATGGCGGTCTCGTCGGCCACGCCCAGCGATTCGAGTCGCTCCAGCAGCCGCCCGACCCACCGGTCGACCATCGCGATCTCGCCCGCGTAGCACGCGTGGGCGACCTCGAGATCGCGCTCGGACAACCCGGCCTCGCGCCAGTCGTAGTACGCGGCCGGGACGACCTCGCCCGCGTACTCGGGGAAGTACGGCTTGACGTACCACACGGGCGGGTCCCACGGCTCGTGCGGGTCCCATGTGTCGACCAGCAGGAAGAACGGGTCCTCGTAGAGCTGCTCCAGGTACTGCTCGGCGAGGTGGAACGTCCGAGGCGCGCTGTGGTCCAGCTCGGTCCGTCGTCCGCGCTTGATCAGCTGGGGCCGGTTCGGTGCCTCGGGGCCGCCGAGCCGTTGCGTGTCGAGATCGGCGAAATACGTGAACCCGCGGTCGTAGCCGAACCCGCTCGCCGAGTAGAACGGCGTATCCACGACCCCTGCCGTCCGCAGCCCGGCGGCTGTGAGGCGAGAGGCAAGCGGCTCCTCGTCGGCGCCCATCGGCTCCCAACCGCGATAGGTGAACGTCCATTTCCCGAGGAAGAAGTCGGCCCGCGCCGGCAGGGTCGGGAAGCTCGCGGCGTGATGGTCGAGGAAGACCGTCGAGCGGGCGGCGAGCGCGTCGAGGTTCGGGGTCCGGACCCAGGTCGACCCGTACGCGCCGAGGTGGTCGGCGCGGAAGGTGTCCGAGACGATGAGCACAAGGTTGCGCGGTCCCGACACGGTGCCTCCAGTCGAGCGTCAGTAGTTGATGGAGTGGCGCAGGAACCGGCCGAAGGCGTGCCGCCCGATCCACCCCCACAGGCGATCGGTCGCGTAGCCGAGGACGCCGATCACGATGACCCCCCCGAAGATCCAGTCAACGCGGAAGTACAGTCGTGACGTCCACACGAGATAGCCGAGGCCGGCGTTCGCGGCGATGATCTCGGCGCCCACGATGACCACGAAGGCCGTCGCCATCGCGAGTCGCATCCCGGTGAAGATGTACGGCACGGTCGCCGGCGCCACGACCCACAGGAACACCTGCCGCGGGCTCGCGCCGAGGATCCGGGCGGCGTTGAGCTTGTCGGCGGGGATCGCGCCAACCCCGGTGGCGGTGTTGACGAGAACGATGAAGCCCGTCGCGTAGGCGATGAGGCCAATCTTCGACGCCTCGCCCACGCCGAGCCAGAGGATGAACAGCGTGATCAACGAGATCGCCGGCACGAACCGGAAGAAATGGATGAACGGGTCGATGAGCTGGCGGGCGACCCGGTAGTAGCCGACGAGGAGACCGATCGGGATGCCGAAGGCTGCGCCCACGAGCCAGCCGGCGAGGATTCGGCCCAGACTCACGACCGTCGCCTCCTGGAGCGTGCCGTCGGACCAGAGCTCGAGAAGGCCCTGTGCGACGCTGGTCGGCGACGGCAGCAGGAACGGGTCAATGAGCGGACCCGATGCCAGCTGCCACAGGACGACGAGGATCACCGGCCCCACGAGCGGCACGAGCTGCCCGACCGCGGATCTGCGGCCGCCTCGGCGCCGGACCAAAGCTCCGGCCAGCGGCGCGGCTTCGGGAATGACGGCCTTCGTCATGCGGCGCCCTCGCCCCGGCCCTTGTTGACCTCCTGAACGATCCGGTCCTCGACCCGGCGGAACATCACCGCGAAGCCCTCTGCCAGATCGTCGCGCGGGTACGGCGCGTCGTTCACGAAGATCTCGCCGATCGACGCGGCCGGGCCGGAAGTCATGACGACGATCCGCTGGCCGAGCAGCAGAGCTTCGCGGATGTCATGGGTCACGTACACGACGGTCTTGCCCGTCTCGGCCCAGACCCGCTGGACCTCCGTCTGCAGCAGCCGGCGCGTCTGGGCATCGACCGAGGCGAATGGCTCGTCCATCAGGAGCATCGCCGGGTCAGTCGCGAGGGCTCGCGCGATCTGGAGCCGTTGCTTCATGCCGCCGGACAACTCGTGCGGGTATTTCCGGTCGTGATCACGGAGCCCGACGAGCGCCAGGTACCCGTCGACGGTCTCGCGGCGTTCCCGGCTCGGGACGCCGGCCATCCGGAGGCCGAACTCGGCGTTCTGCCGGACCGTGAGCCAGTCGAAGAGCGGCGTCTCGAGCGACTGGAAGACCATGCCGCGACGGCTCGAGGGGCCCGTGACCGGCCCCTCGTCCGTCATGACGGAGCCCTCGGTGACCTCGGCGATTCCCGCGATCAGCCGTAGCAGCGTCGACTTGCCGCAGCCACTGGGGCCCAGGAGGACGAAGAACTCGCCCCGGTGAACCTCCAGCGAGATGTGGCGGATCGCCCAGTCGCGCGGCGTGACGGGATGCTCGAGGTACGATTTTCCGACGTCCGAGATTCGAATGGCCGGGTCGCCGCCCGCCGCACGGCTCGCCGCGGCGGGTGGTGCCGAGGCCGTCATTCGACCGTGACGAGCTCGGGATCGACCGCGCGCAGCGGGTCGAGCGCCAGGTAGGACGCCACATCGAGCGGCGCGTCCGGATTGAGCCCCGTGCGGAACTCGGCGAACGTCTCCAGGAGCTCGACATCGTCCTGGTTGAAGCTGACCGTCACCTCGGCATTCTCGAGATTGGCGCGAACGCCGTCGACCGGGGCCTTCAGCTCATTGGCGATGTACTCGCTGGTGATCGTGAGGACGGGATCGTTCGCATCGATCCACTCCTTCGCTTCGACGAGCGCGCGCAGGACGCGCTCGACGACCTCGGGCTGCTCCTCGACGATCTTTCGGGTGGCGATCAGGATGCCCCGGCCGCCCGAGAGGACCTCGCCGTCGTCCGCGACGATCTGCACGCCCTCGATGTTCTGGGCCTCGCCGACACCCTGGCCGAAGACCCACGCCGCGTCGACCTGACCGGTTCGCATGGCGGCGACGATCTCTAGCACCGCGCCGAAGGGCACGAGCTCGACGGAGTCGCGCGGGATCGAGAGCTTGTCGAGGTACGCGAGCGTGATGTAATGCTGCTGGGTGCCCTCGACGATGCCGAGGCGCTTCCCGCCGAGTTCGGCCGTGCTCGGGACGCGCGACGTGAGCGCGAGCTGGTGGAAACCCGGCTGCGTCCGCTCGAGGACCGCCACGTAGCGGAGCTGGTCGCCGGCCATCGCACCGAGCGAGCCGTAGTCGAAGGCCCAGCCGAAATCCGCCGTGCCGGCGAGGGCAGCGTTGAGCGTGTCGAGGCCGACGGAGTACGTGTCGATCGTCGCCGTGATGCCGTACTTGGTGAAGATGCCCTGCTGCTGCGCGGCGTAGAGCGGAACTGCACCGCCGAATGAGTCAACGCCGAACGTCACGCTGACCGGGGAAAACAATTCATCGGCCGAGGCCGATGCGGCGGGGGTGCCGGCGGGGCCGGTGGCGCCGGGCGGCGTGGAGGAGGATCCGCCCGGGCCGCAGGCGGCCAACACGATGGTCGCGATGACCAGGATGGAATGGCGGATTGCGCGCACGATCGTCCTCCTCTGGCTCACTGGACGCCGTCCGAGGTCGCGGGGCGTACCTGGACGATGTTCATCCGCAGCAGCGTCGAATCTGAGTAGTTGAAGCCGTGCAGCACCGGGCTCCCGTCGGCTGTGAGGTTCAGGCTCGCGTTCAGCAGGAGCGGCGTGCCCTCCGGGACGCGGAGCGCCGCGGCGCACTCGACATCTGCCGGCACGGCCATGACCGAGGTGACCAGGTGGGTCACAGAGACGCCGAGCGCCGCTTCGACGATCCAGCGGAGCTCACCCGGGTCTATCGGCGCGGCGACGCTCCTGCCGTGCCAACGTTGCGGCACGTACCCGACGCAGTAGGCCGCGGGAAGCTTCCCGGCCAGGTACGTCCTCGCGACCCGCCAGACGTGATCCGCGCGGCCGATCTCCAGGGCCTGGGCCACCTCGGCGGGTGGGAGGACGCTGGCCACCTGCCACTGGGTGATGTGCGGCCGGTGGCCGTTCTCGGCGATGACTTCGGTGAGCGTGGTGAAGCGATCGATCCGGCTGTGGGCAATGACGGAACGCGGTGCGACGTACGTCCCGCTGCCGTGGCGGCGGACGATGAAGCCTCCGCGGGCGAGCTCGGCGAGGGCCTCGCGGACCGTCGCGCGGCTCGCGCCGAACTGCCGGGCGAGATCGTCCTCGGAGGGGAGGCGGTCGTCGGGCTTGTAGCTGCCGGCGCGGATCGCGGCGAGCAGGCTGGCCTGAACGTTCCCATGACGCGGAGGGACGACGCGGCTCTCTCGCACGGACTCCTCCACCGGCGGATCCATCAAAGTCGTCAGACGACTTTGGTTCCCGACAGGATCGACACCTCTATTCGCGTTGTCAACCCTTGGGTCATCGTTGCTGAGAGGACTAACGACTTTCGGATGGCGAAGTGGAGCGAGACGTCAGGACGATCTCGGCTTGGTCGGTCATGCTTCGCGCCATGCCTGACTCGACCGGCCTGCCAGCGAACCTGCCGACTATCACCGTCACCGGGTTCGGGCGCGTGTCCGTTCGCCCGGACACCGCGGACCTGCGGCTCGGCGTGAGCCTCATGGAGTCCACGGTCGAGGCCGCCCGCGCTGCGGCCGCGCGGACGCTCGCGGAGGTGCTGGCGCGCCTGCGGGCGCTCGGGATCGAGGACCGCGACCTCCAGACCTCGATCGTCGCGGTCAACCCGCAGTACGACTACTCCCGCGATGGGCAGCCGCCGCGGCTCGCCGGCTACTCGATCACGAACCTCGTGGCCGTGGTCATCCGCAACATCGACCAGGTCGGCGAGGCCATCGACGCGGCGCTCACGGCCGGGGCGACGAGCGTGGACCGGCTGTCGTTCCGGGTCGCGGACCCGTCGGCCGCCGAGGCGGAGGCGAGGGCCGCCGCGATCGCCGACGCTCGAGTGCGGGCGGAGGCGTACGCGAAGGCCGCCGGCGTCTCGATCGCGGGCGTCGCGGCGATCCTCGAGGCAGGGGCACCGATCCCCTTTCCGATGCCGTTTCAGGAGATGAAGCTCGCGGCGGCGCGGGATGCCGCCACGCCGGTCGAGGCCGGCGAGAACGAGATCAGGGCGACTGTGACGGTCGCCTTCCGCATCGAATGAGTTGAGGCGACCTGGGTGCCGAGCCCGGTCGAGGCTGCTCCCGGGTCGACGCTATTGGCCGTCGCGGTCGACTGACGCGCGGCGGCACGCCGGTCCGGACGGGCCGGTTCATGGCCAACCGGCTGATCGCGCTGGTTGAGCATCCGGCGCAGGAGCGCGACGGCGAGCGGGTCGAGGTGACGACGCGCCGGCGGATCGAGACGGGGAAGAGCGGCGGCTGACCGCGGCTCGGTGGGGGTGGTTCGCCCCGCGGACGCGCGGCGCTGACAGATAGCTGGCACGGCGGCCGCGTAGAGTCCGCCTGTGCAACGCCTCGACGGTCAGCTGGTTCTCAGCGCGACCGATCTCGTCGGCTACCTCGCGTGCGACCACCTCGCGACGCTCGAGCTCGCGCGCGTCGCGGGCCTGCGCGAGCGGCCCCACCGGCGCGACGACCCGACGATCGAGATCATCCAGGAGAAGGGCCACCTGCACGAGCGGGCGTACCTCGATGCGCTGCGGGCGCGGGGCAAGCGCGTCGTCGAGATCGAAAAGGCCGACCTCCGCACCCTGGCCGACCTGCGGCGCGCGGCGGGCGAGACGCTCGAGGCGATGCGCAGCGGCGCGGACGTCGTCTACCAAGCCACGTTCTTCGACGGCCGCTGGCGCGGCCACGCGGACTTCCTGTTCCGACGGGACGATCGACCGTCGCCCGTGCTCGGCGCCTTCAGCTACGACGTCGCGGACACGAAGCTGGCCCGGGCGGTCAAGGCCGGCGCGGTCCTGCAGCTGTGCGTGTACGCGGCCCTCCTGGAAGCCATGCAGGGCATCGCGCCCGAGTACCTGACCGTCGTCACCGGCGACCGGAACGAGCACCGCCACCGGGCGGACGACTTCACCGCGTACTTCCGGTACGTGCGGCGGCGGTTCGAGGAGCGGGTCGCGCGCGACGCGGAGGACCCGCTGGCCGCGGGCACGTTCCCGAACCCGGTCGAGCATTGCCGGGTCTGTCCGTGGACGCCGGACTGCATCCAGCAGCGCCGCGACGTCGACCATCTCTCGCTCGTCGCGGGGATGCGCCGCGTGGACACGGAGCGGCTCACCGCCGGCGGGCTGCCGACGCTGGCCACCCTGGCGACGGCCGCGCCCGGCGCGACCGTGCCTGAGATGCCGCACTCGACGTTCGAGCGGCTGCGGAACCAGGCGCGGCTCCAGCTCCACGAGCGGACGACGGGCGAGCGCGTCTACGAGCTGGTCGAGCCTGGCGACGACCCGGACACGCGCGGCCTCGGCATCCTGCCCGAGCCGACGCCCTGGGACGTGTTCTTCGACATCGAGGCGGACCCGTGGGCAGGCGACGACGGCCTCGAGTATCTGCTCGGGGTCGTGACGATCGACACCGGGACGCCGGAGTACCGCCCGATCTGGGCCACCAGCCCGGAGGCCGAGGCGACCGCCCTGGCCGAGTTCCTG
Source organism: Binatia bacterium (assembly GCA_035574535.1). Classification (GTDB taxonomy): domain Bacteria; phylum Chloroflexota; class Limnocylindria; order Limnocylindrales; family CSP1-4; genus UBA5189. The sequence goes on from DATLYV010000003.1 coordinate 7,387, forward strand.
TCGTTCGTGATCGCGCGGCTCGACGCGCACCCGGGGATGCACGTCTACCACTACGGCGGGTACGAGAGCGGCGCGCTGAAGCGGCTCGTGGGCCGACACAACTTCGGGGCGGACGCGCTCGACCGGCTGCTGCGCGGCGACATCCTGGTCGACCTGCTCAACGTCGTGCGACAGGGAATCCGCGCGTCGGTCGAGTCGTACTCGCTGAAGCAGATCGAGAAGTTCTACCTGCCCGCGCGCGAGGGGCCGGTGACGGACGCGGGCTTCAGCGTCGTCGAGTTCGAGCGCTGGCTGCGAGAGCGCGACGAGACGATCCTCGACGGCATCGCGGCGTACAACCGCGACGACTGCGTCTCGACGTACCTGCTGCGCGAGTGGCTGGAGGCGCGGCGGCTCGAGGCGATGGAGCGGTGGCCGGACCGTGACTGGAACCGGCCTGAGCCGGACCATGGCGAGCCCTCGGAGAACCTGTCCGAGTGGCTGAGGATCGTTGCTCATCGGGAGGCCGCGCTCACGGCCGGCCTCGATCCTGCTGACGACGGCGAGGACGCTCGAGCGCGACGGCTGCTCGCGGGCCTCCTCGACTGGCACCGTCGCGAGGAGAAGTCGCAGTGGTGGCGCTGGTTCGAGCTCACGGAGGACCTCTCCCTTGACGCGCTGGTGGATGCCCGGGACGCACTGGCGGGCCTCGAGTTCGTCGCGCAGGTCGGCACCGAGAAGAAGAGCGTCATCCTGCGCTACCGCTTCGCGCCGCAGGACCACCCGTTCGGGCCCGGCGACGAGGCCTATGACACGTCCGACGGCGAGCGGACCGGCACGGTCGTGGACATCGACGATCTCGCCGGCACGATCGACATCAAGCGGGCCGCGTCGTCCGAGCGGCCCCATCCGCAAGCCCTCGTCAAGAGCCCGCCAATCCCCCAGGAGGCGATGAAGCAGGCGCTGCTGCGCGTGGTCGACGAGGTGCTGGCGCACGGCCTCGGGGATGGCTTCGCGTACCCGGCGATCGCCGACTTGCTGGCGCGGCGGCCCCCCAGGCTGGAGCCGCCGCAGGTGCCGGGGGCTCCCCTTGCGCCGGAGGGCGCGGACATCGTGGCCGTGGCCCGGGACCTGGGAATGCGGCTGCGAGGCGGCGTGCTGCCGATCCAGGGCCCGCCTGGCACGGGCAAGACGTATACCGCGGCCCGGATGATCACCGCACTGGTCCGCGCCGGGAAGCGGGTCGGGATTACGGCACAGTCGCACCGGACGATCAGCAACCTCGTCGAGGAGGTGCTGCGGGCCGCGGACACGGAGCCGGAGCCGACGCGGCTCGACGTCGTGCAGCGGTGCGGCGATCTGGACCCGTACGTACGGGACGAGCGCGTGACGCTCGCCACGGACAACGCCGGGGTCACGGACGCGCTCGCCGCGGGTGCGAGCGTCGTGGCCGGGACGTCGTGGCTGCTGGCGCGGAAGGAGCTCGAGCGGAAGCTGGACGTGCTGTTCGTCGACGAGGCCGGGCAGTACTCGCTCGCGAACGTCGTGGCGGCGGCGACCTGCGCCGACTCGATCGTCCTCGTGGGCGACCCGAACCAGCTGCCGATGGTCACGCAGGGCGTCCATCCCGAGGGCGCCAACGTCTCCGGGCTCGCGCACCTGCTCGGCTCGGACGCGACGATCGCGCCGGATCGCGGGCTGTTCCTCGGGACGACGCGGCGACTCCATCCGCTCGTCAACACGTTCATCTCCGACGCGTTCTACGAGGGCCGGCTGGAGGCGCACCCGTCGACGACACGGGTGGTGACCCCGGTCGCGGTGGTCGACGCGGCCGATCCGCTGGCGGGCGCCGGCGTGCGCTGGCTGCCGGTGGTGCATTCGGGGAACGCGGCGCGCTCCGCCCAGGAGGCGGAGATCGTCGCGGACGCGGTCGCCCGGCTGGTCGGACGGCAGCAGGTCGGCCCGGACGGAACGGGTCAGGCGATCGCGCTCGAGGACGTGATCGTCCTCGCGCCATACAACGCCCAGGTCGCGGAGATCCAGAAGGCGCTCCGGGCGCGGTTCGGGACGACGGGCAACGTCGGGACGGTGGATCGCTTCCAGGGGCGCGAGGGCGTGGTCGCGATCTACTCGATGGCGAGCTCGAGCCGCGACGACGCGCCGCGGGACATGGGCTTCCTGTACTCGCGCAACCGGCTCAACGTCGCCGTCTCGCGGGCCGAGAGCATTGCGCTCGTGGTCGCGTCGCCGAAGCTCCTCGAGGCCGGGGCGCGGACGCCAGAGCAGATGCGGCTCCTGGACGCGCTCTGCCGGTACCTGGAGGTTGCCGGGGAGCAGGCGGGCGAGGTCGGTGGTCCGGGGCCACCCGCGGAGGCCGTGACGAGCCCGGAGGTCGCCGTCGCCGGCACGGGTTCAGCCGGCGGCTGAGAAGGAGTCGGGTTCGCCCGCAACGCAGAACGAGCCGCGGACGAGGCGAGGCGGCACGAACCGGCCGGCCTCGAGATGCAGCGGGTCGCGCGTCACGAGGCGGCGCAGCGATGCAGAGAGTTGGCGGCGCCGGACCACGCGCGCACTGGTGGGTCGCTCACCGGGACGCAACGCGGCCGGCGCCATGGAAGCGAGGGGCGCGAGCCAGCGAGGCTCGCGCCGGAGTGGGATGCGCACCAGGATCGGCCGGATCAGACCGGCTCTCGTCGCAGCAGGTTGACCACCCACAGGACGATGAACTCGAGGATCGTCCAGCCGACCAGCGCCGCGATGGCGGCGATGTCCAGCACCGAGCCGCCGGATGTCAGCGCGTCGGTGCCGAAGATCCCGATGAACGGGGCCACGAAGATCTGGCTCGTGTTGAGGATGAACGCGACCAAGTCGTTGCCCTCGCGGGCGTTGAGGAGCAGCAGGACGATGCGGAGGACGATGAGCGTCTGGATGATCCCGAAGATCAGGACGACCACGCGCCGCAGCATCTCGCCGCCGCTCGGCGAGTACTCCGTCCGCTCGACGACGGCGTCCGTCCGCGTCGCGGGTGCGACGTAGGCCGGATCCTGGTCCGAGCGGGTCACGATCTTTCGTTCGAACGTCATTGGCGTTGACTCCCTCCTGAAGCGGATGGCGTCAGGGTGGCGGTCCCACGTGCGCGTCCGGCAAACGGCGGGGCGGAAAGCCCTTGCAGTGGCTTTGCAGGTGCGGCGCCGCTGATCGGGCCGGGGTGGCGCCGTTCGAGCGAGACCTGCTTCCGTTGCTCCAGCCAGGCTGCTCCCTGATTCGATCGGCGTCGATCGGCCTCCCATGACGCGCGCGCTCGCGCGGATCACCTCGCGCGGATCACCTCGCGCGGGTCACATCGTCTCGTCGGGCGTCTCGACATCCGGCAGCACATCGGGCTCGCCGGTGGCGACGCCACGGGAGCTCGAGCCGTTCTCGATGCGCTCGCCGAGCCGCTCCGGCAGGTCGTCGTTGCGGTCGACCGGGAGGTCGTCGCGGACGTCGCGATCGGTGCCGGGGCTGCCGAGGTCGGGCCGGCCCTCGGCCGGCGGTCGATCCTCGCGGCCCGAGGTGATCGTGTCGGCGTCGACGGGGTTGGTCACGGCGGCGGGTCGTGGCTGCATGGTGGGTCCTCCTTGGCCCCGACCTTCTCGCGGCTCGTGCCACGGATGCGGTCCCGCGGCGGGGCAGGCGCTTGCAGCCGGGTTGCGGCGGACCCGACCCGACTTGCGCGACGAGCTCGAGCCGACGAGCGACACACCCCTGCAACGGCAGCATCCCGGCGCGTTGTCGCCTCGTTCGGCCGACCCGCCACGATCGGTCGACGTCGTAGGAGGAGACCTGAATGACCGCAATCGTCCTGCCCAAATTCGACAAGTCGACCGTCGATGAGCTGCTGAGGAAGATGCCCGACCTCAAGGAGATCGAGCTGCCGTCCCTGCCGAAGATGGAGGAGGTCGGCAAGACGGCGGACGAGACGATCGACCGCCTCCTCGGGCGCTCGAAGGCCCCCGTCTGGCCGTGGGTCGCCGCGGGCATCGGGCTCGTCGCGCTCATCGGCGTCGTCGCCGCGTACTTCGCCTTCTGGCGGCGACCCGCCTGGGAGACGCCCAGCGAGCCGTGGGAAGCGACCACGACTGCCGACGCGGGTGACGACATCGCCGTCCCCGGCGTGAGCGGCGCCAGCGACGAGACGACCGGCCTGACGGCCGCGGAGTCGTCGCTGTCGACGTCGACGTCGTCCAACCCGCAGGAGGTGTGAATGCCAGCTGAGACGATGATCTCGATCCTGGCGGCGACGCTCCTCGCGACCGGCTGGGTCCTGTACCTCATGCCGGTCGGCACGTGCTCGCAGTGCGCGCACTGCCGCATGGAGAGGCTCGCCCGGCAGAAGGAGCACGAGGCGCAGCTCAGCCGCATCTACGGCGTGCCGCTCTGCCAGGCCTGCGGGCGCCACCACCAGCGCGGCGAGGACCACATCCGGTAGCTCGTGCCCACGCGGCTGTCGCGGCCGGCCGCGCCCGGCGGTCGGTCGCACCGCGGCGCTGGGGTGTGCCTGTGGGCGCTGCGCTCGATCGAGCCCGGAACCGCCCTCCGCGGCCGATCTGTCCACCCTCGAACGCTTCGCTTGCGAGGGCCCCGCAACGGTCCGGGGCCGTCCGTGTGCCGCGGTGCAACCCGGACGTTCCCAGACTGTCGGTCGGCTCGCGAGGACGGTCGTCTCCTGGACATCGAGGCCGCCCGCGGGACCTTGGGTCGAGATGCACCGGGCGGTTCGGCAGGATCTGCCGGACCGCCCGACTGGTCTCCCCCGGCCCAATCCGGCCCTTCTGATGACCTTCGATCGGCGGCGCGCCCGCTGCGATCCACGCATCGAGCTCGGACGAACACAGGAGCGCCGAGGCTGGGGAGGACAGCCTCGGCGCTCGGAAGGACCTCGTCGCCGCAGAGGGTACGGCGGGGTCGTCGATATGTGCCTTTGGTACGGAGTGACGGTACGGGCCCCGAGGGGAACATCGAACGACTGAAACGGCAGGCCCCGTTGCAGCGCCCTGTCAGGGAGATGACCCGTACCGTGCCGGCGCTCACGAGTCCTCGCCGCCGTGGTTCCGCCGATCCTTCGCCGAGCGCCGATCCTCCGCCGAGCGCCGATCCTCCGCCGAGCGTCGATCCTCCCGCCGAGCGCGGATCCTTCGCCGGCACCTTCCTCGCTTGGGCATTGCCTGCATCGTCCGCGCCACTCCCGGCGGACGCCGGACATCGACGCCCGGCTGGATGCCGCGGGCCCGTGCCTGGGCCGCGTGCTCGTGCGGTGTTACTGCACTGCGAGGGCGCGCCGGTGGGCGATTGCGCGCCCGATGCCGGTGCTGCCCGACCCTTCGCATACCGCGAAATCGCATCCGACGCAATGACACCCGGCGAAACCACTCCGAAGGAGCCCAAACGTGAGCCTTCACACCATCGTCAGCGAGGGCCTGAGCGACCGGATCCAACAGCTCAGAGCGGCCCGCGCCACGGTCGCTCCGCCCCCGATACGGGACCTCGCGCTCCGCCTGCCCGGCGCCTCGATGCGGGCGCTCGAGACCACCCTCGCGGTCGTCGCGATCGCGGCGGCCCTGCTGCTCGGCCTCGGCCGCTAGCACTTCAGGGCACGCCGTCGACGCACCGGCCCTCCTCGGCCGCTCGCACTCTGCAACGCGGCCGACGCCCCTGGCCCTCCTGCTCGGCCTCGGCCGTGTCTGCGAGGTCCGCCGGCCGGGCCGGTCAGAGGCCGAACAGCCAGCCCAGGACGCCAGCGTCGACCGCTGCCTCCGGGCTGACGTCGGCGTCCGGATCGGGGTTCGGGGGATCCGGCGGCTGCGTGGGCTTCGGGGGGCCGTTGCCGTTCCCGTTGCCGTTGCCGTTGCCGTTGCCGTTGTTGCCGTTGTTGTGATCATTGCCGTCGTCGCCCCGATCCGGGCGCTCACACGGGCCGATGAGCGGCCCGCCCCATGACCCGCCGTATGGCGCCCCGACCGACGAGCCGTACTCGCCCTCGGTGCCGATGCCGCGGCGTGCCCGGCGGACCCAGTCGGCCACGTCGTCGTCCCAGCGGGACGGCCCGAGCTCGGCCTTCACCGGGTCGACCATCCAGGTGCCGCAGGCCCGCGTGTAGAGCAGGCTCGGCGGGTCGATCTCGTTCCGGGCGCCGGGCTGGGTGCCGCGGATGAACCACTCGCGGATCGTCGCGCGCGTCCAGGGGCCGGGCTCGCCGCCGGAGTACCGGTCCGCGCGCGCCTGGACCACGCCGTCCGGCGGCTCGAAGCCGGCGATCGGCCAGCCGTTGGTGTAGTCGCGCATGAAGGAGTGCCACACCTCGCCGGCCGTCGTGAGCGAGGTCGCCTGGACCTGCGCGCGCGGCGCCGAGTGGTCGCTGTTGCCCATCCACACGCCGACGGCCAGCCCCGGCAGCGAGGGATCGTCCGGCGGCGCGAGGTAGCCGTAGGTCGAGAAGTCGCGGCGGTTGTCGGCCGTGCCGGTCTTCGCGGCCGCGGGCCGCCGCTGCCCGTCCGGGCCGTTCCGGATCGCCAGCGTCCGCGCCCACCACGAGTTCTGGCCGGGGTCCGTGTTGCCGGCGAGGACGTCCGAGATGAGGAAGGCCGCCTCCGCCGAGATGGCCCGCACGGCCTCCGGCGTCGAAGGTGCCTCGTACACCGGCGTCCCGTCGGCGCGCGTGACCTTGAGGACGAGCCGCGTCGGGGCCTTGGCCCCGCCGTTGCCGAGCGCGCCGAACGCACCCGTCAGGTCGACCGGCCGCGTCTCGACGGTCCCGATCGCCCCCGCGAGCCCGGACTGCAGGAACGCGTCGTGGCCGCCCAGGAACCGCACGCCGAGCTTCTCTGCAACCGTCGCGACCGCCTCGTTCCCGACGCGCTCGAGCACCCGGATTGCCGGCAGGTTCAGCGACTGTTGGAGGGCCGGCCGGACGAGCATCGGGCCGCGCTCGAGCGTGTCAGCGTCCTGCGGCGTCCAGCCGCCGCCGAAGTCGGTCGAGATGTCCAGGACGAGGCTGGCCGGCGTCAGGACCCGCTGCTCGAACGCCGTCGCGTAGACGATCGCCTTGAACGCCGAGCCCGGCTGGCGGGGCGCGGCCGCCGCGTCGTGCTGGGGTTGGAACTTCGGGCTGGCGAGCTCCGTGCGGTAGTAGCCGGCGCTGCCCACGTAGGCGAGCACGTCGCCGGTCCGGTAGTCCATCGCGACCAGCGCCCCGTTGTGGATGTCCTTCCCGCGGAGCGCCCGGACCCAGCGCCGGTCGTCGCGCCGGAGCTCCAGGGCGTCCATGATGTCTTCGGCCTGCTCGCGCGGCAGGTGCGGCAGGACGGCCGCGGCGTAGAGGTAGCGCTCGCCGAGCTGCTGGGCCTCCCAGTCGAGCGTGGTGATGACGCGGTAGCCGCCGGTCTCGACCGCCTCGAGCGACCCGAACATCCGGACGAGCTCGTCGCGCACGGCCCACGAGAAGTGCGGCGCGCGCATGATCCTCGGCCGGTCGCCCGCGAGGACGACCTCCTCGTCCAGGGCGGCCTCGAGCTCCTCCGGCGTGAGGTGGGTCCAGCGGGACGACGAAAGCTCCCGGAGGATGTAGTCGCGCCGGATCACCGGCGGCGAGTCGCGCGGGACGACCAGCCGACCGTCCTCGTCCTTGACCGCGTAGCGGTACGGGTCGTAGACCGACGGGGCCTTCGGGAGGCCGGCGAGGAGCGCGGCCTGCGACGGGGTCAGCTCCTCGAGGTCGGTGACGCCGAAGTAGATGTTCGCGGCGGCGGCGATCCCGTAGGCCTCGTGGCCGTAGTAGATCTCGTTGAGGTACGCGGTGATGATCCGCTCCTTGCCCTCCTCGCCGGGGAAGGTCTCGGTCAGCCGCGCCGACTGGATGACCTCGAGGATCTTGCGGAAGTACTTGTCGCCGCCGTTGACCACCTCCGGGGGCAGCAGCCTCGCACGCACGAGCTGCTGGGTGATGGTCGAGGCGCCGCGCTCGACCGAACTCTCGCCGGAGACGTTCTGGACGACGGCGGCCATGATCGCGGCTGGGTCATAGCCGTCGTTCTGCCAGAAGGTCCGATCCTCGGCGGTCGTGGTGGCGTCCAGGACCAGTCGTGGGACATCGTCGAACGTCACGACCCGCCGACGCTCGCGCTCGAATCGCGCGAGCTCGACCTTGCCGGTCCGGTCGTAGATGATCGTCGGCTCGGCGAAGGTCAGGCGCTCGAGCTCGGCCGGGTTGGGCAGGTCCCCAGAGACCGCCGAGAGGGCCCCAACGGCCGCGATGGCGCCGATCGTGCCGAGTGAGCCGATGCCCACGACGGTTGCGAGGGCCACCGCGGCCAGGATGCGCAGCACCGGCGTCCTGTCCGGCGCGCGGTGGGCCGCGGCACGGCGGGCGACGATGATCGCGCGCGTCCTGGGCGACACCCGAATGGGCGCGCGCCCCAATGGCACGCGCCCTCCGGGCAGCCGTCGGGCTGATCCGGTCATGCTGTTGTCAGTCGGCCGTTGTCAACGGGCGATCCGGCCCGTCCGCACCATCGCCCGCATGAAGCGAAGGTGCTCGATCTCGCGGACCGACCAGCCGCTTCGCGCGGGCCTCAGGCCATGGAGCAGGGCGACGAGGTTGCCGGCCTCCCGCTCGGACCAGCCGCCCGCTTCGAGATGCCAGATCATCGATCTGGCCACGGCGGTGCCGGTGCTGGTGGTGCTGGGCATCGTCGACCTGGCTCCTGGATGTGCCCCCACGTCGGAGGCTCGCCCCGGAGGGTCGCGTTCCCGCCTTCGCAACGGTGCTAGTCCGCGACCGGCGGGCCCTTGCAGTCCGGTGACACGCCGCCGGCTGTCGCGGGCCCGATCTGCGGGACCGGCTCCGGGCACCCGGCTGTGCCACCTGGTGCCGCTGCTCCCCTGACGGTCGAGGCGCGGGCGCGGCATGATGGATCGCGGCATCATGGACACGGTGGCACAGCCCCTCGTCGATCGCGCCGTCGCCGCGACGACCACGCCGATCCAGCTGCCTCCGCCCAACCCGGTCATCGTCCCGGCGACCGACCTCGGGGGCGTGGGCGTGCTCAAGCACGGCAACCTGTTCCTGCTGTCGGACCCGTTCGGCGACGTCCACCCGGATTCGCGCGGCCTCGGCCTGTACGACCTCGACACGCGCGTGCTGTCGTGCGCGATCCTCCGGATCAACGGCGTCCGGCCGACGCTGCTCCGGACGACGGCCGCGGCCAACCACGTCGCGACGATCCAGCTGACCAACCCTGAGCTCCGCCGGGACCCGGCGATCAAGAACGACATCGGCGCCGCCGTCGCCTCGCGCGCCATCTCCGTCACCCGGCGGCGCTGGATCGCCGGCGGCCTGGCCGAGCGGATCGAGATCACGAACTACAGCGCCACGACCCAGCGCGTCGAGATCGAGCTCGACCTCGACGCGGACGCCGCGGACATCTTCGAGGTCCGGGGCCGCATCCGGGAGCGCCGCGGCACCTACCTCCCGATCACCGCGACCCCCGAGTCGGTGACGTTCGGGTACGAGGGCCTCGACGGGCTGATCCGTCGGACCTTCGTGCGGATGACGCCGGCCGAGGTAAGCGCCCCGGAGCGGGACGACTCGATGCCGTCCGTCGGCTCGGTGCGCCTGAAGTGGGCCCTCGAGATCGAGCCCGGCGGGCAGTCGGGCGTCTCGTGGGAGGTCTCGACCGACCTGACGACCAGCGGCCGCGCGCGACTGACGGAGGAGATCCCGACGCTCCTCGCTCGCGCCGTCAGCGAGCGCCACGACGGCGACGGCGATGGCGGTGGCGGTGGGCGCGGCGACGCGACCGGCAAGGCGCGCCGAGCCGGCACGGGCAAAGGCGACGGCGCGGCCCCCCACTCGATCGCCCCAGCGACGGACGCGGAGGCCGAGTACGGCGCCTGGCAGGAGCGCTGCGCCCGGATCCGCTCCGACGGCGAGCTTCTCGACCTTGCCGTCCGGCGCTCGATCGCGGACCTCCGCCTGCTGCGGAACGACGGCCCGCTGCAGGGCGACCACTACCTCGCGGCCGGGGTGCCGTGGTTCACCACGCTCTTCGGGCGCGACAGCGTCATCACGGCGCTTCAGGTCCTGCCGTTCATGCCCGACGTCGCGCGCGAGACCCTGACCGTGCTGGCGCAGTGGCAGGCAACCGAGGACGACCCGTCGCGGGACATGGAGCCTGGGAAGATCCTCCACGAGCTGCGCGTCGGCGAGCTGGCCCGGACCGGCGAGATGCCCCACCGGCCGTACTACGGCTCGGTCGACTCGACCCCGCTGTGGCTCATCCTCCTCGACGAGACCTACCGCTGGACGGGCGACCTCGAGCTCGTCCGGTCGCTCTGGCCGAACGCGCTGGCGGCGCTCGAGTGGATCGACCGCTGGGGCGACCGGGACGGCGACGGCTTCGTCGAGTACGAGCGGCGCACGCCGGCGGGTCTGCTGAACCAGGGCTGGAAGGACTCGGGCGACGGGATCCGCCATCGCGACGGGACGCCCGCGGAGCCGCCGATCGCCCTGGTCGAGGTCCAGGGCTACGTGTACGACGCCAAGCTCCGAATGAGCCACCTCGCGCACCGGCTCGGCGACCGCGTCCTGTCGAAGCACCTCGCGGGCGAGGCGGCCAATCTCTACGAGCGCTTCAACGAGGCGTTCTGGATGCCGGACGTCGGCTACTACGCGATGGCGCTCGACCGGGAGAAGCAGCAGGTCGGCGGGATCGGATCCAACCCTGGGCACTGCCTGTGGTCGGGGATCGTGCCGCCGGATCGGGTCGACGCGGTGGTCGAGCGGTTGCTGGACCCGACGATGGATTCCGGCTGGGGCATCCGGACCTACGCCGCGGGCCAGCCCGGGTACAACCCGGTGGGCTACCACACGGGCACGGTCTGGCCGCACGACAACGCGCTGATCGCCGCGGGCATGAAGCGCGTCGGGCGACACGACGCGGCGGATCGCGTCGCCTCGCGGATGTTCGAAGCGGCCCAGCACTCGCCCGACTTCCGGCTCCCGGAGCTGTTCTGCGGCTTCGATCGGGGGCTCGCCGAGGTGCCGGTCCCCTACCCGGTCGCGTGCTCGCCGCAGGCCTGGTCCGCCGCGACCTCGCTCTCGCTCCTCCAGACGATGCTCGGGATGCACGCCGACGCGGCGAACGACATCCTCGAGCTCGATCGACCGCACCTGCCGTCGTGGCTCGGGAAGGTCACGGTCCACGACCTGCGGGTCGGCCAGCGGACCGTCGACCTGCTGTTCCACCGCTGGCGCGGCAACACCACCAGCGCCGAGGTCCTCCGCCGCGACGGCCCCCTCGAGCTCGTGATCCGGATCTGATCCCGGCCGATCGCGAGCTGATCCCGCGCGCACGCGCTCGCGCGACGGGCCGCCTCCGCCCGCCTCCGCTGGCGGCGGCGCTTGCAGCGGATTGCAACGCGGAGCCCGTGTGGCGTTGTCGGAAGGCGCCATCCCGCGGAGGAGAGTGGGTCGCGCGCCCTTCGGGGCGGTCGTATCCGTCAGGGATGGAGGTATTGATGAGCATCATTGCTTGGATCGTGCTCGGCGCGATCGCCGGCTACCTGGCCGGCTTCCTCGTCAAGGGTGACGAGGGGATGGGCGTGATCGGGCACATCGTGCTCGGCATCGTCGGCGCTCTTGTCGGCGGCTTCCTTGCCGGCGCGCTGTTCGGCGCCGACCCCATCGACGGCCCGCTCGACATCAGCTCGATCGTGGTCGCGGTGATCGGCGCGGTCATCGTCGTCGTCGCCTGGAACGCCCTCACCGGGCGCTCGAGGACCGGCCGCGGCATGGTCTAGCGCCACCATCGGCCGGGTCGCTCGGCCGGCAATCGAATCTGGCCGACGCCCACCCATCGCGGTGGGCGTCGCCAATTGCCGAGAAGTTCGAAAGGAGCGGAGCCCGTGTCGAGGATCATCGAATCGATCGACGTCGACGTCCCTGTCCGCGTCGCCTACGACCAGTGGACGCAGTTCGAGTCGTTCCCGCAGTTCATGGAGGGCGTCGAGCGGGTCGTCCAGCTCGACGACAAGACGCTTGAGTGGACGGCCAGCATCGCCGGCAAGACCAAGCACTGGCGGGCGGAGATCCTCGAGCAGCGCCCGGACGAGGTCGTCGCGTGGCGGAGCATCGAGGGCGCCCGGAACGACGGGGCCGTCGAGTTCGAGACGCTGGGCCCGGGCAGGACGCGGATCGAGCTCCAGCTCGACGTCGAGCCCAAGGGGCTGGTCGAGAAGGCCGGCGATGCGCTCGGTCGGGTCGAGGGCCAGGTGAAGGGCGACCTCCAGCGGTTCAAGCAGTTCGTCGAGCGCCGAGGCCAGGCTACCGGCGCGTGGCGCGGGACGGTCGAGGGCAGCCGGGTCCAGCGCGACGATGCCGACGCGGTTGGTGCGCGCTCGGCCGGCATGGGCTCCGGGCCCGGGTCGCGTGCCGACGGCACCGAAGCCGGCTCCATGGGCTCCGGCGCCGCGAGCTCGGGCTCGATGGGCTTGGGTGCCGCGGACTCCGGCTCAACGAGCCCGGGCGCTGACCCGAGGGCGACCAGCTCGGGCTCGGACCGTCCGTGACCGAGGTCTTCGTCGACGTCGGCGCGGCGTCCATCGAGTCCGCCGCGCCGACCGAGGGAACGCCGCCCGTCGATCCCGAGGCGCTCCGCGCGCTCCGGCACCTGGCGGAGGCGGGCGTCGACGTCTTCGTGGTGACCGGCGGCGGCGTTCAGCCGTCGCCGGAGCTGCGGGCGGCCGCGATCGCCGTGCTGCCGTCCGTGCCGAAGCGACCGAGCGCCCCGGCCTTCTACCTGACGTGCGACATCGAGCGGTGCCAGGGCTCGTCAGCGCGCCTGCGCACCATCCTGATCGGCGGCGCGCCGCCGAACAGCTCGGTGCGGCGATGCGATGCGGTCGCTCGGGACGTCCAGGCCGCGGCGATGGAGATCCTGGTCGCGGACGCGATGCCGTCGGGAGTGCGCTGACCGGCAGCGCGCTGATCTGGCGGTGGGCGCGCTGACCGGCGCGAAGCGGCGGGGCGCGCCTGACTGGCTGGCGCGCGCCTACCGGAGCGGCTGCCGTTGAACGGGACTGTCATGTCGCTGCAATGTCCCGCGGCACCGATCATTGCGTCGGCTTCACCACCGCACCCCGACGATCCGGCCTGACGCGGCGATCCCTCGTCGCCACGTTCCCTCCCTCGGGACCGGTCTGCCCGGCCGGCTCCCGCCCTCCTCCGACCGTCCGGCCCCCCGGGCGGTCGCGCCCGCCGCACGGCTGCTCGGGCGCGGAGAGGGTGCCGCCCGCCGCCCGTCGAGGGAGGCGGGGCGGAGTGGGGGCGAGGGCGCGGCCGCTACGTCGCGGAGGTGGCGCCGCGGCCGGCGGACTTCCTGCGGCGGTCCTGGAGGACGAGGCCCATCGCTGCGACTGGGACGAGCGCCACCAGGATCAGCAGCCGCGGGGCGCCGCCGAGCAGCATCCCGATCGCCAGGCCGAGCGAGAGCGTGACGCCCGCGGAGACCCGCTCATCGGAGCCCGTCTCGATCGCCTTGAACATGTCATCGACCGCCGCCCGGGTCGTGCGCGCGACGTCGGGAACGGACCTGCCGACGTTCCCGAGGGCGCTGCGGACCTCGGCGACGGCCGACTGGACCGCGTCGCGCTCCGTGGCCCCTCCGTTCGTCCGAGTCTTCGTCGTCGTCGTCGTGGTTTCGCTGGTCATGGCACCTACCTCCTGTTGGGTGCGGCGTGGCCGCTGCGATCGGGTTGCAACTCAATCGGCAAGTTCCACGAGGCATCGAGGAGCCGCCGATGACTAGGTTCGAGTCGAGCGCGGCGTCCGCCGCGCCAACCGGAGGACGAGAGATGAGCGACCTGAGCAAGACCATCCGCGACACCGAGGCGGACACCAAGGAGACCTGGCGCAAGGCGGACGGCGAGGAGTCGCTGGACGACAAGCTCGCCAACGCCGGCGATCGGCTCGGCAACGCGGTCAAGGACGCGGGCGACGAGCTTCACGAGCAGGCCGACAAGATGTCGCGCGACGCCGCGTACGAGCGGGGCCGGGCCGACGAGGCCTCACGCGGGTAGCGCGCCGCGCCAACGACGCACCTTCCCCAATCGGCCGCCACGGGCGAACCGCCCGCGGCGGCCTTTCCATGTCCGGCGAGGCGCGGCACGAGATCAGGCCCCGAGCCTGCTGCGACCGAGGCGCCGCCCCGGGCTGACGAGCCGACCGTCGGCGCCGCGTAGCGAACGCGGGATCCCCGGTGCGGCGGGGCGCCAGGTCGGTCGGGCGCGGGGCGCGGGGCGCTCGTCCGCGCCTCGACCTTGCCCGTCGTCGTCGAGTTCGTCCGCATCGAACGAGCCGTCCGGATCGCCGGCGCCATCCGCGAGGGCGGTTGCCATGTCCGGCACGCCGTCGCTCCCTGTCGCCATGACGGGCACGAGCGCCGGCCTCCGCACGAACGGGTCATCCCTGGCCTCCTCGCCACACCATGGGCAGAGCTCGAGGGAGACGTCGGCCCAGCGGCTGCAGGACGCGCAGGGCGCCATGAGCCAGGCCGCGCACGTGGGGCAGCGGATCCAAGCGCTCTCGACGATCTCGCCGCACGTCTCGCAGCGCTCGTCGGGGGCGGTCGCGCGGATCTGCTCGATCAGCGTCTTGATGCGCTGCTCGCCGGCCGGGACCTGCGGTCGGGAGAAGGCGTAGACGGCCAGGGAGAGCGGAAGCAGCAGCGGGGTGGAGAGCAGGATCCAGGCGGCGGCGGCGGAGCCCGCGAGGATGCTGTCGGCCCGGCGCGTCGCGTCGGTGTAGGCCCACCAGGCGGCGGCCACCCAGAGAGCGAGAACGGCCATGCCGACGACGAACCCGAGGGTCGCAACGGCGGGATCGGCGAGAACGTCGGCCAGGAGGTTGGTCATCGTGAGCGGAAAGTCTGGGCGGCCGGAGTCACCGGCACGCCAGCACGGAGGACCGCCGGCTTGCAGATAAGTGACGCGGATCCTCGGAGGGGCCCGTTGGCAGGTCGAACGGTCCTGACGGGCCGGCGCGGAGGCTCCCACGGGTCGCCGCGGAGGGTCCTGCGGGCCGGCTCGGAAGCCCCTTGTGCGGCTCGGATGCCGGCGTGATCCATGCGTGAAGGCCGGTGCCGACCGCAGCGGCCCCTGACGACGCGGTCGGCCCCGACTCGTACCCCCAGGTGACTTAGGCGACTCCGGCGAGCGGCTCCTCGGATCGGCGGGCCTGGGTCCCCGCCGTGGCCGGGGCGGCACCGAGCGCCTCGACCGTCTCGCCGGCGTTCAACCGGCGAGCGAGCTCCTGCTCGATCCGCTCGATGCGGGCGCACGCCTCCCATGCGGGCGCATCGGGATCGCCGGCATCGCGCTGCTCGATGTTCTGGAGCAGCTCGTCCATGAGCTGGAGCAACGAAGCTGCTATCGCTGGGCCCGAGAAGTTTCCTCGTGTTCCGATCCCGGTGACGATGCGCGAGCCCGGGTTGCGTCTTGCTGTCGAGCGCGATGTCCGACATTGCATCCGTATCGCAGTGCTGCAGCGGCGTTGCGATCCGGGGACATCGTCATCCCGCCTGGCGATGTCCCGCGACCACCGCGACGTGGCTGCAACGTCGCGCCGAGGCGCGGGGGTCCCGCCGCGATCGAGCGGCCCGCATGGTTTGCCGCACCCCCAAGCCGAACGTTCATTTCCGAGGAGACCCACGAATGCAGAACCCCAACGCCACGTCGGCCGCCACCCAGAGCCCCGTCGATGACGCGACGTACGACCTGCTCCAGGCCCTGACCTCCAAGCTGGAGGCGATCGAGGCGTACCAGATGTACGCCGAGGACGAGGAGGTCCGCGACGTCTTCGAGCGCCTGGGGCGCGACGAGGTCGAGCACGCCGAGGTGCTGCTCCAGGCCCTCCGCGAGCGCCTTGCGTCCCGCTAGGGCTCGACAGCCGGGCAGGCTCCAACGGGCGATCGGTCTCACACGGCGGCTGATCCCGGGCCCGTCCGCGGTGACGTAGCGCAGCCCGGCGGCCCGGGCGTCGCGCTTGGCGGGCGCATGCGCGGGCGTCGGCGAGAGCGGCCCGGCGGCGCCGGCGGGCTTCTCCACCGCCATGGACGCGGGCCCGTCGAGGTGCTAGCCGGCAGAAACGCGCGGGCCGCCGGGCACCGGACTGCCGTCCTCCGGCGCGAACACGCCGACGGGCTTCCTGGGCGGCCCCTGCCCCTCGGCCATGACCGCCTGCAGCGCAACCCTGTCGGTCGGACCCAGGCCGGCCATGCGCGCGTACAGCTCCTCGTAGCGGTCGGTCATCCGCGCCGCGGAAAACCGCTCGACGACCCGCTCGCGGATCGCCCGGCGATCCAGGGTGCCGAGCCGGTCGGCGTAGAAGGCCATCGCGGACGCATCGTCCCCGAAGTACCCGTCGACACCCTCGCCGATGATCTCGGGCAGGGCGCCGACCCGCCTCGCGATGACCGGGGTCCCGCAGGCGAGCGACTCGATGCTCACGAGCCCGAACGGCTCCGGCCACGCACCCGGCATCAGCGTGCCGTAGCTCTCCGCGAACAGCCGGTCTCGCTCGGCGGGCTGCAGCTCGCCGAGGTACTCGATCTGGCGGCCCGCCCGGCGCAGCGCCGGCTTGAAGACGTCCTCGTAATAGGCCTTCTGGTCGGGCATGTTCCCGACCTTCGCGGCGATCCGCAGTGGCCGGCCGGTCCGCTTGGCGATGTCCATCGCCTCGACGATGCCCTTCTCCGGGTCGACCCGCCCGACAAAGCAGAGCGCCTCGCCCGACCGGTCGGCGAACGGCATGCTGTCGAGCGTCAGGCCGTTGTGGATGATCGTCCAGGGCACCTCGGGGTAGGTGCTCGCCTGGTGCCGGCTGATCGCGACCATGCCGTACGGCGCGCGCTCGAAGAGCCGGTCACCGAAGGGCAGGTCGAGGCGGCCGTGAAACGTCGCGACGACGGGCACGCTCGACAGGCGGGCGAGCGGCACCGACCACCACTCGAGGTGAGAGTGGATGACGTCGAAGTCCTTCGCGTGGTCGGCGACGAGCTTGGTGGTCGCGGCGAACCAGCCGCCCGACTCGGTTTCGATACCGGCAGGCCGGAGCGCGCGCTCGACGGTCGGGACGAGGCGGCACGGGACGTCCGAATCGCCACTCGCGAAGACGGTCACCTCGTGGCCGCGCTGGACGAGCTCTCGCGTCAGCTCGTCGATGATCCGCTCGGTGCCGCCATAGGCCTCCGGGGGCACGCGCTCCAGCGGTGGCGCGACCTGGGCAATGCGCAGGCGCCGGGGCGAGGCGGTCATCGGGCGCGCCGGCTGCGCCGGACTTGGTGCGGCCGCGGGTGCAGCGCCGTTCGTCCGGCGCGGTCGAGATCGGTCACGGGTGGCCCTCCTTGAAGCCGGCTCCCCGGCGGGACGCCGCTTCGCCACGTGCCACCGTATGACGGCCGGCGTCGCGGGCCCGATCGTGGGAGCGTGGCGCGCCCTCGCACCGGCATATCGCCCGTGGGTTGTAATGCGTGCGTAACGGTTCTGCAATGTGGGCCGGGACTAACCGGGAGGCGCTTCTCGTAACACTTGCGACCTGCCAGGTTCCCGGTGACGATCGGAAACCTTGCCAGCCCATCCAGGAATTTCCGAGCCCGTCAGGGAGGCCCACCATCATGTCGACCCAGCCACTCGTGCTCGTCGCCGACGACGAGCCGCGGATTACGAAGCTCGTCGCAATCGCCCTCTCCGAGGAGGGCTTCCGCGTGGTCACCGCCAACGGCGGCGAGCAGGCGCTCCAGAAGGCCGAGGAGGTCCGTCCGGACATCGTCCTGCTCGACATCGTCATGCCGGACCTCGACGGCATCGAGGTGATGCGGCAGCTGCGCGAGCGCCGCCCCGTGCCGGTCATCCTGCTGACCGCGAAGGGCTCCACGGCCGACAAGGCCAAGGGCCTGGACCTCGGCGCCGACGACTACATCGCCAAGCCGTTCCACCCCGACGAGCTCGCGGCGCGCGTCCGCGCGGTCATCCGCCGCTCCGGCGGCGCGGAGCCCGGCGCCGGCGTCATCAAGTTCGACGACGTGGAGATCGACCTCGAGCGGCGCATGGTCACGCGGGGCGGCGAGCTGGTCCAGCTCTCGCGCACCGAGTGGCTGCTGCTCCAGCACCTGGCCGCGAACGCCGGCAAGGTCGTGCTCCACACCGAGCTCCTGACCAAGGTCTGGGGCCCCGAGTACCGCGACGACCTCCAGTACCTCCGCGTCTGGGTCTCGCGCGTCCGGCGCAAGCTCGGCGCCGCCCCGGGCGAGCCGGGCCGCATCCGGACATTCCAGGGCATCGGCTACCTGCTCGACGTCGACAACGCGACGGCGAGTCGCCAGGCGGAGTCGGACGACGAGCCGACCCGCGAGGAGCCGGCGCTCATCGGCTGATCTGTCCATCGCTCGCGGGCGCTCGGCGGTGGCTGCACCGCCGCCGGGAGGGAGCGCTCGACGAGCGCTCGGCGGTGGCTGCACCGCCGCCGAGGACGTGCCTTCGCGAACGCTCACGCCGCCGGGATGGACCCCCCGGCGGCGTTTCACTGTCGCCGGCCGCGGCGGCGATGAACCCATGACGCTGCAGGTTGGGCCCGGGCGCCGCCGGTCACTCGAGCGCCGCCGGTCAGTCGACCGCGGGGTCTCGAGGGCGCCGCGTCGGGGCGTCGCGGGCCGGTTCGCCGATCCAGACGTGGCCGTCGGCGAAGCGCTCGGCCTTCCAGATCGGGGCGCGGGCCTTCGTCTCGTCGATCGCGTAGCGGGCGGCCTCGAACGCGGCGTCGCGGTGCGGCGAGACGGCGACGATCGCGACCGAGGACTCGCCCAGCGGCACCTCGCCCTCGCGGTGCACGATCGCCAGCCGCGTCACCCCGAACCGGGCCTCGACCTCGTCGGCGATCTCGGCCATCACGGCGAGGGCCATCTCGGCCAGCGTCTCGTACATCAGGCCTTCGACGTCTCGGCCGGCGTGGCGGGCCGCCGCTTCCTCCTGGCCCGGTGCCGGCGTACCCGGCGAGCGACGGGTCACGCCGAGGAAGCCGACGACCGCCCCGTCCTCCTGGGTCGTGAGGCGGTCGGCGAGCTCGGCGAGGATGGTCGACGGAAACGGCTCCGACCGGATCTCGAGGATGCGGCGGCGAGCGTCGGCGTCACCGGCCCCCGAGCCGCCGCTCACCGGCGGGATCATCGCGACCTCGTCGCCATCGGCCAGCGACGTCGACGGATCGGCGTACGCCCCGTTGCGCGCGAAGCGAACAGCCTGCCGGCCCGGCGTGAGCCGCGGGAAGCGCTCGACGAGCAGGTCCCAGGCGTCCTCGATCGTCGCCCCGGCGGGCAGCTCAAGCTCGACCTCGCGCGTGCCGGCGATCTCCCGCTGCATCGCGAACAGCCGAACCCGGATCCGCACCATCGCCGACGCCGGCCGGGTCACGGGCGAAGGGTCGCCACGAGCAGGCCGTCGCCGATCGGCAGGATCGTCGTCTCGAAGTCCGGGTCGGCGGAAACGCGGGCACAGAACTCCCGAAGGTCGTCCGTGCCGTCGCCCGGCCTCGACGGTCGACCGCCGGAGACGCGGCCGCTCCACAGGACGTTGTCGGCGACGATCATCGCCCCTGGCGCGAGGCGGGGACGGAGCGCCTCGAGGTACTCGAGGTACTCCTCCTTGAGTGCGTCGATGAAGGCGAGGTCGAACGGCCCGTCGAGGAGCGGCTCCGCACTCCGGAAGGCCTCCAGCGCCGGGGCGTTCACGACGGCGATCCGGTCGTCCGGCACCCCGGCGGCGCGCCAGAACTCGCGCGCCCTGCCGGTCCGTGAGCGGTCGGGGTCGATCGTGACGATGCGCCCGTCGCTCGGCAGGGCGAGGGCCATCCAGAGCGTCGAGTAGCCGATCGCGGTCCCGACCTCGACCACGCGTCGCCGGCTCGCGGCGATCGCGCCGAGGAAGCGCCCGCTGTCGCGGCTCAGGATCGGAATGCGCTCGCCGGCCGTCGCGGCGGCCTCCATCTCGAGGAACACCGGGTGGGGCGGGCGGCTGGTCGCCTCGATCCAGTCGAGGTCGACCGGCTCCGGGTACCAGGTCCTGTCCTGTTTCATGACGCCTCCGTCGGTCGAGGTTTGCAGACGAGGTCAGACCAGCAGGCCAGCACCGAAGTACAGGCCCGCCGCGAGGATCGTGCCGGCCGCGATCGTGCCGACGTTGATGTAGAGCAAGCCGGTCGCCGATTCCATCGACCGCGTCTTCGCCGTCTGGATCGAGGCCCAGCTCACGATCAGCGGGAAGACCAGCCCGACGAGCAGGCGGAGCCAGACGAACAGCGCCCACTCCCCGGTGAGCTCGCCGAAGGCGGGTCGGGCCGCGGGTCCCGCGCCGAGCGCCGTCCACCCCACGAACAGCGCGAGCTGGACCCCGATCACGAACGTCAGCCAGGTCGAGAAGCGGACGAGCGGCGCCTCGGGCAGCCGCGGCGTCACGAGGTACCAGTGCCCCAGCACCATCGCAGCCCAGACGCCGCCGAGCGCGGCCGACAGGATCACGAGCTGGGCCAGCATCAGCGCGGCCCCGATCGCGACGGGACCGCCGGCGCCCCAGGTCGCCGCGGCGCTCACGAGCGTGACGGCCGCCGCGGCGAGCCCGGCGGCCGCGAGTGCCGGCGCACGACCGCCGCGCCAGATCGCGACAGCGTAGCCCACGGCGAGGATCGCGAGGGCCCACAGGCCGAAGGGTCTGGCCGCCTCCAGGGCAGGCACGGCCGCCGCGACCGGCGCGCCCGTCGGCCAACGGAGCGCGGGCAGGCCGGAATCGGAGAGCGCGGCGAGGACCGCGAAGGCCGCCGCGCTGAACGCGGTGAAGGCTAGGTAGCCGCGCGTGGCCTCGGTGCGGAGCCGGCCCGCGACGACGGCCCCGAACGTGCCCACGGCGAGGGTCGTGAGGACCGTCCAGTTGATGAACGCCAGGCTCTCCGCGATCCGCTGGGCGTCCACGGCGGGAGTGTAGCCGGGGCGGCCGGCGGGCCCCGGCGGGCGGGGCG
>DATLYV010000004.1:0-17594 GCA_035574535.1 Binatia bacterium
CCCGCGCCCGCCGAGGCCCCCGCGCCCGCCGAGGCCCCCGCGCGCGCGGCGGCCGCCCCGTCCGACCCGTCGTCCGACCCGTCGACCGACCCGTCGAACCCGTCCGATCCAGCCGATCCAGCGAAGGAGCCAGCCGCATGAACGCCATCGAGAGCCCCACCCGCAACGCCGCCCGGCCGACCTCGAGCACCCTCTACTTCGGCCCGTGGTACCGCCGCTCGCCGTTCTTCGAAAAGACGCTCGACGCGGGCTGCAAGGCCTACGACATCTACAACCACATGTACCTGCCGGGTTACTACGCCGACCCGGTCGAGGAGTATTGGGCGCTGCTCAATGACGTCACCGTGTGGGACGTCTCGGTCGAGCGGATCGTCGAGATCACTGGGCCGGACGCGTCGGCCTTCACGAACCTCCTGACCTGCCGCGACCTCACGAAGTGCGCCGTCGGACAGGGCAAGTACGTGCTCATCACCGCGGACGACGGCGGGATCGTCAACGACCCGGTGCTCCTCCGGATCGAGGAGAACCGCTGGTGGCTGGCGCTGGCCGATTCGGACGCCGGCCTGTACGCCCGCGGCGTCGCGGTGCACTCCGGCCTGGACGTCCAGGTCCGCGAGCCCGAGGTCTACCCGATCCAGGTCCAGGGCCCGAAGTCGAAAGACGTCCTCGTCAAGCTCGTCGGGCCGGCGATCCTCGACGTCAAGTACTACTGGACGCTCACGACGGACATCGAGGGCATCCCGGTCGTCATCAGCCGGACGGGCTGGACGGGCGAGGTCGGGTACGAGATCTACCTCCGCGACCCGTCGCGCGGCGCCGACCTCTGGGACCGCGTGTTCGAGGCGGGTCGCGAGTTCAACATCCGGCCGGTCGCGCCGGTCGAGGCTCGGCGGATCGAGGCCGGGATCTTCAACTACGGCTCGGACATGACGATCGAGAACAACCCGTTCGAGATCATGGGCCTGGAACGCCTCGTCGAGCCGCAGGAGGCTGACTACATCGGCAAGGCGGCGCTCGAGGAGATCCGGGTCAACGGGGTCTCGCGGAAGCTGGTGGGCATCGAGGCGCCCGGCGACCCGCTGCCCTTCGAGCTGTCCGAAAAGCGGCCGGCGCTGCACCGTGGTGAGCCCGTCGGGACCGTGACCGACCTCATCTGGTCGCCGCGGCTCGAGAAGAACATCGGCTACGTCTGGCTGCCGATCGAGCTCTCAAGCCCGGGCACGAAGCTCGAGATCGTGGCCCCCGACGGGGACCTCTGGGCCGCCCGCAGCGCCGCGATCCCGTTCGTCGACCCGAAGAAGCAGGTGCCGCTCGGGAAGTAGCCGGGGGCGCGTTCGCCGCGCGCCAGGTCCGGGCCGCGTTCGCCGCGCGAACACGGCCACGATGCGCCGACGGCCCGGACGTCCCCTCGCCGATCGCCCTCGGCAATGCGAGACGGCTCGCCGGCGGCCCATCCCGTCAGAGATCGCTCCCAGCGATGGGAGACGGCGCGGAGACCGCCAGCGGGGTCGGATCGGGCGGCCCAGGCGCCCCCGTGTGGCCTGGCCACGCTCGGGGAGCGCAGCTAAGCGGGGCTCGCCGGCGCCTGTCGGCCGGTCACGCATTGCTGCTGGCGATGCATGACAGGAACCCGGCCTGATTTGGCCGTTCGCATCGCCACCGGCGATCTTCGACGGGACCCTCGTCGCTCGGGCGGCGTCATGCCCGGTCAGGCTCCTCGACCGCCGGCGCCAAGCGCGCCGCGATCGCCGTGCAACTCGTGGGGCGAGCCCCGTTTCACCCCCGGCCCACGGCGGAGCGAGCGGCGTTGCGGAACGCCCCGAGCCGCCAGGCGATGAGGAGGATCACCGAGACCGACGCGACGATGATCGTCGAGATCGCATTGATCTGCGGCGTGATGCCGAACTTCAGCGCGCTGTAGATCGCGATCGGCAGGGTCGTCGAGCCGACGCCGGCGTTGAACGACGTGATGATCAGGTCGTCGAACGACAGCGCGAACGCGAGCATCGCGCCCGCGGCGACGGCCGGGGCGATCAGCGGCATCGTGACGTGTCGGAACGCGCCCACGGCCGAGGCGCCGAGGTCGCGCGCGGCCTCCTCGAGCTGCGGGTTGAGGTTCGCCGCCCGTGCGCGAACGGTGATCGCGACATACGAGATGCAGAACGTGATGTGGGCCAGCGAGATCTGCCCGATCGACCCGTTGAGTCCGAACAGCTGGGTGAAGAACACCAGCAGGCTGATGCCCATGATGACCTCGGGCGTGATCATCGGCAGCAGCAGGAGCGTCTGGACGGCGCCGGAGCCCCGGAACCGCAGCCGGGCGAGCCCGAGGCCGAGCAGCGTCCCCAGGATCGTCGAGCCGATCACCGCGATGACGGCGACCTGCATCGTGACCTCGAACGCGTCGAGCAGCTCCGAGTTGCGGAACAGGCGCGGATACCAGTCGAGCGTGAAGCCCTGCCAGACGAAAGTCCGGCGCGAATCGTTGAAGCTGAAGATGATCAGGACGACGATCGGCGCGAACAGGAACACGTAGATCAGGGCCGCGAAGCCCGTGAGCCAGCGGCTCGCCCGCCCGGTCACGCCCCGGCCCTCATGCCGCGTGCGCCCACGCACCGGCCCCCAGCACGGCCCCCACCTCGGGCCCTCACGCCTCGACCCCGATGACCTCGCGCCGCAGGTTCCGCAGCGCGAGCATCGTCCCGGCGATCGTCACGGCCATCAGCAGGAACCCCAGCGCCGAGCCGTACGGCCAGTCCCGGCCCCCGGTGAAGATGACCTGGATGATGTTGGCGATGGTCGTCGTGTCGGCGCCGCCGAGCACGTCCGGCGTCACGAAGTCGCCGAGCGCCGGGATGAATGTCAGCAGCGAGGCGGCCACGATCCCCGGCATCGTCAGCGGCAGCGTGACGTGCAGGAACGCGTCCCGGCCGGAGGCGTACAGGTCCCGCGCCGCGTGGACCAGCGAGAAGTCCAGCCGGTCGATCGACACGAACAGCGGCAGGATCGTGAACGGCAGGAACCCGTAGACCATGCCGAGGATGACGGAGACGTCCGTGTTCAGGATCTGGATCGGGTCCTCGATCAGCCCGAGCGTCCGGAGGAGCGAGTTCAGGACCCCGTTGTCGCGCAGGATGATCATCCAGGCGTAGGTCCGGATCAGGTAGCTGGTCCAGAACGGCAGCATCACCAGGATCAGCAGCAGGATCTTGCGGCGGCCGCCATAGCGCGAGATCCAGTACGCGACCGGGTAGCCGATCGCCAGGCATAGCACGGTCGTCACGATCGAGTAGTACAGCGACTTGAGGAACGCCGGCAGGTATTCGGGCCGGAACGCCTCCTCGTAGTTGCGGAGGCTCGGCTCGAGGAGGGTGACGCGCCCGTGCTCGTCGACCGCGCCGAGGCTGATGACCGCCATGATCGCCAGGGGCGCGAGGAAGAAGATGCCCAGCCAGGCAACACCGGGCAGCACGAGGACCGAGGTCGCGAGGCGCTCGCGGCGGCTGCCCCCGCGCCTCGCGCCCCTCGCCCCCTTCTCGGCCGGATCGGCCGGATCGGCCGGGTCGGCGGCCGAGCGCGCCGGCGATGGCGTGACGGCCGCCGAGGTCACGCGCGGAGCTGGTTCCAGCGGCTGGTGTACTCGGCCAGGTCGACCGGCTCGAGGTACTGCAGCTCGACGAGCATCGCGAGCTCCTCCGGCGGCGGGTTGAGCCGCGGGTCGTCGATGATGTAGTCCTCGATCATGGGCCAGGCCGCCTCGTTCGGGCCCATGTAG
Source organism: Binatia bacterium (assembly GCA_035574535.1). Classification (GTDB taxonomy): domain Bacteria; phylum Chloroflexota; class Limnocylindria; order Limnocylindrales; family CSP1-4; genus UBA5189. Next base: position 3,776 of record DATLYV010000004.1, read on the forward strand.
CCGATATAGTTGGTGTTCTCGGCGCTGATCTGGGCATCGAGGTTGAAGTCGATCCAGAGGTGCGCCGCGATCGGGTGCGGGGCGCCGGACAGGATGACCATCACGTCGTTGCCCTTGATCGCGCCCTCGCTCGGGATGACGTAGCGGACGTCGTTCATCTCGTACGTCATCTGGACCCAGTCGCCGGACCAGCAGTGGGCGATCGCGACGTCCTCGCCGATCATGCCCGCGATGTGGTCCGTGGTGTAGTCGCGGACGAGGGGCTTCTGCTCCTCGAGCTTGGCAAGGATCTGGTCGAGCTCACCGAGGTCGGTGGTGTTCGGCGACAGGCCCAGCACGAAGGCCGCGGCGGCGAAGCACTCGCGGATGTCGTCGAGCATGAAGATCTGGTTGTCATGCTCGGGCTTCCAGAGCTCCGCCCAGTCCTTGAGGTCGGCGTCGATCTTCTCGCCGTTCCAGGCATAGCCGGTCGTCCACCACATGTTCGGGACGGAGTACTGGTTGCCGGGGTCGTAGCCGGGGTTCTGCCACGCGGCCGCGAGGTTCCCGAGGTTCGGGATGAGCGAGTGGTCGAGCTTCCGGACGACGCCCGTCTCGATGAACTCCGGCATCCACGTCGAGGCGGGGTAGGTGACGTCGTAGCCGCCGCCCTTGCCGTCGCTCTGGATCTTGCCGATCTGCGTCGCCTCGTCCGCGAAGTTGTCGTACGTGACCTTGATCCCGTACTTCTCCTCGAACTTGGCGACGGTCTCCTCGCCGATGTAGTCGGCCCAGTTGTAGACGTAGAGCTCGCCCTCCGGCTCGGGGACCGGGGTCGGCTCGGGGGTGGCGGCGGGCGTGGCCTCGGCCGCCGTCGTCCCGGCCGGTGTCGGGGCGGGCGTGGCCGGCGCCGGGGACGGCGTCGCCGCGGGCGCATTGCAGGCGATCAGGAGCTGGGTCAGGGCGGTCGCGGCCCCGAACGCGGCCACGCGGGCAAGGAACTCGCGGCGGCTCCAGCCGGCCTTGCGCAGGTGGCGCGTGAGGGCCTCGTCGAAGGTCAGCCCGGTCGAACGCTTCCCGGTCATGACGACTCCTCCATCTCGGCCGACCGATCGCCCAGGACGAGCGCGTCGGACGGCGACCAACCAAGGACCACGATGTCCCCGGATTCGAATCTTGGTCCCGCTCTGGATGCGAGAACCGTGACCGCAAGGCCCCCGTCGGTTCGAACGTGGTACTGGACGGCCGAGCCCAGGTACGCGACCTGCTCGACCGTCCCGTGCAGCCCGATGCGCTGCTCGCGAAGGCGTCCGTCGGCACCTCCCTCGACGCGTTCCAGGCCGATCGACTCCGGCCGGATGCTGAACTGGAACGACTGGCCGGGCACGAGGCCCGCTGCGCCGACGATGCAGGTGTCGCCGGAGTCGAGGCGGACCACCGCCTCGCCGTCGAGCAGCGCCGCCACGGACCCCTCGAGGAGGTTCGTCGTGCCGATGAAGTCGGCGACGAACGGGGTCGACGGCCGGTCGTAGAGGTCCTCCGGCGTCCCGACCTGCTCGATCCGGCCGCGGTGCATGACCGCGATCCGGTCGCTCATCGTCAGCGCCTCCTCCTGGTCGTGGGTCACGTACACGAAGGTGATCCCGACGTCGCGCTGGATGCGCTTGAGCTCCAGCTGGAGGCGCTTGCGGAGCTTCAGATCCAGCGCGCCGAGCGGCTCGTCGAGGAGGAGGACGTTGGGCTCGTTCACCAGCGCCCGCGCGAGCGCGATCCGCTGCTGCTGGCCGCCGGATAGCTCGTGGGTCCGGCGCTTCTCGTAGCCGGGCAGGTTGACGAGCTCGAGGACCTCGGCCGTGCGGCGCTTGATCTCCGCGCTGTCGACCTTGCGCCGCTTCAGCCCGAACGCGATGTTGCCCGCCACGTCGAGGTGGGGGAACAGGGCGTAGCTCTGGAAGACCATGTTGACCGGCCGCTTGTCCGGCGGGTCGTGGCTGACGTCGCGGCCGCGGAGCTCGATCGTGCCGCTGGTCGGGAGGTCGAAGCCGCCGATCATGCGGAGGGTCGTGGTCTTGCCGCAGCCCGAGGGGCCGAGGAGCGAGAAGAACTCCCCGCTGCGGATCGTCAGGTCGATGGCGTCGACGGCCACGACGTCGCCGAACCGCTTCGTCAGGCCGGCGAGGCGGATCTCCGGCTCAACCTCGGCCGACGCCGGCGGGGGCTGGCGGTGCGGGGGAGGCTCGGTGCGGGGCTCGGACGCGAGCATCACGACGGGGCGAGAGTACCCTAATTGAGCAAGTGCGCAATAGGAGCCGGAAGGCGATCCCGGCGCCGACGGATGCGCTTGCCGATGCTGCGGGAGCTGGCGGAGCCTCCACGACGATCGATGGCCCGACCGCACGACCCACCGACCACGACGGACGACCGATCGACAACGACGGACGACCGATCGACCACGACGGACGACCGATCGACGGGCCACGGCTGACGCCGCCGGGCGATCGATCCGGGGCCTCGCGCCGGTATCCTCCCCGTTCGATGACGGATTCGGCGGCGACCGCGGCACCCAACGGCCTCGTCGTCGCCCTCGACGGCCCCGCCTCGTCCGGGAAGTCGAGCGTCGGCGCCGCGGCCGCGAAGGAGCTCGGCTACCGGTTCTGCGACACGGGCCTCCTGTACCGGGCCGTGACCTGGCTCGGGCTGCACCGCGGCATCTCCGCGGACCGCCACGCGGACCTCGTGCCGCTGGTGCGCGAAATCGAGCTGCTCGACGTCGGCGACGGCCGGCTTGCGCACGTGGCCATCGCTGGGGTCGACCGGACGGCCGACGTCCGCACGCCGGAAGTCGACGTCGCGGTCTCCGCCTACTCGAGCGTCGCCGAGCTGCGCCACGCGCTGCTGGAACGGCAGCGTGTCCTCGCGATGCGCGGCCGGATCATCATGGCCGGGCGTGACGTCGGCACGGTCGTGCTGCCGGACGCGGACCTGAAGCTGTTCCTCGACGCCTCGGTCGAGGAGCGGGCCGCGCGGCGGGCCCGGGAGCGGGGCATCGACCCGGACGGACCGGAGGGCCAGGAGATTCTTGCCGAGCTCCGGCGGCGCGACGAGCTCGACACCACCCGGGAGGTTGCTCCACTGCGCGCGGCGGACGACGCGGTGATCCTTCGGACGGACGGCAACACGTTCGAGCAGACTGTCGCGCTCGTGGTCGAGCGGATCCGCAAGGCGGAGGCCGAGGCGAAAAGCGAGTCGGCATCGGCGACCGAGGATGTGAGCGCGGCTGCGTCGGCCGCCCCCGCCCCGGTCTCACCGGGCGCACCGCCGGCGACCGAGGCCGGCGAGACGGGCGAGTCGACCACCGAGGGCTCGCCGCACAGGCGCGAGCGGGAGAAGCGGCGTGAGCGGAAACCGATCCGCCCGACACCCGTGGCGACGAAGCGGAGCTTCCTCTACAAGCTCGGCAACGTCGTGCTCCGGGCCATCGTCCGGCTGCTCGTGAGGTTCCGGAGCGAGGGCGACTTCGAGGCGATCCCTCGAACCGGGCCCCTGATCGTCGCCGCGAACCACGCATCGAGCGCCGACCCCGTCCTCATCACCTCGTTCCTGAGCCAGGCCATCGACCGGCCGGTGAACTGGCTCGGCAAGCGCGAGCTCCTCGAGTGGCCGCCGACCGGCTGGGCGTTTCGGATCGCCGCGATCCACCCGGTCGACCGCGAGGCCGCCGACCTCGAGGCGTTCCGGACCGCGATGCGGATCCTCGACGCGGGCCAGGTGCTCGCCATCTTCCCCGAGGGCACGCGCAGCCGCGACGGCGGGCTCCAGGAGGTCCGTGAGGGCGCCGGGATGCTCGCGCTCCGCAGCGGCGCGCCGGTCCTGCCCGTGGCGGTGGTCGACAGCGACCGGATGTGGCCGCGCGGGCACCTCCTGCCCAAGTCCGGGAAGAAGGTGACCGTGCGCTACGGCACGCCGTTCACGGTCGCGGCGGAGTTCGAGGCCCACGGCACCCCGACGAAGGGCCGCCGGGCGACCGAGGCCGCCACGCGCCTGATCATGACCCGGATCGCGGAGCTGCTCCCGCCTCGCCAGCGTGGCGTCTACGCCGCGGACGTCACGTCGTCCTGAGCCAGTCCGCCGGTACTCGCAGTGTTCGACCGTACGCTCGCCGCACGGGCCTCGAACGTGCCCCGTGGGATACTGGACTCGACATGACGAGCAGTGGCGACCCAGCGGTCAGCGGGACGGTCGCCGAGATCAGGATCGCGAAGCGGACCGGCTTCTGCTACGGCGTGCGCGAGGCGATCGACAAGGCCAAGGAGGCCCGGGCGGCCGGCAAGGCCACGCACACCCTCGGCCAGGTGGTCCACAACGAGGGCGTGATCCGCGACCTGCAGCAGCTGGGAATCGAGACGGTCGAGACGCTGGATGATGTCGACCACGGCGCAGCGGTCGTCATCCGGGCCCACGGCGTCCGGCCGGACGTGATGGAGCGGGCGAACGCGCGCGGCCTCGAGGTCATCGACGGCACCTGCACGTGGGTCATCCAGGAGCAGAAGGAGATCGTGAAGCTCGTCGAGGAGGGCTACACGATCGTGCTCCTCGGGACGCCGAAGCATCCAGAGGTGATCGGCCTGCTCGGGTTCGCGCCGAACGCGATCGTCGTCGACGAGGAGGAGGACTGGGAGAAGATCCCGCGCAAGAAGAAGATGGCGCTGATCTCCCAGTCGACCCAGCCGCCCTGGAAGTTCGAGAAGCTCGCCGCCTACATGGTCTCGCGCAGCCACGAGCTCAAGATCGTCAACACGGTCTGCCCGGTGACGATCCGGCGCCAGGAGGACACGCTCGAGGCCGCCCGCGAGGTGGACCTGATGGTCGTCGTCGGCGGGCGGTCGAGCGCCAACACGAAGGAGCTCACGCGCCTCTGCGGCATCGTCGGGACGCCGGCGGTCCAGATCGAAGGCGTCCGCGACCTCGACGACGCGTCTGTGTTCGAGGCTGCGCGCGTGGTCGGCGTGACCGGCGGCACCTCGACACCGATCGAGGACCTCCACGCGGTCGCGAAGCGCATCCTCGAGCTCGCGGGCACGCCCGACGCGCGGGCCCGCGCCGGTGAGCTCGCCGACGCCGCGTTCGCGCTCGCGGCCACCCCGGCCGGCCGAACGACGTCGCTGCCGTCGACCCCGGCCGCGCCTGCCCCCGCCGCGTAGCAGCCCTCGCCGCCGCCGCGTAGCGGCCCTCGCCGCCGCGACGCAGCGGTGCTCGCGTGGCCTTTCCTGCCGCGACTGGCGCGCGGACGGGCGGTCGCAGGGCATCGGACGGCCGCAGACCCTAGAGTGACGCCGTGAGCCAGGCCAATCCCATCCCGATCGTCGCCATCGTCGGCCGGCCCAACGTCGGCAAGTCCACGCTGTTCAACCGCATCGTTGGCGAGCGCGCGGCGATCGTCGAGGATCGGGCCCGGACGACCCGCGACCGCCTCTATGGCCAGACCGACTGGAACGACCGCCGCTTCATGGTCGTCGACACCGGCGGCCTGGAGGTCGACCCGCGCGACCCGATCGAGGCCCGCGTCCAGGACCAGGCGCGCATCGCCATCGCCGAGGCGGACGTGATCGTGTTCGTGGTCGACGCTATCGCCGGCCTCACCCCCGCCGACGAGGAGGCCGCAGAGCTGCTCCGGCGCGCGACCGCGCCCGTGCTCGTCGCGGTCAACAAGAGCGACAACGCGCGGCGCGAGCTCGAGGCGACCGAGTTCTACTCGCTCGGCTGGGAGCACACGATCCCCATCGCCGCCATCCACGGCCGCGGGGTCGCGGACCTCCTCGACGAGGTCGTCCTTGCGCTGCCGCCGGAGTCCGAGGCGGAGCTCGCACGGAAGCGGCGCGAGGCGGAGGCGGAGGCCTTCTCCCGCGACGTCGAGAGCGGTCGACTGGACGCGTACGTCGTCGGGGAGGACGGCGACGTCGAGGGCGACGGAATGGGAGGCGAGGACCTCGCGGGCCTCGACGAGGCGGACCTCGATGAGGCGACCGAGGAGGCGGTCGACGAGGCCGCGAAGCGCTGGGACGCCCTCATCGCGGCCGAGTCTGGGGACGAGCCGCCGGCGATCGCGTTCGTCGGGCGGCCGAACGTCGGGAAGTCGAGCCTGCTGAACGCGCTCCTGCGACAGGACCGGATGATCGTCTCGGACATCCCGGGCACCACCCGCGACGCGATCGACACACGGATCCCGTGGGGCCGCACGGAGGTCGTGCTGATCGACACGGCCGGCATCCGCCGGCGCGGCAAGGTCGCGGCAGGGGAGGCCGCGGACCGCTACTCGACCCTGCGGTCGTTCCGCGCGATCTCGCGGGCGGACGTCGCCGTCCTGCTGGTGGATGCCGTCGACGGGCTGACGGCGCAGGACGCCCACATCGCGGGGTTCGTCGTGGAGGAGGGGCGCGGGCTCGTCGTCGCGGTCAACAAGTGGGACGCGGTCGAGGGCAAGACGGGCCAGACGTTCGACCAGTACGTCGAGTGGATCCGCCACGAGGCGCCGTTCCTCGACTTCGCGCCGGTCGTGTCGATCTCGGCGAAGACGGGGCAGCGGGTGGAGCGCGTCCTGGAGCTGGCAGTCGACGTGTGGGCCGAGCGGCGGCGCCGGGTCGCCACGGGCGAGCTCAACCGGGTTCTCGGCGACGCGGTGCGCCGGCAGGAACCGCCGGCCGTGAAGGGTCGACGACCGAAGCTGTTCTACGCGACCCAGGTGGCGGTCGCGCCGCCGACGTTCGTGTTCTTCGCACGCGACGCGGGCTCCGTCCACTTCTCGTACCGGCGATACCTCGAGAACCGGCTGCGCGAGGAGTTCGGCTTCCTCGGGACGCCGATCCGGCTCGTGTTCCGCGAGCGTGCGACGATCCGGGAGCCGGGCGGCCGCGGCGGGAAGCGGGCCCGGAGAGCGACGGCCGCCGCGGCGGCGGGAGGGAAGCGGCCGGGCGGGAGCGCGGCGAAGCCGGCGGCGGGCCGGAAGCCGCCGAGGAAGGCGGCGCGGTGATCCGCGTGATGACGGGCGCGGCGATGTCGAACACCTGGATGTTCGGAGGCGCGGGAGGACGATGACGGGTCGAGCGATCGACGACGGGTCGCCGCGTGTCGCGGCCGTCGGCAGCGGGGCGTGGGGGACGACGCTCGCGATCCTCGTCGCAAAGAACGAGCCCGTGCTGCTGCTCAGCCACTCGGCGGAGACCGCGGCCCGCATTGACTCGACGCGGCGCAACGAGCGCCGCCTGCCGGGGATCGAGCTGCCGGAGCGGATCGTCGTCTCGGCGGAACCCTCCGAGCTTGACGCGGCGACCGACCTGGTCATCCTCGCCGTGCCGTCGGCGCACCTCCGATCGACCGTCGAGCGGATCGCCCCGCATGTGCCCGCGACCGCGGACGTGCTGTCGGTCGTGAAGGGCATCGAGCGGGGGACGCTGCTGCGGATGACGGAGGTCATCGCGGACGCGAGCGCCGCGGCCGGCGCCCCCATCGACCCTCGCCGCATCGCCGCGCTCTCGGGCCCGAACCTCGCCCAGGAGATCGCCCGGGGCCTGCCCGCGTCGGCGGTGATCGCGTCGGATGACCCGGCCCTCGGAGATCGCATCGTCGCGCGCCTGAGCCGGCGCGAGTTCCGGCTCTACACCAACCCGGACGTGCTCGGCGTCGAGCTGTGCGGCGCGCTCAAGAACATCATCGCGATCGCCGCGGGCGCCGCAGACGGCCTCGGCTTCGGCGACAACGGCAAGGCCGGGCTGATGACGCGAGGCCTCGCCGAGATGACGCGGCTGGGGATCGCCGCGGGCGCGAACCCGCTGACCTTCGCCGGGCTGGCGGGGATCGGCGACGTGATCGCGACGTGCGGCTCGAAGCTGTCGCGGAACCACCGGCTCGGCGAGGAGCTGGCCAAGGGCCGGTCGTGGTCGGAGATCGAGGCGACCCTCGCGGGCGTGGCCGAGGGCGCCTACACGGTCGACGCGGCGCTCGCGCTCGCCGATCGGTACGGCGTCGAGATGCCGATTGCCCGCGAGGTCCACAACGCCCTCTTCGAGGGCAAGAGCGTGCAGCGTTGCCTGATCGACCTCCTCTCGCGCGAGTCGAAGGACGAACTCGCCGACTTCCAGCGCTGGATCGACCGTCTGGCTGGGGTGGTGGGCCGGGCGTAGAATCCCGGCATTCCCGGTGGCCACGCCTCTGGCGTGGAGGCGTGCACCGCGATGCACGGGGAGCCAGGATCGATGAACGTCTTCATCATCGACCTCGAAAACAAGCCGGGCCAGCTGGCGAGGATCGCCGAGGCCGTCGCGCGGAAGGGCATCAACATCACCGGCGTCAGCGGCCTCACCATGGGCGGCAGCGGCGCGGTCGCGCTGCTCACGAACGACGAGGCGGGAACGCGGAACGCGTTCGAGGAGGCCGGGATCAAGGCCCGCGAGACGGAGCTCGTGACGACCTCGATCGAGGACAAGCCCGGCACCCTCGCGGAGGTGGCGAAGAAGCTGTCCGACGCGGGGATCAACATCGAAGTCGCCATGCCCGTCGGGATGAAGGACGGCAAGGTCAACCTCGCGTTCGCGACCGATCAGCCGCAGAAGGCCCGGGAGATCCTCGGCGCCGCGGAGCGCATGGGCGTCGGCGTCGGCTGATTCCGCGCAACCGGACTGCCCGCAGCCCGGGCCGCTTTGCGCATCGAACTGCTCTCGCGACGCGCCTCGACGGTGGCCGATCGTCCGCCCTGATGTAGACTCGGCCATCCGGTCGGGGCGTGGCGCAGTCTGGTAGCGCACCAGTCTGGGGGACTGGTGGTCGTCGGTTCAAATCCGGCCGCCCCGACCAACTCCCACCTGGAGACGTTTCACATCGAAGGATGCGGACGGAATGTGCTGCACCGAAAGCTGTACGCGCTGCTCGAGGGCGCGTGGTCGTCCCAGGAGGTGATCGCGGTCCGCCCGAACGAGGACAACGCCACGCGGATGGAGGACATCGCGAGCGAGGCCGCGAACGCCTTCCAGAACGTCGTCCAGATGGGCTGGCACCTGACCGGCAAGAACCCGGTGACCGTCGAGGACGAGCGCGCCACGGCCGAGGCCGAGGCGGCTGCCGCCGCCAAGCAAGTGCCGGGGTTCACGTACGAATCGGGCAACGCCTTCATCAAGGACACGGACCTCGAACGGCCGGCCGGCGACCTCGAGACGGAGGTTGGCGGGCGCCGGAACCTCGCTGCGTCGACGCTCCGATGAACGACTGCTGCGGCACGGTCAACACGTTCTCCTCGAAGGAGGCGGAGAACGACCTCAAGCGCTTCCGCGAGCATGGCGCGGAGGGCGTGACGCGGAGCCTGATCGAGGCGATCAAGGCGGAGGGCGTCGCCGGCGCGACGCTGCTGGATGTCGGCGGCGGCGTCGGCGCGATCCAGCTGGAGCTGCTCGCGGCCGGCCTCGCGCGCGCCGAGTCCGTGGATGCCACCGAGGCGTACGTGGAGGCGGCGCGCCGCGAGGCCGCGCGGCGCGGGTTCGCCGACCGAACGTTCCACCGCTTCGGGACGCTCGTGGACCTCGCCGCGACCGTGGCCCCCGCCGACATCGTCACGCTCGACAAGGTCGTCTGCTGCGACCCGAACGTGTCCGCGTTGCTCGGCGCCGTCGCCGCCAAGGCGCGGCGCGTCGTCGGCCTGATCTATCCCCGCGTCACGTGGTGGAACCGAATCGCCGCGCGTGCCCTCGCCGCATGGGGTTGGATCGCGCGCGACTCGACGCGCTGGCACCTGCACGCGGACGCGCAGGTCGACGGGCTGCTCCGCGCGGCGGGCTTCGAGCGGCGCGACGTCGACCGGACGCTGATCTGGCAGGTGGCGCTGTACGTCCGACCGGCCGCGGAGTCGAGGCGCTAGGACTCCCGCTCGAACGAGTCTGGCTGCGGCGTCTCGGTCGCGTTCTCGCCGCGGGTCCGCCCGAACTGCCGCGGCGGCGGCTCCTCGCCGTGGCCCGGCCCGACGTCCGTCGCCGACTGCTCGCCCGCGGCCTTCTTCTGGTGACCCGGGCTCCACTGGCTGCGGCCGTGCCGGGTCTCGTCGTCGTTGCCTGGGCCTTGACCGCGCTCGTCGCGCTGCCCGCCGTGGCCGTGCCCGTGGCCGCCGGCGTTCCCGCCGGCGTTGCCGCGCCCCGGCATCAGCGGCTGCTCCCGCCGCCGGATCCGCGGTCGCCGCGGTCGCCCTGCCCGGATATCGCGTCGTGTACTTCGCGTCGCGCCGCTGGTCCTGCGCGCTCGACCGGCCGACGTCCGCCGACTCCTTGAAGCGAAACTGGTCGTCGCGACGGACGGAACGCTTGTCGGTGCCGGTGTCGATCCGTTCTCGGTCAGCCATGGGTGTACCTCCTTGGGTCACCCGATCGTCGTCCGCCCCCGGGTATCGACCACGTTGCGCACGGGCCGTTGACGCTGCACCGGACCGTCAGGCGCGCGACAAGGCGCGTGCCTGGCTCAGGCCGGCAGGCTGAACCAGAAGGTCGTCACGCCGGCCTCCGAGGTCGCCCCGACGCGCCCGCCCGCGTCCTCCACGAGCCGCTTCACGATCGCGAGCCCGATCCCGGCGCCGCCGGAGGCGCGGTCCCTCGAGCGATCGACGCGGAAGAACCGCTCCCAGACGCGAGGCAGGTCGTCGGCCGGAATCTCGCTCCCCGTGTTCGCGACCCGCACCACGGCGTCGCGCCCGTCGCGCGTGACTTCCACGCGTACCTCGCCGCCGGACGGCGTGTAGCGGGCCGCGTTCTGGAGGAGGTTCGAGACGACCTGCGCGAGCTCGTCCGCCCGCGCGTGCACGACGACCGAGGACGCGATCGACGCATCGACCGCGATGGAGCGCCGGGCGAACGTCGGCCCGTTCAGGTCGAGCGCGTTCCGGACGAGCGCGCCGATGTCGACGTCCTCGGGCATCGGTCGCTCGTCGTCGGCGCCGGCGAGGGCATCGAGCGACCGGGCGAGCCGCGCCAGCCGGTCGACCTCCTCACGCAGCGAGTCGAACGTCGCGGGGTCCGGCGGCAGGACGCCGTCGCGAAGCGCCTCGAGGTAGCCCTGGAGGTTCGTGAGCGGGGTCCGGAGCTCGTGCGAGGCGTTCACCACGAACTCGCGCCGGACGGCGTCCTGTTCCGCGAGCCGGTCGACCATCGCGTTGAACGCGTTGGCGAGGGCACGGACCTCGCTCGGGCCCTCGACCGGCGCCATCCCGCGGAGGTCGCCCTCGGCGGTCCGTTGGGCAGCAGCAGCAAGGCGCTCGATGGGGCGGGCGATGCGACGCGCGAGCCATATCCCGACCGCCAGCGCCGCCGCGGCCGCGACCACCGCCGCGACAACGAGGATCTGCGTGACGCTCTTCTGGAACATCGCCGCGGCCTCGTCGGTCGGCGCGCCGATGGCCTTCATGAGGTCCATGAACGTGTCCGAGCCGACGCGGCTGACGCCGACCGCGAGGATTCCGAGCGCGATCGCGACGGCCACGAGCGCCGCGAGGACGATCCTCGTGGCGATGCCGTCCGGCCGCATGAAGCTCTTCATGGCGCCGCCTCGGCGCGCCGCCGCTCCACGCGGCCCGCCGCCCGGTACCCGACCCCGCGGACCGTCGCGACGTAGCGCGGGTCGTTGGCGTCGTCACCGAGCTTCTCGCGCAGGCGCTTGACGTACACATCGATCGCCCGGTCGAGCACGTCGCCCTCGCTGGCGCCGTGGATGCCGTCGAGGAGCTGGTCACGCGTGAGGGCGCGCCCGTCGGCGTCGAGGATCGTCGCGAGGAGCCGCAGCTCGAGGGCGCTCAGGGCGACGGGCCGCCCCGCGACGCTGGCCTCGTGCCGCGCGGCGTCGACGACGAGGTCCTCGAGCACCAGCTGCTCGTCCGCCGCGAGCGCCTCGGCGAGCGGGCGCTCCGTACGCCGGAGGATCGTCCGCACGCGGACCACGAGCTCTGCGGGCGAGAAGGGCTTGGGGAGGTAGTCGTCGGCGCCCTCGGCGAGCCCGAGGATGCGGTCCCCGACGGAGCCGCGCGCGGAGAGGATGAGGATGGGCACTTCGCGCTCGGCTCGCGCGCGGCGCATGACGGACAGGCCGTCCAGGCCGGGAAGCATCAGGTCCAGCACCACGAGCCGCGGCTGGTGCTCCTCGATCGCCCGGAGCGCCGACGGCCCGTCCGAGGCCGTCACGACCCGGTAGCGCTCGCGCTCGAGGTACGTCCGGACGAGCGTGACGATCTTCGGGTCGTCGTCGACCACGAGGATCGGGGCGTCCGGCGCGGCCATGAACGGGATCATCGGTCGTCCGAGGGTCGCCGACAACCGTGACGGGTCCGTGACGGGCCGTCATCGACCGGTCGCGCCGGATCACGACAGTGCGCGGCACCCGGCGAGCGGCCGGGCGGCCCCACCGGCGGCCTCCGGATGCCGGCAAGGGAGAACCTCGATGCACCTTCCAGGCTCGAAGCTCGCGCGCCGTAGCAGCGCGGCGGCCTCGGCGATCGCCCTCCTGGCCTCGATCGGCGCCAGCGCCGCCCTGGGCGGCGGCCCGCCCGCGCTGTCCTTCTACATCGACGACGTCCGCTACCGGACCGTTGCCGCCCCGGCCGACTTCGCCGGCACCGGCGCGCCGGGATTCACCTACGACAGGATCTACGCGCTCGGCGCGGGCCTCGTCAACGTCGCCGAGGCGAAGCCGGGCGACCGCGACTTCAACGGCGGCCGCTGGGCCGTGTACGCGATCACCTGGAACGTCACGCCCGTGCAGTACACAAACGACGCCGACATTCTGGCGGCCGAGGCCCGCGGCGACCTCCAGATCTCCGAGGAGCCGGTCCGGCTGTTCTTCTGCAACGTCGCGCCCGTCCCGGGATCGCCGTCAGGCCGCTGACGGTCCAGACGACCGGCTCGCGAATCGCGAAGCCCCGGGCGTCGACGCCCGGGGCTTCTTCGGCAGCCATTTTTCGATGGTCGGTCGACCCTTGCCCGCCCGAGGCCGCCCTTCGGCCGTATCATCGGCGCCGTGCCGCCGATCGACGAGCTGATCCGCATCGAGCCCATCTACCTCGGGCGCCTCGAGCGCCAGGGGATCTTCACGACCGGCCTGCTGCTCGAGGTCTCGGAGACCCCGACGCGCCGCCAGTACCTCGCCGACCAGGTCGGAGCCACGACAAATGACGTCCTCACGTGGCGCGACGAGGCCCAGATGCTGAACCTGGCGGGCTTCGGGCCGCAGGAGCATCGGCTGTTGAGCCAGGCGGGCTTCGAGGGCCTGCGCGACATCCTCGCGGTCGACCTCGAGACGTTCCGCAGGCGCCTCGCGCGCGCCGCCGACGAGCTGAAGATCGAGCCCCCGTCGGATCTCACGATCGAGGGCTGGTGGGACCAGGCCCACACCCTCGCGGAATAGCGCGATGCGCGGTGCGCTCGTCGCGCTGTCGACGGCGCTGGTGATCCTCGGTGCCTCGATCCTGCCGTTCCTGACCCCGGCCTACGTGCGCTTCGAGCAGGACCGGACGGGCGCGGCCGCGTTCACGGGCTACACGACCGCACAACTCGACGAGGTGACCGGCTGGCTGCTGGGCGATCTCGTGCTGTGGCAGGGCGGCTTCGACCGGACGCTGGACGGCTCCCCGGTGCTGAAGCAGCCCGAGATCGAGCACATGCTCGACGTTCGCCGGGTGTTCACGGGCTTGTACGCGCTCGCGGCGGCCGGGCTCATCGTGCTCGTCGTGGTATTCCTGAAGGCACGGCGGCGCGACGGCGCGCGCGGCGCGGAGGCCGTCGCCGCCACGTGGCGAGCGGTCGCGCGTGGCGCGGCCGGGCTGGCG
>DATLYV010000005.1:0-3310 GCA_035574535.1 Binatia bacterium
CTGGCCACGCCGTCGGTCGCGAGCCGCGGCACGGGGTCGACCGCCGGCGGCCAGCGCGGCTTGACCGCGTCCTCGGGCCAGGGGCCGTCGTAGCGGTCGTTCGCGAGGACCAGGTCGACGAGGTCTGGTGTCGTGTGGGCGAGCAGCGACTCCACGTGGTCCGCCAGATCGAGGCCCTCCGTCTCGCCGACCTGGGTCGCGACGTTGCAGGCGTAGACGCGGACGCCCGGCGCCGCGGCCACGGCCCGCCCGATCTCCGGGATCAGCAGGACCGGCAGGACGCTCGTGAACAGGCTGCCCGGACCGAGGACGATGATCTCGGCCTCCGCGATCGCCGCGAGCGCGTCCTTCGACGCGGCGACGTCGACGGGCTCGATCCAGACCCGCTCGATGCGCTCCGTCCGCATGATCGTCGACTGGCCGCTGACGGTGATGCCGTCGCGGGTCCGGGCGAGGAGGTTGATCGGCGTCGCCGATGCCGGCACGACCTTGCCGCGCACCGCCAGCACGCGGTTCATGCGCCGGACGCCCTCCTCGAAGTCGCCGCCTTCCAACGCGGTCATCGCGGCCAACAGGAGGTTGCCGATGGCGTGGCCCCGGAGGCTCCCGGGCTCCGTCTCGACCAGCCCGCTCTCGCCGCGCACGTAGCCGGGGAACCGGTACCCGAGCAGCTCGCTCATGAGCGGCTCCGCGTCCGCGAGCGCGGCAATGCAGTTGCGGATGTCGCCGACCGGCGGGATGCCCATCTCCTCGCGCAGCGCGCCCGACGAGCCGCCATCGTCCGCGACTGTCACGATCGCCGTCAGGTTGCTGGTGTGCTCCTTCAGCCCGCGGAGCAGCGTCGACAGGCCCGTCCCGCCGCCGATCGCGACGATCCGCGGCCCGCGCGCCAGGAACCGCTTCTGGTAGATGACGTCGGCCAGCGGCGTCTCCTGGTCCGCCTCCGCGCGCAGCGGCCTGGTCACGGCGACGCCCAGGCGCCACGCGCCGATGGCCATCAGCGCGATGCCCACGACACCGACGCTGAACCCGCGCAGCGGGAACGGCAGGAACTGCAGCGTCACGAGGTCGGTGAGCGCCTGGAGCACGCCGCCGGGGTGGAACTCCGACGACAGTTGCCGCAGCAGGTGGGCCACGCCGAGGGCCAGCAGCAGCATCCCGAGGAACACCAGGAGCAGCCAGCGCTTGACCCCCATCCCCGGCTGGAGCCAGCGGCGCAGCCGCATCCGCGAGATCACGGCGTCAGGCGCGCTCCAGCTCGCGGTGGAACACGGCGATCGGCCCGAACCCGGCCTCCCGCAGCCGCCTTGCCAGCTCCTCCGCCAGCACGATCGAGCGGTGCCGGCCGCCGGTACAGCCGATCGCGATCGTCAGGCGGCTCTTCCCCTCCGCCGTGTAGGCCGGGATGCTGAACTCGAGCAGGCGCTGGATGTGGTCGAGGTACTCCTCCGCCCCGGGCTTCGAGAGCACGAACTCGCGGACCGGCGCCGTCAAACCCGAGTGGTCGCGCAGCTCCGGGACGTAGTACGGGTTCTCGATGAACCGGGCGTCGAAGACGAGGTCGGCCTCGAGCGGGATCCCGAACTTGAACCCGAAGCTGATGAGCTGGATCGTCATCGCGTCGGGCTGGATGTCGCCGAGGCGCGCGAACAACCGCTCCCGCAGGTCGCGCAGCGGCAGGTCGGTCGTGTCGAGCACGACGTCCGCCTCGGCCCGGATCGGGTCGAGGAGCCGCCGCTCCAGGGTGATGGCGGCCTGGGTGCCGCGGCCGTCCGCGAGCGGGTGCCTGTGGCGGGTCTCCGAAAAGCGCCGGATGATCGCCTCGTCGCTGGCCTCGAGGAAGAAGACCTGCGGTCGGATCCCCCGCCCCTCCAGGGCTCCCCGCATGGCGCGGTACGCGGTCTCGGCGTCGCCCGCCCGGACGTCGAGCACGACCGCGACGCGCGCGAACCGCTCCGGGTCGGTGACGACGAGCTCGGCCAGCTGCCCGAGCAGCTCGCCCGGCAGGTTGTCGACGACGATGTACGCGAGGTCCTCGAAGAGCTTCGCCGCGGCCGTCTTGCCGCCGCCCGACAGGCCGCTCAGGAGAACGACGTGCGGCCCGCCGGATCCGCCTCCCGCCTCGGCGTCCGGTTCGAATGCCGCCGCGGCACCGGGCGCCGCGGCACCTGGCGCCGCACCGGTCCCGCCCGCCGGCTCGTCGTCAGCGCGGGCCGGGGTCTCGATCACGCGGGCCGGGGCCTCGACCTCGCCCGTCCGCTCCGTCATCTCGCCGAGGATAGCCCCGCTCGCCTACCGGCCCGACCGGCGGATGAACACGATCGTGCCCTCGAACAGCAGGTACAGCACGCCCGCGAGGACCGTCGGGCTGACGATGTCGCCGCCCGGGGTCGCGACCGCCGCGAAGATGAAGATGACTATCAGGACGATGCCGCGCGAACGGCGCAGCCGGTCGGACGTGACGATCCCGACCCGCGACAGCCCGATCAGCAGGATCGGCAGCTCCATGACGATGCCGAACGCCAGGAACAGGGTCGACATGAAATCCATGTACGCGCCGAGGTCCAGCATGGGCGTGACCCGGTCGGTCAGGAACGTCAACAGGAATGAAGCCGCGCTGGGCATGACCAGGTAGGCGACGACGACGCCCAGGGCGAAGAACATCAGCGCCATCGGGATCCACGGCAGCACGGCGCGGCGCTCGCTCGGCGTGAGGCCGGGCGCGATGAACCGCCAGACGTGCCACAGGATCACCGGCATCGCCAGGATCACCCCGACGACGAGCGCGATCTGGAGGCGGATCGAGAAGGCGGCCCCGATCTGGGTGACGATCACCGGCACGTCCGGCGGGATCGGCGCGGTCAGGAAGTCGACGATCGGGTCGCCGAGCATGAACCCGACGCTCCCGCCGGCCCCGATGGCGAGCAGCGACCAGATGACGCGGTCGCGCAGCTCCGCGAGGTGGCCGCTGAGCGGCATCGTCGCGGCGGGCAGCGGTTCGGGGTCGCGGACCGACTCGATGTCGCGAACCGGCTCGAGGTCGCGAACCGGCTCGGAGTCGCCTGCTGGCTCGGGCTCCGGCGCGGCGCCGGGCTCCTGGGCGACGGTCATTGGGTCAGCGGGGCGGAAGCCGTCGACGGGCGTCGCGACGGGCGGGCCGGGCCGGCGTCAGGACGGGTTCGGATCGCGCGCAGGCGCGCCACGCTCCGCCGTCGGCGCGGGCGCCGGATCGTCGGCAGGCGGCGGGGGTGGGGGCGGGGGCGGCGCGACAGCGGCCTGCGCCACCGTGTCCGAACCATCCGCGGCGGGC
>DATLYV010000006.1:0-27677 GCA_035574535.1 Binatia bacterium
TCGGGAGCCCTCGCTCGGTCATCTGGCGCCGATGATACCCGCCGGAACCGGCTTGATCGATCGTGTCCGGGCCTCCCACCACGCGCGAATCCGAACGTGGAGCGGGATCGAATCGAGTTCGAGCGATCGCGGCGACGCCGATGGGACGTCGGGCGGACATGCCTGGCCCCGGCGAGCGGCCGGGCTCGAACCTAGCCGGCCGAACGCGACGGCCGAGCGGCGCGGCCACGGCCGACCGTGCCGCGACCGGACAGCGCGGCCCGAGCGGGGCTCGGCTCCCCGGTCCGGGGCGTGACGGGCAGCGCAGCGCGCGTTGCGGTCGGCCGGCGGACATGCCGGGCCGCCTCGGGCATCGCGTTGTAGGCGCGGACGAGGTCCGGCAGGCCGATGCGGAGCCAGTCGTCGACCCGCCAGCACAGCAGCGGCGCGACCGCCGCGAGGTAGACGTACGACCCGAAGTAGCCCATGAACTGGCCCACGACGAACGCCACCGACCCGACCACGATCACGCCGTCGAGCGAGCGGACGCGCATTGCCCCGAGGACGGCGATGCCGCCGCTGACGAGGTAGCGGATCGACTCGAGCGCCCGCGGCGCGAGGCCCGGGGCGATCCCGTCGAGCACGGCCGCGAGGCTCCAGTACGACTCGCGCAGGTGCGTCTCCTGGGCCATCGCCAGGCTGCGCAGGTAGCTGCCAGGGCCCCACACGAACAGCACCGGCGACCAGGCGACGAGCGAGGCGACGAGGAACCCGGCGATCGCCGGCGGCCCGGCCCACAGCAGCAGCCCCGGCACCCATGCGACCGCGTACGGCTTGAACGCGACCGCCACGGCGAGGATCACCGCCCCGACGACCGGCCGCGAGGCCGCGACCGCCATCGCCGCGAGGATCATGAGGCCGGCGGACGTGTCGTTCGAGCCGTCGGTGGCGGCGAGGACGAGCGGCGGCGCGAGGGCGAAGACGGCGAGCCCGATCGGCCGACCGTCGGCCGCGCGGATACCGAACCACACGAGCAGCATGCCGGAGACCGCCAGCTCGATGAGCGGCGGGTCCCAGAACGCCGGCAGGTACCAGAGCAGCGCGACCGGCCCGTACGGGAACGCGGCCCCGGCCGGGGACGAGACCGTGTAGCCGAGGCCGTACGGGTCGGCGCCATTGAGCAGCACGCCGATCGCCGCTCGCGTGACGTCGCTGACGTCCGACGCGTGGTTCCCGAACGTCGACAGGCGGACGGCGACGCCGCAACCGATGAGGATGAGGGCCGGCAGCACCCGGAGCCGCCAGCGGAGCGCTGCGACCAGGGTCAGGGCGATGAAGCCGGCGACCGCGACCGCGACGCTGTCGCGCCACAGCGGCTGGATCGCGAGCACCAGCGCGATGCCGAGCGCCACGATCCAAGGGCCGCTCCGTCCTCGCTGGGGAAGGCGGTGCAGTCTCGTCATGCGGTTCCCGTCTCGCGGTTCCCGTCATGCGGTTCCCGGGCGTTTGACAGTGCCGGGCGGCGCTTCGACACTCGGGGGGCAACAGGCCGTCGCGTCTTCCTAGGTCCGCGAGGCCCGGAACCACCGGGCGACCCAGCCCAAGCGGAAGGAGTTTCCATGAACATGACCAACGCTGTCCTCCGATTCGTGGCCCCGAAGACCGTCGTCCGTGCGCACTGCGATCTGCCGTGTGGGGTGTACGACCCGGAGCAGGCCAGGATCGAGGCTGAGTCTTGCTACAAGATTCTTGAGAAGTACGCAGCAAACGAGGACCCTGCGTTCCGGACACGTGCCATCCACATCAAGGAGGAGCGCGCCGACCTGGTGAAGCACCACCTCGACGTGCTGTGGCACGACTACTTCAAGCCCGAGCACCTCGAGAAGGTCCCCAACCTGCACGACCTGTTCTGGCAGGCGAACAAGCAGGTCTCGAAGGTCAAGGCCTCGACCGACCTCGCCGACGCGAAGAAGCTCCTCGACCTCATCGACGAGGTCGACGCGGCGTGGAAGGCCACCGGCGGGAACGAGAAGACCCGCGTCGCGGGGCGCCCCGGCTGATCTGCAGGGGCCGGCTTGCTTCCTGGCCGGCACGTGCCGGAATCCCGGCCACGCCCCTGGCGAGTGGCCGTCACGGAAGGGTCGATGGTCCCCGCGATCCTGCCCGGCGACTGGCTGCTCGTGTACCCGCGCGTGTCGCGCTGGCCACGCCGGGGCACGGTCGTCGTATTCCGCGAGCCGTTCGGCGACACGCTCGCGATCAAGCGGGTCGCGGCGGGACCCGGCGAGGAGGTGCGGTTCGCCGGCGGCCTCCTGCGCCTCGCCGACGACGAGGCCTGGCTGACCGCGGACGCCGACGAGAAGGTCGCGGCCTCCGTGGGCTCCGGCGCGCCGATCGACTCGAATCGCTTCGGGCCGGTGCCGCTCGAGAACCTCGTCGCGACGGTCCTGTTCCGCTACTGGCCGCCCCGGCGCGTCGGCCGGATCGCGCGCCGCGCGGGCTGACCCGCCCGGGCCCGCGTCGCGCGGAGCGGGCTGTCGCGGCCCTGGCCTGGCTCCACGAACGTGCCTGTCAGATCGGGGGCCGCCGCAGCCGCCACAATCGACCGATGGACGACCGCCGCCTCGATCCCGACGCGCCCCTGCCCGGCCCGCCCGACCCGTGGGCCGAGACGGACATGCCATCCCTGCGCAACGGCCCGCCGTGGCACATGACCGAGATGATCGAGGCGGAGCCGGCCCTCGCCGTCCGGATCCTGGAGCGGCTGGCCGCCGACGGCTCGGCGGATGCCCTTGCGCGCGCCGCCACGGATCACGCGGGCGCCGGGCAACCGATCGCGGTCGTGGGCTGCGGGACGAGCGAGCACGGCGCGAGGGCCGTGGCGGCCCTCCTCCGCGAGGCGCTCGGGGGTCAGGCCCGGGTCCGATCGATCCAGGCGTTCGAGGCTGGGGTCGACGACGCCGCGGCGCAGGGCCCGGCGCTCGTGATCGGCGTCAGCCACGAGGGCGCGACGTGGGCGACGATGCGGGCCCTCGAGGTCGCCCGCGCGGGCGGCGCCACCACCGCGCTGATCACGGTCTCGAGGCGGTCGCCCGCGGGAGCGCTCGCGGACGTCATCCTCGAGACGGGCGAGCTCGACCAGAGCTGGTGCCACACTGTCGGCTACCTGTCGCCGATCGTGGCCGCGACCGCGGTCGCCGCAGCGGTGCGCGGGACGCCCGTCGATCGACCGGCCGTCCGCGCCACGCTCGCGGCGGGACTCAAGGGAGCCGTCGCCGCCGCCGCGGAGGTGATCGCCCGAGCGCTGGCCGGCTGCGAGCGGATCGTGGTGATCGGCAGCGGCACGGACCGGGTCGCGGCGCGCGAGCTGACGCTGAAGCTCGAGGAGGGCACGCACATCCCGGCGGCCTTCCGCGACGTCGAGACGCTCCTCCACGGCCATCTCGCGGGCATGGACGAGCGCACTGGAACCGCCCTGCTCGCGGGGGACCCGATCGAGGCGGACGCGCGGGCACGGCGCACGGGGCAAGCGCTGCGCGCGGCGCGCGAGGTCGGCAGCCGCGCCGCGGCGATCCTGACCGGCGAGTACGCCGAGCGCATCGACGCGAGCCTGACCCCGGGCGGCCGCATCGTCGTTCCCGGCACGGGCGGGCGCCTCCCGCCGGCCGCGTCGGCCCTCCTCTCGACCGCGGTGCCGCTGCAGCTCCTGACCGAGCGGATCGCGCGCGAGCGCGGCGTCAACCCGGACCCGATCCGGCGCGACGACCCCCGCTACCTGCGCGCGGCCGAGGTGTCGAGCCCCGAGGGCTGAGCCGCTGTCCCTCGCCCGCCCGGTCAGACCTTCCCGATCAGGGTCTCGGCCAGCAGGTCGATGTGCTCGAGGTCGCGCGGCACGAAGTCCTGGAGCATGATCCGCTCGACGCCCGCCTCGCCGAACCGCGCCGCCGTGGCGCGCGCCTCCTCCGGCGTGCCGAGGATCCAGCGATTGCGCCGCTCGCCGAGCCAGCGGCGCCCCCTCGAGCCGCGATTGCCGAAGCCCGCCAGCAGGTCGTCCGCCCGCCGCTCCAGCTCCTCGTCGTCCCGGCCCACGAGCGCCCCGACCATCGCCGAGCGGACGAGCGACCTCGGGTCACGGCCGGCGGCCCGGCAGGCCTCGTCGAGCTGGGCCTCCTTGCGGCGAACTTCCTCCGGCGAGGACGAGGTCATGTTGAACTCGTCCGCCCAGCGGGCCGCGATCCGGTAGCCGCGCGGCGAGCCGCTCCCGCCCGTGAGGATCCAGGGCCGCTTCTGACCGTTCCTGCCGACCGGCCGGCCCTCGACCTGGACGGGACCCGGGATAAGCTTGCCGCCGCGGACCTGGACCTGGTGACCGTCGAAGCTCCAGCCCGGGGGCTCCTCCCACAGCCCGTGGAGCAAGGTCAGCTGGTCCTCGAGCAGGTCGGCCCGCTCGTCGATCGGCGGGAACGCGAGGCCGAGCGGCAGGTGGTCCTCGTCGTTCCAGCCGGCGCCGACGCCGACCTCGATCCGCCCGCCGGCCATGTGGTCGACCGTCGTCACCAGCTTCACGAAGTTGCCCGGGTGCCGGAACGTGACGGGGCTGACGAGCGCGCCGAGCCCGATCGTCGAGGTCTCGCGCGCGAGCCCGGCGATGACGGCCCAGGCATCGGTCGTGACCTGGTTCGAGTCGCCCGGGAAGCTCGCGTAGTGGTCGCTGCGGAACATCGTCTCGAAGCCAGCGGCCTCCGCGCGGCGGGCGATCGCGAGCTGGTCCTCGTAGGTCAGGCCCTGCTGGGCCTCGATCATCAGCGCGAAGCGCATCGGGTGAGCTCCTGTCTGCGAGGTTGGCGGCGACGATTCAGGTTGACCAAATCATTCACGTGGCGTAAATTGTCCACCTCATGCGAACCATCGGTCCTCCCGCGACCCGCGCGAAGCCGGCCGCCGAGCAGCCGTACCCGACGAAGGAGGCCGCTGCGGAGGCGACCGTCGACGCCATCGTGACAGAAGTCGGCAGCTGGATCGGCGAGCTGCGCTGCGCCTCGATGGGCCGGCTCGTCAAGAGCCAGGTCAGCATGAGCCAGCTGCACGTCCTGTGGCTCCTGCAGCACCGGGGCGCGATGCCGATGAGCCGGCTCGCGGAGCTCCTCGGCGTGTCCATGTCGAACGCGACTGGCATCGTCGACCGGATGGAGGCCAATGGGCTCGTCGAGCGTGTCCGCGTGCCCGACGATCGCCGCCTCGTCCTCGTCCAGCCGGCCGAGGCCGGCCGGCGGGCGCTCAGTCAGACCGAGTCGAGCCGACGCGACTCTCTCCGGGCCGTCGTCCGGCGCCTCGCCCCGGCCGAGCGCCCCGTGGTGCTGGCGGCACTGCGGAGCCTGCGTCGGGCGCTCTCGGCAGAGGTCGAGGCCAGCTCGGCCCACCATCACCACTTCGAAGCCGTCGGCTAGCCGGCCGCCGCCGTAGCGCCCACCGCGCCCCCAGCATCCCACCCGAACTCCACCGGAAGGAAAGCCCAGCTCATGGAATCGTTCCCTGACCAGCGCACCGCCCGCGTCGACGCGCCAGCGGACATCGTCGTCGAGACGCCCTCGATCGACGAGGATCCCGCGCTCGCCCTGTCGCAGCGCGCCAAGCTCGAAATCCTCGGCGCGGTCCTGCTCGGCATGTTCCTGTCGGCCCTCGACCAGACGATCGTCGGCCCCGTCCTGCCGAAGATCATCTCGGACCTCAACGGCAGCGACTTCTACACCTGGGCGGTCACGATCTACCTCCTGACCTCGACCGTGACCGTGCCGATCTACGGCAAGCTGTCCGACCTGTACGGCCGCAAGCCGATCCTGATGCTGGGCATCGGGCTCTTCCTCGCCGGCTCGGCCCTGTCCGGCCTCAGCACCGAGATGTGGCAGCTCGTGGCCTTCCGGGGCTTGCAGGGGCTGGGCGCCGGCGCGCTGTTCCCGATCGCCCTCGCGATCATCGGCGACCTCTTCACGCCGGCCGAGCGCGGCAAGTATCAGGGCCTCTTCGGCCTCGTCTTCGGCACGGCGTTCCTGCTCGGGCCGGCGATCGGCGGCTTCCTGACCGACACCTTCAGCTGGCACGCGATCTTCTACGTCAACCTGCCGATCGGCGCGGTCGCCCTGTTCGTCATCCTCCGGCTGCTCCCGAACGTCAAGCACGCCGAGCGCGTCAGCAAGATCGACTACCTCGGCGTCGTGACGCTGACGCTCGGCCTCGTGCCACTGCTGATCGGCTTCACCGTGGCGGAGACGAACGGCTTCGGCGACCCGATCGTGTGGGCCTGGATCGGCGCCGGCCTCGTGCTTCTCGCCGTCTTCGTGCTCGTCGAGCGGCGGGCAGCCGATCCCGTGATCCCGCTCCGGCTGTTCCGCAACCGGACGTTCTCGTCGTCGATGGTCTCGATCTTCTTCGCGACCTTCGGCTTCGGCGCGGTGATCATCTTCCTGCCGCTGTACTTTCTGATCGTCCAGGGCGTGTCGTCGACCGAGTCGGGCTACCGGCTGCTGCCGTTCATGCTCGGGCTCATCCTGTCGTCGATCACGTCCGGCCAGATCGTCAGCCGGACCGGCCGCTACAAGCCGATCATCCTCGTCGGGCTGGTCACGCTGATCGTCGGGATGGGGCTCCTCACGCAGCTCCGCGCCGGCACGAACGACCTCGTCCTCGCCGCGTGGATGTTCGTCGCCGGCCTCGGCATCGGCCCGACGTTCGCGGTCTTCACGATCGTCGTCCAGAACTCGGTGCCGTTCCAGGACCTCGGTGCGGCGACGAGCGACCTGACGCTGTTCCGCCAGATCGGGACGACGGTCGGCATCGCCGTGGCGTTCACGATCTTCCGGCTCAACTTCACGTGGGACCTGCTGCGCGAGCAGCTCGGCCTCGCGGGCGTGCCGGCCGCGATGCTCCCGGCGACGCCGCCCCCGGGCTTCGATCCCGGGCAGGTGACGAACATCAGCAACTCGTCCGGGCTCGAGTTCCTGAACCAGATCCCGGCGCAGCTGCAGCCGCTGTTCCTCGACGGCTTCCACCGGGCGCTGACGATCTCGATCGGCAACTCGATCTGGCTGGGCGTCGCGGCATCGGCGATCGCGCTGCTGGCCGCGTTCTTCCTGCGGGAGATCCCGCTGCGGACGACGCAGCGGGGTGAGCCCGCGCGGGAGCACGCCCGCGGTGGCGCGCCCATTCGGCCGGCCGTCGGGATCGACTGAGGGCTGCGACCCGGGGCCAGCCCGGGCTCTGAGCTTTCGGGCACGCGCGAGGGGATCGGCCTAGGATCCCGGCGTGAGCACGGAACGTCCATCGGGTGAGCCGGCGTCGGCGGGCGACGACGCGACACCGATCGCGGCCCCGTTCGAGCCCGTCGTCGCCACGATCCCGTTGGGGCTGCTGGCGATCGGCGCGAGGACCGCGCCCTTCGAGGCGGCACTGCCCACTGCCGAGCTGGCGCCGGGCGCGATGCGCCGCGTGACGTTCGGCGACCTCGACGTGCTGGTCGCGTGGACCTCCGAGGGCATCGTCGCGATCGACGATCGCTGCCCGCACATGTCGGCGCCCCTCTCGCTGGGCCGGCTCGACGGCTGCCTCATCGACTGCCCGCTGCACAGCGGCCAGTTCGACCTCGCGACGGGCCTCCCCACGCGGATGCCCACGACCGGCGGCCTCGACGCGGACGGCACGTACCACCCGACCTGGTCGCCGCCCGGAAAAGAGCCCAAGCCCGACCCGCCCGGCAGCAAGACCGAGGCCCGCCGCCTCACCCGCGTCCGCCGGATCCGCTACTACCCGGTCCGCATCCACGACGGCCTCATCGAGGTGGCCATCCCCCGCGAGTAGTCGAGGTCGCGGAAGGCCTCCCGCCCGCACGCGCCGATTCGGGCTCGCCCGGAGCCGTTCCTCGTCCGTGCACACGTCGAGAAGAAGTCCGGTTCCCGTGGGCCCGACGCTGCCCGTTCTGCGCCGGCCGGCCGCTTCGGTCAGATCGACGGGGCGGTCCCCAGCTGGCGTCGATCAGGGCGGCGACTCCGGGCCTCGCGAACGATGCGCCTGACCTCCTCCGGGTCGTCGGTGAGCTGGAGCAGGTCGACGTCCTCCGGCGAGATCATGCCCTCGCCGCGGAGCCTGTCCTTGATCCAGTCGACGAGACCGCCGAAGAACGCCGTGCCGACAAGGATGATCGGGAAGTGCTCGATCTTGCCGGTCTGGATCAGCGTGAGCGCCTCGAAGAGTTCGTCCATCGTCCCGAAGCCGCCCGGGAGGATCACGAACCCATCGGCGTACTTCACGAACATCGTCTTGCGCGCGAAGAAGTAGCGGAACTCGACCCCGAGGTCGACGTAGGCGTTGATCGACTGCTCGTGCGGCAGCTCGATGTTGCACCCGACCGAGAGGCCGCCGCCCTCCTGGCAGCCGCGGTTCGCCGCCTCCATCACGCCCGGCCCGCCGCCGGTGATCACGGCGTAGCCCTCCTCGGCGAGGAGGCGCCCGATCGTGCGGGCCTGGTCGTAGGCCGGGTCGCCCTCCGTGACGCGCGCCGAGCCGAAGACCGTGTACGCGGGCCCGAGGCGGGCGAGGGCGTCGAAGCCGTCGACGAACTCGGCCAGGATGCGCAGGGCTCGCCACGGGTCCGTGTCGAGGAACGCCGGCACCTCGGTCGGCGTGAGGAGCTTGCGGTCCTCGGTCATGGTCGGGTCGGCGCCGATCTTGCGGCCGGCGTCCCGGCTCACGAGGATTCGGCCCATCCGGCGGTGCTCGCCGATCGGCTCGCCGGTGCGATCCGGCTCGACCGGCGCACGCGTCCGCGCATCCGTGCCGGCCACCGGACCGGTCGATCGAGCCCGTTTCTCGCCGACCGGTCGACCGCGCTCGTCGCCGGTCACGCGCCGGTCAGCGCCCGGAGCCTGGTCCTCGCCGGATCGATCCGTCATCGCCACCTCCTGCCAGCGGCCCGTGCCCGTGGCGATGCATCCTAGTGCCCGTGGCTGACCCCGGCATGCCCCGCACCGATCGAACACGTTCCGTCCTCGCGGCGATCGCCGCGCTCGTCGGGCTCGTGTGGACGCTGCAGGGCGCCGGGCTCCTGCCCGGCAGCTTCATGACCGGCGACCCGCTGTGGCTCGTGATCGGCCTCGCCCTGATCGCCGGGGCCGCGGCCTCCGCGTTCTGGCCGCGCCGCACGAGGCGGTAGCAACGCTCATCGCGAGACGAGGGACCTCCATGTGGCCTCGTCGCGCCCCGCGGCGAACGCGTTGCCGAAACGGACCAGCGGGAGCCGGAGGAGACGCTGGTCCTCGAGCAGGCGTTCGGCCAGCTCCGCGTCGGTGAGGCGCATGTAGCCGAGACCGGCGTCGGCCCAGGCCTTCGAGGACTCGTCCGCGAGCGCGCGGGCGCCGAGGCGGTCGACGAAGCGCCGGAGTTCTCCCCGCGCCATCGGCCTGCGGCGGATGTCGACGAAGTGGACGTCGATCCGGCGCTCCTTGAAGAACCGCTGGGCGGCGCGCGTGCCCTGCGACTCGGGTGTACCGAAGAGCTGGGCGACGGGCGCGGCCGGTCGGAAGGACGGGCTCATCGCGGGGTCCCGGCGGTGGGCGTCGGGTCGACGGGCGGCGCGACATCGGTCGCGCCGCCGACACCGTCGGTCGATGCGTCCGGGGCAGCCGTTGAAGGAACCGGCTCGAGCCGGAAGATCGGGATGCGATGCCGGGCGTTGCGCCGGTAGAGACGATAGCCGGGATAGACGGCAGCGGCGCGCTCGAATGCGGCCTCGTACTCCGGCCCGTCGAGCTCTCGGACGTCGGCGGTGACCGTCCGATCACGATCCCGGACGAACGCCCATCCGCTGGCACGGAGGTTGTGCGCCCAGCCGGGCACGCGCCCCGAGCCGCCGCGCGACCCGACGACGATCCACCCGCCATGCGCCGGGAACGCGAAGAGAACCACGGTCCGAGGCCGCCCGGTGCGGCGACCGGGGGCTGACACCAGGATTTGGTCCGCGCCGAGGACGCGCGATGCGACGCCCCGGGCGCCCGTCAGGCGATACAGGAGCGGATGGACCACCCGGTTGATGCGTGTCGTCGAGTACCAGCCGATGAGGCGGTAGGCGAGGTCCGGCAGCGCCATCGACCGGAAGCGTACGAGGCCGCGTCCAGCGGGCGAAGCCGGGCGCGAGCGAAGGCCCCGCGAATGGTGCGCCGGTACCATCCGGGACAGGAGGTGGCGGCCCGATGATGGTCTGGTTCACGGTCGAGCTCGAGGACAAGCCCGGCTCGCTCGCGCGCGTTGCGACGGCCCTCGGCGAGCGCGGTGTCAACATCACGGGGATCGTCGGGGTCGCGGAGGACACCGACGGCGCGCTGATGCTCACGACCTCCGACCCGGCGCGGACGCGCGAGGCCTTCGAGGCGCTGGGGCTGCCGTTCGAGGAGCACGGCGAGGGCATCTCGATGGACAGGCTGTCGATCGCCGACGTGCGGCGGGGCTGACGGGTCGACCGATCCGGACAGCCGACGTCACGACCGATGCGCATCGCGACCTGGAACGTCAACTCGCTCGGCGCCCGCCTGGAGAAGGTCCAGTGGTGGCTCGAGCGGGCCGCGCCGGACGTCCTGCTCATGCAGGAGACGAAGCTGTCCGACCAAGACGCGCCGGTGATGGCCTTCCAGATGGCCGGGTACCAGCTCGTCCACCACGGCGAGGGGCGCTGGAACGGCGTGGCCATCGCGC
This sequence comes from Binatia bacterium, assembly GCA_035574535.1. Taxonomy (GTDB): domain Bacteria; phylum Chloroflexota; class Limnocylindria; order Limnocylindrales; family CSP1-4; genus UBA5189. The sequence goes on from DATLYV010000006.1 coordinate 10,717, forward strand.
TCCGGGACGGGATCGCGTACGACGAGCCGATCACGAACTTCGGCGACGGGCCGGTCCGGAACAGCGGCGCGGGAGCGAAGGTGTCGCTCCAGGAGGAGGACTTCGACCCGTTCGACGAGGCCCGGATGCTGGCGCTGCGGATCACGCCGCCGGACTCCGAGCCGCTGCGCGTGGTCAGCCTCTACGCCCCGAACGGCCGCGTCGTCGGCTCGCCGTTCTACGTGGGCAAGCTGCGCTGGTTCGAGCGGGTCCGGCGGTGGCTCGACGAGACGCGCTCGCCGGGTGAGCCGCTCGTGCTCGGCGGCGACCTCAACGTGGCGCCGACCGACGAGGATGTCTGGGCCGCGGCCCGTGCGCACGGCGGCACACACGTGTCCGAGCCCGAGCGCGAGGGCTTCCGGGCGCTGCTCGACTGGGGGTTGCGCGACGCGTTCCGGGAGCTCCACCCGAGCGCGACTGGGCGATTCACGTGGTGGGACTACCGCGCCGGCAACTTCCACAAGAACTTCGGGATGCGGATCGACCACCTGCTGCCGACGAAGCCCGTCGCGGACCGGGTGGTGGCGGTCGAGATCGACCGCGAGGCGCGCAAGGGCAAGCCGGTCCCCTCCGACCACGCCCCGCTCGTGCTCGACCTCGACGAGCCCGGCAGGCCGTTCGATCCCGGCTGGGCCGACGCGGAGGCGCGAATCGCCGCGCGCGGGGGCATTCGACCGCGCTAGGGGAGCGATCGACCGCGCCAGGGGAAGCGATCCGGTCCGACCTCGACGACGTATCGAGGGGTGGCGGCGGTCGTGCCGCCGAACAGGAGGATCGAATGTCGCGCCCCGAACCGCTCCCCTATCGCCCGACGCGCCTCGCGGGCGCAGTGGTCCTCGCCGCCGTGGCCGCGCTCGTGGGCGCGTGTTCGTCGTCGGGCGGCGGCGCGACCGGCGCGCCGACGTCGGCGCCCGCGACCCAGGCTCCCGCAACCGAGGTGCCGATGTCGGCGCCGCCGGCGACGTCCGGCGCCGCTTCGACGATCCAGGTGACGGCGGGGACGGACTACGGCTCGATCGTGACCGGCGAGGGGGGCAGGACCCTGTACCTCTTCACGCCGGACGCGGAGAGCCCCGGCAAGAGCACCTGCATCGGCGCTTGCGCGGCCAGCTGGCCGCCCCTGACGGTCGCGTCGGCGGACGACGTGACGGCCAGCGGCGTCACCGCCGAGGTCGGGACGATCACGAGGGACGACGGCACGCTCCAGGTGACCCTGGGCGGGAACCCGCTCTACTACTTCGCCGGCGACGCCGCCGCCGGCGACCTGCATGGCCAGGGACTCAACAACGTCTGGTGGGTCGTTGGGCCGGATGGCAAGGCCATCACCGAGAAGCCCGGCGAGGAGCTCCAGTATTGAGCGGCATGCGGACTTCCAGGGCCGTACGGGAGGGCAGGAGGGCGAGACGGACGGCTGGACAGATGCCGACGCGAGGCTGACCATCGGCCCATGCGCACGACGAGGGCTCGGTGATCGACGAACGGTCGGGCAGACCACGCGAGGATTCCGGCGACCTCGACGACGCGCGCCTCGTGGCGCGGATCGCCGATGGTGAGGAGGCCGCGTTCGTGACCGCTTACGACCGGCACGCTGGTTTCGTCTTCGGCTCGGTGGCGCGCTTCGTCGGCGACCGCGAGGTCGCGGCCGAGGTCGTGCAGGACGCGTTCGTGACGCTCTGGCGGCGGGCACGGCAGTTCGACGCGCGCTCCGGATCGCTAATGACGTGGCTGCTCGCGATCGCGCGGCACCGGGCGATCGACCGGCTGCGGGCCGAGGGCCGCCGCTCGGGCCGCGACGCGGTGCGGCTGGATGCGCTGACCCCGGACGGCCCGGGCGGCGGCCAGAGCCGCCCCGACACTCCGCCGGAGCTCGTCGCCGGGACCGCCACGGACCCGGGAACGGTCGCCTCGCGGCGCTGGATCCAGGGCGTCGTCCGAACCGGGATCGCGGAGCTGCCCGAGCTCGAGCGCCAGGTCATCCTCCTCGGCTACGGCCAGGACCTCTCGCAGAGCCAGATCGCCGAGCGCCTGGAGTGGCCGCTCGGGACCGTGAAGTCGCGCACACGGCGGGCGATGGCCCAGCTGCGCAGCCGGCTGGCCGGGGTGATCGACGTCGAGGACGCGCTCGTCGGGGCGGCCGACACGGACGGCGCCGCCGCGGACCCCTCGGTCGAGCCGATCGCCCGATGGCGGGCGGGCGGACGATGAGCGACGAGCTGCGCGAGGACCCGATGCTGCCCGACGACCGCGGCCCGATGGAGCGCGGCGGCCAGATGGATCACGCCGCCGCACATGAGCGAATCGGAGACCTCGTGCTCGAGCCGGCCGCGCTGGCGACCCTCCCCTCCTCGACCGCGCCGGAGGACGTCGCGCTCCGCCACCACCTCGCGGACTGCCAGGCCTGCGCCGCGGAGCTCGAGTCGTGGCGCCGCCTGCAGGTCGCCGTCGGGAGCGCCGTCCCCGCGGACCCGATGCTCGCGGCCGCGGCGGTCAGACCGATCGATCCGCCGTCCTCGCTCCGCTCCCGCGTCCTGGCAGCCGTCCGGCACGAGCGCGAGGCGGCCGGTCAACCGGTCAGCGTCGAATACCGCCCCCGCGGCCGCCGCCTCGCGCCGTGGCTGGCCCTCGCGGCGAGCGTCGTCGTGGTCGTCGGCGCCGTCGCGGTCACGCTGGGCGAGGCCGGCCGCCGCGCGACCGCACAGGCGCAGGCCCAGGAGCTCGCCGCGGCGCTCGCCATCGTCGACCGGATGCTCGGGTCCGAGCACAAGGTCGTCCGGCTCCAGACCGCCGAGGGCGCGCCCGGCGGGACGATCTCGTGGTCGCGCCACGACTGGGTCGTGCTCACGACGACCCTCGCGGAGCCGCCGCAGGGACACGAGTACCGCTGCTGGCTCGAATCGGAGGGTCGGACCTGGCCGGTCGGGCACATGGAGTTCGCCGGCAACACCGCGTACTGGGTCGCCTCGCTCGACGAGTGGCAGACCTGGGAGATCGGCCCGACGACGCGCTTCGTCGTCAGCCTCGAGCGGGCCGGGTCGCAGAGCCGCACCGGCCCACCGGTCCTCGAGGCGACGCTCGGCTCGTAGGCGACCGCGCGGCCCGCGCGGCCCGCGCGCCCCGGCAATCCTGCCTCGCGACCCCGCCTAGCGACCCCGCCGGGGGTTCGAGCGGCGGGCGCGCGGCGCCTCGCCCGGCACAGGAGTCGCCACGGCGTCGGGAGCGGGCGGCGGCGGCACGAACGGCAGCTCCGACTGCTCCACCAGCCCCGTGCGGATGATCCGCTCCAGTTCCGCCACGGCCAGCGGGTCCGTCTCGACCGGCTTGTAGGCCGCGAGCCGACGCTCCACCTCGGCGACGGCCCGGCGGTACGTGTCGGGCGAGCCGGCCTTCGTCCAGTTCTCGCGGTTATCGCGGTCGATGACCCTCCCGGGCAGGTACAGCTCGCTCGGCCAGTGCTTCGTCGTGTGGTCGGCCATGATCAGGTGCTGGGTCGTCAGCACCTCGCTGACCAGGGCCCGCGCCGGGAGGTCCTCAACCGACCGGACGTCGCGCACGAGGTGCAGCGCCTGGCCGCACAGCTCGTCGTCGAGCACCAGCTTCGGCAGCGAGAAGACCAGCAGGAAGTCGAGCATCCCAGGCCCAGAGACCGAGTTGACGCCCGCCAGCGCCGCGAGCACCGCCGAGCCGAACGTCTCGGCCCCCGCCTGCGCGTCGACCTCCTTGGCCTCCGACAGCGCCATGTACGACTGCGTCGGCAGCCCGAGCGACTTCGCGACCTCGACGTAGGCGACGTCGAGGAGCTGCGCTTCGATCGCGGCCATCGGGGAGCTCGCGATCTTCATGTGAAAGGTGGCCGGCGCGCCACCGAACAGCACCGGCGCACCCGGTCGAACGACCTGGGCCATGGTGATCCCGGCGAGGACGTCGACCGTGTGGAAGACGGTCGCCCCGACGACGGTCACCGGCGCGATCAGCCCCATGAGCGTCACCGGCACGATCTCGACCGGGATACCAGCCTCGACGCAGTCGAGCAGGTTCTGGCAGGAGTCCTCGCTGTACCGGAAGTTGCCGGTCGCGGTGATCGTGAAGATCGACATCGGGCGGTCGATCAAGTCGGCCCGGTCGCGCCGGAAGATGGCCATCATCTCGACCATCCGCTCGACGCCGTGCTCGGTGAAGGCGCCCGAAACGACCGGCCGCTTCGTGTTCGTCAGGACGAGGAACAGGCGCCAGGCGTCGGAGACCTGGGCCTCGATGTCGTCGTTCGTCGAGAAGGCCGTCGCGAGGTAGCCGAGGTGCTCGAGGCCGTCGCCGAGCCGGATGTACTCGACGAAGTCGGTCGTGTTCGCAAGGCGGGCCTCGCCGGTGCGGTGGTCCAGCACGCGCAAGCCGCTCGACCCGGGCACGAAGTGGACGCGGTCGCCACCGAGGTCGGCGGCCTGGTTGCCGTCGCGGTCGTACAGCCTGAAGCTCGACGGGGCGCTCGCGATCGCCCGCTCGACGACGTCCGGCGGGAAGCGGACGCGGCCGTCGGGGGTCGTCGGGAGGCCGGCTTCGAGGAGCCGCTCTCGCATCTTCGGGCCGCGGATCTCCATCCCGACCTCGTCGAGGATCCGCTTCGCCTCGTCGACGATCCGCGCGATCAGCTCGGGCTCGAGGACCTGGAGTCGTGGACGCATCGCTGGAAGTGTGCCGCGCCGGCCTGCCGTCGCGCCGGGCACCCGCGATCCCGCCGCTGGGGCCGTTTCGCGACCGTTCATACGTGGGGCGTCGGAGCGGACACCGTTTGCCCGCGGACTGGCGCCCGGCGTGTCCGTCAGTCGAGCGTGACGGCCTCCCGCCAGGCCGGGATGTGGACGTCGAAGCCGAGGGCCTTGACCTTCGGCTCGATCGCGAGCTGCGCGTCCGGGTCGCCGTGCACCAGGAACACGCGCCGCGGCCCCGCGCCATCCCGGCGCTTGAAGTTGCGCAGCCAGTCGAGCAACTCCGACTCGTCGGCGTGGGCAGAGAACCCGGAGATCGAGCGGATCCGGCACCGGACCTGGCGGATCTGCCCGTCGACCTTGACGGTCTTCGCGCCGTCCTGGAGGTGCCGCCCGAGGGTGCCCTCGCCCTGGTAGCCGACGAACAGGATTGTCGCGCCCGGGTCGTCGATGAGGTTCCGCAGGTGCGCAACGCTGCGCCCGCCGGTGAGCATCCCGTTCGACGACACGATCATGTACGGCCGGTCGGCCCTCGCGATGGCCTTCGAGTCCTTCACGTCGCGCGTGATGATCTGCTCGGGATAGTCGAGCGGCGTCTCGCCCTCGCAGAGCAGCTTCGCGGTCTCCTCGTCGTATGCCTCCGGGTGGCGCCGGTAGACCTCGCTCGCGCGCGAGGCCATCGGCGAGTCGAGGTACAGGGGCAGCAGCGGGATTCTGCCGTCGCTGATCAACCGGTCGAGCTGCCAGACGATCTCCTGCGTCCGGCCGATCGCGAATGAAGGGATCAGCAGGACGCCGCCGGCCCGATCGACCTCCTGGACGACGTCCGCGAGCACGCGGATGGCCTCGTCGCCGGGCTCGTGCTCGCGCCCGCCGTACGTCGACTCGACCACGACGTAGTCGGCCTCGTGCAGCGTGGTCGGGTCGCGGATGATGGGCGTGTTCGGGCGGCCGAGGTCGCCGGAGAACACGATCCGGGTCGGAGGGTCGCCGGTCCGCTCCCTGACCTCGAGCTCGATCATCGCCGAGCCGAGGATGTGGCCGGCGTCGTGGAAGGTCGCGCGGACGCCCGGCGCCACGTCGAGCGTGCGGCCGTAGCGAGCGCGCTGGAACAGCGGCGGGACGAGCTTCGCGTCGTTCTCGTCGTACAGCGGCGCGTCGAGGTCCATGTCGATCACCGGCGGCTGCACGCGGACGGCCTCCTCGGCATCGTCCGGGCTCGGAAGGGGCTTGCCGAAGCGGTCGAGGCCCGGCGGCTCGCGGTCGGGGGCGGGTGCGCGACCCGCGGACCGGTCGTCGGCCTCCGCGGACGCCTCCGACTCCCCCGCCGCGGACGCCTCGACGGCCGCCTCCTCGACCGACCCGCCGGCAGGCTCGTCGACCGGCTCGACCGTCGTCGGGAAATGCTCCTCCTCGGCGCGGTGGCGGGCCCCGGCGTCGTTCGCCTCCAGGAGCGCCTCGCGGTACTCCTCCTCGGCGCGGAGGTCGTCGGCGACGGCCTTTTCGGGGTTGCGGCGCTCCCAGCGCTCGTGGCGCTTCGCGAACTCCTCCTGGAGCCGCCCACTGTCGAGCAGGACGATCTCGACCAGCTCGGCGGTCGCGCTCGTCAGGTAGATCGGGCCGGAGAAGCCCTCGCGGACGACGACCGGCAGCAGGCCGCAGTGGTCGAGGTGGGCATGGGTGATGAGGATCGCGTCCAGCTTCTCGGGCTCGAAACCGAGCGGCACGCGGTTGCGGATGACCTCGTTCGGGCTGCCCTGGAACATCCCGCAGTCGATGAGGATCCGAGCGCGCTCGGTCGTGAGGAGGAAGCGCGAGCCGGTGACGGTCGTGGCGCCGCCGAGGAAGGTCAGCTGCAGGGTGGTGATCTCTCGATGGGACGTTCGAATCGGGTGGGCGCACCGGCGCCGCTGGGCCCCAAGGAGTCTATTCGAACGATCCGCTCCGCCGAGTGATGAGCGGAGCGCCGGTGCGTTGCCGGTGCGTTGCGGTTCCGCCTCGCGCCTACGCCTCCACGCGGCCGCGCGCGAGCAGCCCGACGCCGAGCAGGATCACGAAGACCACTCCGACCGCCGCGAACGGCAACAGGGCGTCCAGGTCGAAGGCGCCGGCGCCCGCCGTGCTCGCCTCGTCGATGGGCGGGCGGGCATCGGCCGGGCGCAGCCTCGCGAGGTCCTCCCGGAACTGCGTGGTGCTGCTGCACGCGTTGTCGGCGAGGCCGTTCGGCGGGTCGACGGACGGGAAGAACAGGTACCGCTCACCGACCTCGAAGAACCGGTCGACCGAACTCATCATGTTGCCCCCGAGACCGCCCTTGATGACCACGGTCCGGGGCTGGTCGGGGCCGCGCCAGACCTCCTCGACGGTCACGACCGCCCAGCGGTTCTGCTCTGCCGTGTCCTCGACCGTCCCGACGAAGACGATGTCGTGCGTCTCCAAGGCCTCCTCGATCGACGGCGGCGGCGCGCAGTCCGCGAGGACCGTGGCGGGCGCTGCGAGCAGGAGGCCGCCCAGGAGGCCGCCGAGCGCGAGCGCGGACGCGACGCGAGGGCTGCCGCGAAGGCTTGGGCGGGCGCGGAGGCTGGGGCGGGGCATTGACTGGGTCTCGCTGCGGCGGTGGCGGTCGACATGGCGGTTGACCTGGCTGTCGGCCGCGGGGACGCCGGGCGGCGGGCATTGGTTCCCGGTCGGCGGGTGTCGGTTTCCGGGGGCGGAGCGCGCGAGCGTCAGATGCGGACGACCGCGTCGATCGCCACGGCGGCGAACAGGACCGTCAGGTATGTGATCGAGTAGCGGTAGAGGCGGATCGCCTGCCGCGTGGACGCCTCGGGCGCCGTGCCCTGGCGCCAGAGGGCCCAGGCGCGCAACAGGAAGATGCCGCCGAGCACGGCCGCGGCGGCGAGGTACAGCAGCCCCATCCGGGCGACGACCCCGAAGATCGCCGTGAGGGCGACGAGCAGGATCGTGTACAGGGCGATCTGGCGGCTCGTCTCGGCGATGCCGCGCACCACGGGGAGCATCGGCACGCCTGCCGCGGCGTAGTCGTTTCGGATCCGCAGCGCCAGCGCCCAGAAATGCGGCGGGGTCCAGTAGAAGACGACGAGGAACAGCAGGACCGCCGGCAGGCCGATGTTGCCGGTCACCGCCGCCCAGCCAATCACCGGGGGCAGCGCGCCCGCCGCGCCGCCGATGACGATGTTCTGCGGCGTGCTCCGCTTCAGGACGATCGTGTAGATCACCACGTAGAAGCCGATCGCAAGCAGCGTCAGCCACGCGGCGAGCAGGTTGACCGTCCAGGCCATCAGCGCGACCGAGATCGCGCCGAGGGCGATGCCGAAGACGACCGCGCGCTCCGGCGAGACCTCGTGGGCCGGCAGCGGGCGGCGCCTGGTGCGGGCCATGAGCGGGTCGATGTCGCGCTCCAAGTACTGGTTGATGGCGTTCGCGGAGCCCGCGGCGAGGGTCCCGCAGACGAGCGTCCAGAAGGTCAGCCAGGCGAAGTCGACGATCGGGAGGCCGGGGACCTCGCGCGTCGCGAGGACCATCGCGGGGACCGTGGTGACGAGGAGCAGCTCGATGATGCGGGGCTTCGTGAGCGCGACGTAGGCGCGGATGGAGTCCTTGACCGTGGCCGAGGATCGGAGCCCGGCCGCCGCCTCCCCCGCGGACGTCCCCGACGGGACCCCGATGGGAGCATCGAGTCTCGCCTCGTAGTACGCCGCGACGGCGAGGGCCACCGCGATGCCCCAGGCGAGCGCCCCGAGCCCGACGTGGAGCGTCTGTGTCCACGCCGCGAGCACCGTGGTGATCTGCAGCGCGCCAACGACGACCTGCACGGCGTAGGTGGCGACGAGGGCGAGCCCGAGGTAGGCGAGGCGCCGCGACGAGGTGCGGAGCCGCCACGCCGCCCAGGCCACCACCGCGAGGATCACGAAGACCGCCGCCGCGGCGTAGCGGTGGAGCGCGTGGGTCCCGTAGAGCGCCGCGAGGTCGTCCCGGCCCGCGGGCGCCGCGGGCACGACCGCGCCGTTCATCAGCGGCCAGTCGGGGAAGACCAGCCCCGCGTTCTGGGCCGTGACGTTCCCGCCGAACAGCAGCACGGCGAACGTCGAGGCGGCCGCGAAGGCGGCGAGGAGCGTGAACCGCTGGCTGCCGCCGGCTGGCAGCCGCGCCGGGTACGACGACCGGACCAGCAGGTACACGAGCAGCCCGACGAGGGCCATCGCGGCCGTGAGGTGCGCGAGCACGGAATCGCCCGTGTTGCCGAGCTGGACCGTCCGGCCGCCCAGGTACGCCTGGAAGCCGACGAGGACCACCGCCGCGATGGACGGCCAGAGCATCGAGCGCTGGGCGCGGTGGTCGAGCCAGGCGAACGCAGCCATGCCGAGAATGAGGAGGCCGATCAGCGCGGCGACCGAGCGGTGGATCCATTCGATCCAGACCTGGAACCCGGCGTCGAGGCCCGGCAGGAACCGGCCCTCGAAGCAGCCCGGCCAGTGCGGGCAGGCGAGCCCGGAATCGGTGGCGCGGACGGCCACGCCGATGACGACGAGGACGAACGTGGCCAAGACGGTCGCTGCGGCGAGCCGTTGGAAGCGGGTCAAGGATCCTCCGGAAGTGCGCGCGGGCGCGATTTTACGCGCCGCTGCACACGAACAGGGCCCGACAGGGCCGGACAGGGCCGATTGGCGGCCGATCGGCAGCCGATCGGCGGCCCATCGGCGGCCCATCGGCGGCCCATCGGCGGGGTCGAGGCTACGCTACGCGCATGTCGGCTCCGCAGCCCGGCGCCCGCGACGCCGCGCGCCGCCTCACGTTCGCGCTCGCCGCCGCCCTCGCGCTTCTCGTTGCCGCCTGCAACGGCGGCGGTTCAGGCAGCCCGTCGGCGCCCGCTGCGACCCCGTCCGGGACCGGATCCGGCTCCGGCGCCTGCGCCACCGCCCCGACCCCACCGTCGGACCTGCCCGGCTGGGACGTCACTAGCCAGGACCCGACGCTGTTCCCGGTGCTCATCGCGAACACCGGCGAGCTGACGTGCGGCCGCAACCGGGTGCTCTTCACCCTGGTCGACAAGGACAACCGGCCGGTCGGCGCGCCCGACCGGACGGCCTCGATCTCGGTCTACAACCTCGGGCGCGACGCCGAGACGCCGATCGCGACCGCCGACGGCGAGTTCGTCTGGGCGATCGAGGGGGAGCGCGGCATCTACGTCGCCTATGTCGACCTGCCCGAGGCGGGCCTTTACGGCGCGGAGATCGTCACGGCCCAGGGCTCGGCCCAGCCCGAGCGGATCCGCCTGACCTTCCAGGTCCAGGCGAGCTCGCCGCTCATCAAGGTCGGCCAGCCGGCGCCCGCCAGCACGAATCCGACGCTCGACGACGTCGGCGGCGACGTCGCGAGGATCTCGACCGACACGAACCCCGAGCCGAAGCTCTACGAGACGACGCCCGCCGCGGCGCTCGAGGCGAATGAGCCGTTCCTGCTGGCGTTCGCGACGCCGAAGTTCTGCCAGACGGCGCAATGCGGCCCGACGCTCGACCGGCTGAAGCCGTTCGTCTCGCGCTACCCGACGGTGCGGTTCATCAACGTCGAGCCGTACGAGCTCGAGTTCGAGAACGGCAGCCTCCAGGTCGTGCTCGACAACCAGCAGCTCGTCCCGGTCGAGGCGGTCGGGCAGTGGGGGCTCAGCTCGGAGCCGTGGATCTTCGTGGTCGACCGCGAGGGGATCGTGCGCGGGTCGTTCGGGCTGATCTTCTCGGACGAGGAGCTGACGGCGGCGCTCGACGGGGTCAAGTAGCCCCGGCGGGGCTCGGCGTCACCCCGGCGCGGCGTCACTCCGGCGCGGCGTCACTCCGGGCTCGGCGTCGCCGAGGCGTCCTCGAGGCGGTAGACGACGGCGACGCCGTCCTCGAGGCGGAAGTACGCGCGGATCGGCTCGCTCGTGGCCATGTGCTCGCTCAGGTGGCTCGGCGTGAACTCGGTCTCGTTCTCGAGCGGGCCAACCGTCAGTGCATAGATGGCGGTGCCCGACCGAAGGCTGAACGTGCGCACCCGGCCGAGGCCCCCGGCGTCCACGCCGACGACCACCCCGACGACCGGCGAGGACGGTGGCGGTCCTGAACGCGAGTCGCGGGCCGACGGCCAGCGATTCAGGAGCAGCAGGCCGATGACCAGGGCCGCGACGACGATGATCGCGCCGCCGATCCGTCGAGCACCGGCAAGGCGCCCGGGGGAGTCCGCGGCCGGCGTCGTGGTCGCCCCGGACGCTTCGGTCACGCGCCGGTCCCGGTGCTCCCCGGCGCGTGGACGGGCTCGCCGGCGGCGCAGCGGGGGCAGGTCGCCGGGCCAGGCTCGTACATCGGCAGGTCGAGGGTCCAGAGGGCGCCCAGGTGGTAGCGCCGGCCGGTGGTCGGTGATGCCAGCGCGCTCGTCCCGCCCGACCGGTCGACCATGACCGCGCAGCCGACGATCGCGCCGCCCGCCGCCTCGACCGCCGGGATCATGGCGAGCAGCGATCCGCCGGTCGTGAGGATGTCGTCGACGAGGAGGACGCGCTCGCCGGGCTCGATGCGGAAACCGCGCCGGAACTCGCGCCGCGCCGCCCCGTCCGCGCCCTTCACCTCCTCGGCGAAGATCGCGCGCGTCCCGAGCTGCCGGCCCGTCTCGAAGGCAAGGATGACGCCGCCCGTCGTGGGGCCGGCGACGAGGTCGACGATGGGCTCGTCGGCGGGGCCGCGGTACTGGCCCGCCCAGAAGCCGCACAGCTCGCTCGTGGCGGCCGGGTCGGAGAGGACGGCGAACTTCTCGAGGTAGGCGTCCGAGTGGCGGCCGCTCTTCAGCAGGAAGTGGCCGGTACGAAGCGCGCCGGATTGCCGGAACAGCTCCTCGGTCCGCCGTCCGATCGCCTCGCGCGCCGACAGCTCGATGCCGGACTTCATCGTCGTCATCGCCGTCGAGTGTAGGTCGACGGGGCGCACCGGCCGAAGCGGAGCGGGCCCCGGCGAACCTCCGCCGGGCCTCAACACGGCGTGTTCGGAGGCGCGTCCGTCGACCCGGTCGATCGCGACATCCGGCGTTGCCCGCGGCGGCGCGGCGGGAGTTCGCGCATCACCGCTCAGGGCCGGTACTCGACCCCCTTTGCGGACGGCGGACCGGCCTTCCGTGGGAGCGCGGTTCCGATCAGCGGCTCGTACGAGGGCAGGCCGCGCGCCCGGCACTCCGCCGCGAGCTGGTCGACGAGCCGGACCGGCAGCGTCGGGTCGGCGAAGATCGCGGTGCCGACCTGGACCGCGACCGCGCCGACGGCGAGGAAGTCGAGCACGTCCGCGAGCTCCGTCACGCCACCGATCGCCACGACCGGGATGTCAACCGACTGGCAGGCCTCGTAGACGACCTTGAGCGCGACGGGCTTCACCGCCGGGCCCGAGAGGCCGCCGTAGACGTTGCCCAGGAGCGGCCGATCCCGCCCGGGCGCCACCGCGATCCCCGACAGCGTGTTGATCGCGGTCAGCGCGTCGGCGCCCGCGTCGGCGATGGCCCGGGCGATCGGGCGGATGTCGGCGACGTTCGGGGAGAGCTTCACGAGGAGCGGCAGGTCGGTGGCGCGTCGCACGGCCGCGGTGACCTCGCCGGCCGCGCCCGCGTCGATCGCGAACTGGAGCCCGCCGCGGCCGACGTTCGGGCAGCTGATGTTCAGCTCGATGCCCGCGACACCCGGCACGCCGTCGAGGCGCCGAGCGACCTCGGTGTAGTCCGCCACCGACTCGCCGGCGACGTTGACGATCACCGGGACCTTCCAGCCCGCCCACGTCGCGGCGTACTTCTCGACGACCGCGTCGACGCCCGGGTTCTGCAGCCCGATCGAGTTGAGCATCCCGCCGGGCGTCTCGGTCACGCGCGGGGTCGGGTTGCCGGTGCGCGGCCGCAGGGTCGTGCCCTTGCAGCAGATCGCGCCGAGGCGCTGGACATCGACGACGTCGCCGTACTCGACCCCGTACCCGAACGTCCCCGAGGCGACCAGGATCGGGTTCTCGAGGACCAGCCCGCGCCCGAGGTCGACCGAGAGGTCGACGGAGCGCTCGATGGACGACGCCGTGGCGCCATCGAGGCCGGTGGCTTCGAACGAGCCGAGGTCGTGGGTCGAGACGACGCGCGAGGCGCTCGCCGGCCCGACGGGCGACCCGACGGATCCGCCGGAGGTGCCCGGGGCCGGCGGCGCGCCGGTCGTCCGCGGGCGGTCGATCGGCGGCCGCTTCACCACCGGGGCGATCGCCGGCTTGATCTTCCGCACGGTTGGACGGCGCTTCGCGGGACCGCCGGCGGTCATGACGCGGCGCTTGGCCTTCATTGCCAGCCTCCCTCCCAGGCGAGCTCCTCCGCGGCGAACACCGGCCCCTCGCGGCAGACCCGCTGCGGCGCGCCCTTCGCGTCCATCACGACGCAGCCGAGGCACGCCCCGACCGCGCAGCCCATGTTCTGCTCCATCGACACCTGGAGGAAGGCCTTGCGGCGGGCCTGCGGCGATCCCGGTGGGAGTGGCCGCCCGCCGCCGCGCTTCCGACCCAGCTGCGCCACTCCGAGGCGCCGTCGGCGGGTCGCGGCGAGCCCGGCCAGCGCCCGGAGCATCGGGAGCGGGCCGCAGGCGAAGGCCTGGTCGGCCCAGGCCTCGTACTCCGGTACGAGGTCCGTCACGAAGCCGTGGTGGCCGACGCTGCCGTCGTCGGTCGCGACGACGTACTCGACCTCGTCGGGCAGGAGCGAGGAGGGGTAGACGTCGCGGGCCGTCGCGCCGCCGAAGAGCAGCACGACCTGGCGGCCGTCGCGAACGGCCTCGTCGGCCAGGGCCCGCACGCCGGCGATCCCGAGGCCGCCGGCCACGAGCAGCAGGTGCCGCGAGCGCGGGTCCACCTCGAACGGCCGGCCGAGCGGCCCGAGCATGTCCACCCGGTCCCCCGGCCGGAGTCGCGTGAACCACTCGGTCCCGCGTCCGACGATCCGGAAGTGGATCGTCAGCCTCCCCGCGACGGGATCGATCGTGTTGTACGAGAACGGCCGCCGCAGCACGAGGCCCGAGTAGTCACCGGTCCGGACGTGGACGAACTGGCCGGCCCGGGCCCCGATCACGAGCTCGGGGGCGAGGTACTCCTGGAGCCACTGCCCAGGCAAAATCTCGCGACTGTCGACGAGCTCGGCCCCCGCGAGGCGCATCGCCGCGGGCGCCTTGCCCGCCCTGGCGGGCGGGGACGCGGGGCTGGGATCGCGCGTGCGGGTCGTCAGGCGCGCGGCCCCCGGGCGTCGATCTCGGCGAAGTCGTCGTCCGCGTCGCCCTCGTCGTCGTCGTCCTCGTCGTCCTCGCCGTCGTCCTCGTCGAGCTCGTCCGAGTCGCCGTCGGCCTCGTTCTCGGCCGCGTCGTCATCGTCGCCCTCGTCGTCCTCGGCCTCGAGGTCCTCCTCGTCCTCGTCGCCCGCCAGCTCCTCCTCCTCGGCGGCGACGCTCGGGTACGCGTCCGCAATCGCCTCGGCGAGGTCGCCGAAGACGTCGGTCGGGTCGTAGAAGCGGACGATCTGGTCGGGCGTGGAGATCTCGGACCAGCCGCCCTCGCCCTCGGGCACGACGCGGCCCCGGAAGCCGCCGATGCCGAGGCTCAACTGCTCGTCCGTGTCGTCGACGATCGTTATCGTGCCGACGAGGCCTACCAGGCTCGCCGCGGCGTTCTCGAACTGCTCGATCAGCCCCGCCTCGGTCCGCTGGCTCCGGTCCTGGAAGTCGAGCGCGAGCTCGTACAGCGCCGCTGCCGCGGACTCCTCGTCGCGCGCCTCGGGCACGTCCGGCTGGCCGGCCGCCCACTGGTCGGCCGCGGCCGCGTAGGGGTCCGCCGCGGCCTCGACGGGAGCCGCGTCGCCCTCGCCGTCCTCGGCCCCGCCCATCGCCTCGGCGTCGACGAAGGCCTGCAGCACGTCCGCCGGGTTGTAGATCTCGGCGAGCTCGGCGGCCGTCTCGATGACCTCGGTCTCCTGGATCCACTGTCCGGACTGCTCGTCGAACACACGCGAGCGGCTGCGGAATGTGCCGTCCGGCGCGACCGCGAGGTAGTCCGGGTCCTCGTCGATGAGCACGAGGCCCCCAAGGTCCCGGATCCGGCCGGCGTGGGTGCGCATGAACCGGTCGAGCTGCTCGCCGGCCCGGACCAGGAAGTCCGAGCGCTCGATCTCGGCGTCGCGGGCCACCTCGGCCAGCATGGCGTTGCGGCGCGTCTCCATGTCGGCCTCCTAGAGATGGACCTTGAGTTCGGGGCCCATTCGCTCGCGCAGGAACATCGAGTGGTGGCGCTCCATGATCCACTCGGCGCCCCGGTGCGCGATCGCCTGGATGCCCTCGTCGGCCTCGAGCTGGTCGAGGACGGCGTAGCTCGGCAGCTCGAACATGATCACGTTGTCGAAGTCCCAGCCATGGGCGACGTTGTACCAGCCGATGAACCTGATGCCGTACTTCTCGCTGTACTGTCGCACCTGCCGCGGGAAGAGCGTCTTCATGTAGAACTTGAAGAACGGGTCGCGGCCGCGTCGGACGGTGAAGTAGGTCGCCAGCACGGGCACGGGCGCACTGATCCTCCGGTTCGGGCGGTTGGCTCGGTCGTTCGATGGTGGGGCGGCGGCTATTCTCGCACGCCCTCGTCGTCGGCCTCCGGGGGATCGGCGCCGCCGGATTCCGCGCGGGCCTCGTCCTCGAGTTCGCCGACCGTCTTCGTCCGCGAGCGCAACGGGCGTCGCCGCGCCTCCGCGCGCCGGTCGGCGGCCACGAGGCGGAGCAGGAAGATGATCGTCTGGCCGACGAACAGCAGCAGGACGATGGTCACCGCCAGGAGCACGATGACGACCGGGATCGGCCAGTTCCAGGCCGCCGCCAGCGGCGTCAGGACGACGACGATCGCGAGGACGATGACCTGGAGCCAAAAGCAGCCGAGGCCGGGCCCCTTCTCGGGGTCGAGCGGCCCGCCCTTGTACTCCACGGCCCCCACGCCGGGGCTGGCTTTGGGGGCGTCGGGGTGCTCGGCGGCAGGCGCGTCGGGGTGCTCGGCGGCAGGCGCATCGGGGCGCGCGTCGTGGCGCGCGCCGGCCTGCGGCGCATCCGGAGCGGGGTCGGGGGGCTGGCTCGTCACGGGGCCTCCAAGTATGGGGCGGATACCATCGCCTGCGTGTCCGACGCGAAGACGACCGCCGCGGAACCGCGCATCGACTGGCACCCGGAGCCGGAGCTGCTGAACGTCCGCGACGAGGCGGTCTCGCGGCCGGCCCTGCGAAACGCCGGCGCGGCGGTCTGGGAGACGGCGCTCGACTACCTGTACGACCACGCTTTTGGGCGGGCGATGGGCGAGCCGGTCGCGTACGCGGCGCTGCGGTCGGCGTTCTTCGGGCCCGGCGGCGGGCCCGCGCCGGCGCCGCGCGACCCCGCGACGCTGGACGCCGTCCTCCGCGAGTTCTCCGAGCGCGTGGCGCCGCACACGGTCAGCGCGTACCACCCGCGCTCGTTCGGCTACTTCACGCCGCCGCCGCTGCTCGCCTCGATCGCGGGCGAGATCCTCGCGCAGGTCGCCCAGCAGGGCATCGACGTCTGGCACGCGGGCCCGATCGGCGCGTTCGTCGAGGAGGAGGTCGTCCGCTGGCTCTGCGACCTCGTGGGCTACGGCGGGGGCAGCTTCGGGATCCTGACCTCGGGCGGCGTCATGGCGAACTTCATCGCGATGGCCGTCGCGCGCGACGTGCTCCTGCCGCGCCTCCGCGGGCTCGAGGGGCCGCCGCGCGGCCGCGACCTCGAGGGCGTCCGGGTGTACGCGTCCGACCAGACGCACTTCTCGATCGGGCGGGCGCTCGACGAGCTGGGCTTCCCGCGCGACACGCTCGTCGTGGTGCCCGCGGACATGCGCTTCCGGCTGCGGGGGGACGCGGTCGCGGCCGCGATCGCGGCCGACCGCGCGGCGGGTCGCACGCCCCTGGCGATCGCCGCGGTCGCCGGGTCGACGAACACCGGCTCGGTCGACCGCGTCGCTGAGCTCGCCGACGTCGCCGCGCGCGAGGGCCTGTGGCTGCACGTGGACGCCGCCTATGGCGCGGCGGCCCGCCTCTCCGAGCGCGACGCGCGCCGCGTCCCCGACCTCGAACGCGCCGATTCCGTCACCGTCGACCCGCACAAGTGGCTCTTCCAGGCGTACGACATCGGCGGGCT
>DATLYV010000007.1:0-19419 GCA_035574535.1 Binatia bacterium
CCACCCATTGGGTGTGGCGTTCATGGGTTTTGCCGGCCGTGAGACGTTGTGGACCGGCCGGCGTGACTTGATAGGAGCGTGGCTCCGCCCCCACTCAGGTGTGTCCGCCGACCGGCCCGTCGTCACCTCGTACGAGGAGGAGACACCGACATGGTTGTCCTGGGCGCCGATCTGCACAAGCGGTCGTACACCGTGGTCGTGATCGATGGGGCCGGTCGCAAGCTGGCCGAGAAGACCGTCAGCGCGACCGACACCGGCCACCTCGAACTCTGCCGGTGGGCCGCCCAGTGGCCGGAGCGGACGTGGGGCCTCGAGGATTGCCGGCACCTGTCGCGCCGGCTCGATGCCGAGCTCGTTCGCATCGGTGAGGCGGTCGTCCGGGTCCCGCCCAAGCTGATGGCCGGCGCCCGCCTGTCGAGCCGCGAGCCGGGCAAGAGCGACCCGATCGACGCGCTCGCGGTCGCCCGCGCCGTGCTGCGCGAGCCGAACCTGCCGGTCGCCACGCTCGATGGCGCCGATCGCCAGATCCGCCTGCTCATCGACCATCGTGAGGATCTCGTCGGCGAGCGGACCCGCCACGAACAGCGCCTGCGCTGGTACCTGGTCGAGCTGGCCGTCGACGAGCCGAAGCCGCGCTCGCTCGGTCGGACGGTCGTCCAGGTCGCGCTCGCGGCCGCTCTTGCCGGACGGACCGAGCCCGTCGCCCGGTTCGCTCGCGACCTGCTGGTCCGGATCATCGAGCTGAGCGCGGCCATCCGTGGCCTGGAGGGCGAGATCGAGGACCTGGTCGCGACCCAGGCGCCGACCCTCCTGGCGCTGCCCGGCTGCGGTGCGCTGACCGCGGCCAAGATCGTCGGCGAGGTCGCCGGCATCAGGCGCTTCCGGTCGAAGGAGGCCTTTGCCCGGCACAACGGCTCGGCGCCGGTGCCCGTCTGGTCGGGCAACGTGGTGCGCCATCGACTGAACCGGGGCGGCAACCGCCAGCTCAACGCGGCGCTCCATCGGATCGCCATCACGCAGCTCCGCCTGGCCGGGCCAGGCCGCACCTATCTCGAGCACCGGATGACCGCCGGCGACAGCCGCACCGAGGCCATCCGCGCCCTCCGACGGCGGATCAGTGACGAGGTGTTCCGACGGCTGCGCGCCGACGAGAGCGCCACGATCGCTGGTCTGGCGGTCGCGGCTTGACATAGGAGAAACCCATGGCGACCGGTCGCAGGCTCGGGGGACGCGGGCTCGGCATCACGGCGGCGTTGGCCGTCGGGCCGATCGCGGCGTGGCGCTTCGCGCAGGCCTACCGCGCCCGGGCCGGCTACCCGCATCGGCACGCCCCGGAGCACGACCCGGGCGACCTCGGGCTGGCGTTCGAGACCGTCGCCGTGCCGTCCGCGGGCGTCGACCTGCCGGCATGGTGGATCCCGGCCCGCGGCGGCGCGCCCGGCCCCGCGGTGCTGCTCGTGCACGGCTGGGAGTCGGCGAGAGACCGGACGCTGCCGAACGCGCAGGTCCTCAACGCGATCGGGCTGCACATCCTGACGATCGACGTCCGGGGCCACGGCCTGAACCCACCCGAGGAGCTGCCGCTCACGGCCGGCGAGTTCGGTGCGGATGCGCTCGCGGGCGTCCGGTGGCTGCTCGCGCGCCAGGACGTGACCGCGGTAGGGATCCTGGGCCACTCGATGGGTGGGATCGGGGCGCTCCTCGCGGCCGCCGCGGAGCCCCGTGTGCGGGCCGTCGTCGCCGCCTCCACGCCGGCCGACGCGTACCGCCTGACACGCCAGACGTTCCGCCTGGCTCGCCTCCCGCTTCCCGGGCCGCTCGCCTACCCCCTCGGGTGGCTGACGACCCACGTCTTCCTCGAGCCGCGGGGGCACACCGTGGCGTCCGTCTCGGCGGCGCGGGCGATCGAGCGGTACCGCGGGCCGGTCCTGCTGATCCACGGCGACGCCGATCGGGTCGTGCCGCTCGGGCACTCAAAGCGGCTCGCGAAGGCGGCGCGCAGGGCCCGGCGCGAGGACCCCGGAAACGGATCGATCGAGATCTTGGTCATCCCGGGCGGCCAGCACAGCTGGCTCTACGAGTTCGCGTCGTACCGGGGCGCGGTCGGGCGGTTCCTGGCGGCCTCCCTCGACGGCCCGATCCCGCCGCCCGACGCCGAGATGATCGCCCGCGCCACACCGGCCGCCCGGCTGCCCCAGCGCGAGCACCCGTTCGCCGCGCTCAAGGACGAGCCCGGCGGGCTTCGAACCTTCGTCCGGGCGATCCGGATGGCCGGCGGCGTCGGCACGCGGCCCGCGCCGGTCGAGTCGGGCGAGCGGGCGGAGACGGATGGGGCGGTCGAGGCGGAGGCATCGGCGTGAGCCCGATCGACGTCTGGACCGCCATCCGGACGAAGCGGATGGTCCGCCGCTTCCGCGACGAGCGCCTCGCGCCGGGGCACCTCGAGCGGATCGTCGACGCGGGGCGGCACGCCGGGAGCTCGAAGAACCAGCAGCGGTGGGACTTCGTGGCGGTCGAGGATCGCGAGCGCCTGCGGGCCCTTTCCGAGGCCGGGCCGTCCGCGGGCCACGTCGCGGGCGCGGCCGCCGCGGTCGCGCTCATCACCCCGGACCCCGCGCGGCCCGGCGCGTCCCTGTCGATCGTCTGGGACCTCGGCCTTGCCGCCGAGAACATGATGCTGGCGGCGTGGGAGCTCGGGATCGGCAGCTGCCCGGCAACGGTCTACGACCAGGACGTGGCGCGGCGGGTCCTCGGCCACCCCGACGACCACTGGTGCGGGTACGTCCTGTCGTTCGGCTACCCGGCGGACCCGGACGACCTCACGCGGCCGCCGCGGGCCGGCGGTCGGCGCCCGCTCGAAGACGTCCTTCACCGCGAGCGCTGGTAGCCGCGACTGCTGGTGCCGCGCGGGCTGGTAGCCGCGCGAGCGCCGGTAGCCGCGCGAGCACTGGTGGCGCCCGACTCCTACCGATCGAGGACGACGACGTTGGGTCCCCAAGCCGGTCGCGCCAGCACCAGCCTGCCGGGGCCGAGCGGGCCGGTCGCGGGCCGGCCGAGCCTGGCCGGGTCGATGACCGTCGCGGACGGCTCGGTCGACCGGCGGAGGTAGACCGCGCCGACGCCCTCTCCGAATCTCGCCAGCGTGGCCGCGAGCCGCCCCTCCGTGTCCGGCTCGAGGAGCACGACCGCCGGCGCGCGCTCCCGCTCGTGCTCCCGCCACGGCTCGAGGCTGACCCACGCCGTGGCGCCGAGGAGGTCGTCGCGCGGGCCCGGCGCCCAACGCGGCGCCTGGCACGCGGCGCGTCGGAACACCTCGTCCAGCTCCGCCGCCGCCCGCTCCAGCTCGACCGTCGCCCAGCCGATCCCGGCGATCCGCAGGCCGGGGAGCCACGGGTCGCGGCCGGCCGCGTCGAGGACGATCGCGGTCGCGTCGGCGAGGATCCCCGAGCCGGACATTCGTCAGTGGAGCAACAGGTCAGGGGCCGGGCCGCCGACGAGCACGAACCCGAGGCGCTCGTAGAGCCGGAGCGCCGGGTCGTTGTCGACATCGACCGCGAGGTGCACGAGCTCGCTGCCGGTCTCGAGCGCGTCGCGCATCGCGAGCAGCGTGACCATCGCCCCGAGGCCGAGCCCGCGGTACCGCGGCCGGGTCCCGATCGAGGACAGGTAGCTGCCGTCGCGGGTGGTCGCGCGGCGGGCAACGGCCGCCGGCTCGCCGTCGACCTCGAGCAGGAGCATCGAGCAGCCGGCGCGCGAGATGCACGCCAGCACGTCCCTCTCGAGCGCCGGGCGCCGGGCGTCGACGACGCCGAACGCCTCGCCGAGGACCATCGCGACGTCCACGGCCCAGCGGCGCCGCTCCGGCCACGTTCGTCGGGCGGCCACGAGGCGAGGGCCGCCGCTGCGTGGGTCGCCGCGCCCATCCCCGGGATCGAGCGACTGCCGCGTCACCCGGAGCGTCGCGCCGACGAGGGCTGCAGCGACCCGCACCTCCGTGGCCGCGATGAGCGCCGACACGCGATCCGTGTTCGGCCGGGCGAGGACCATCCGCCGATCGGCGCCCACGTTCTGGAAGCCAGCGGCGAGCAGCCGTGCCGCGAGGTCGTCCGGGGAGCCGCCCAGCGGCAGCGGCCGGACGTGCGGCAGCCGGCCGAGCGTCGTGAAGAGCGTGATGACCTCGTCGAGCCGCCGGTCGAAGGCGGTCGAACCGACCGGCCAGCGCGGGGCGATGATCCGGTTCCAGAACGGCTCGGCGTCGTTCGGGTCGTGGAGGAGCCAGCCGTCGCCGAGGTCGCGCAGGACGCGGGTCGGGACCTGCTGGGCCCGCGCCTCGTGCAGGACGAGCCGCTCCGCGAGGTCGCTGTCGAGGGTCAGGGCGCCGGCCACGGCGGAACCATACGAGGATCGGAACGCGTCGCGCTGCCCGGCTGGCGCGTCTCGTCTGTCGCGCGCGGCGGCCGCGACGCTATCGTGGCGGCGTCGCTCGAGGCGCCGCGCAACCGGACGCGCGCCGGGCGTGTTGAAGGCATCGATGGACACCGACGTCGCGCTCGCGCGCCGGCTGGCGCGCGACCTCGAGGGCGCCTTCCCAGCGCTCGTCGAGGCGCACCAGGACCGGCTCTACACCATCGCGCTACGGCTCCTCGGGGAGCGGCGCGACGCCGAGGAGGTCGCCCAAGACGCGCTCGTCCGGGCGTTCCGGGCGATGGCCGGATACCCGCGCGACCGCATCGCCACGCTCCGGCTGCGGCCGTGGCTCGCCTCGATCGCGGTCAACCTCGCGCGCAACCGGCGCCGCCGCCTCGACGAGCGCCAGCCGCCCGGCCAGCTCGAGCCGATGCTCGACGCCGGGTTTGACGTCCCACTCGACGGCCGATCCCGGCCGGACGCGACCGCCGGCCGGCGCGAGACCCAGCGCGAGCTCGCCACCGCGCTCCTGCGCCTCCCACCCGCCGTGCGCGCGGCCATCGTGCTGCGCCACGTCGACGGGCTGAGCGTCGCCGAGACGGCCGAGGTGCTCGGCCGCCCCGAGGGCACGGTGAAGGCCCAAGTCCACCGGGGGCTCCGGGAGCTCCGGGAGCACCTCGAGCGCGAGCCCGCCACCGCCATCACCAACGCCCACGTCACCGCAACCGCGCCGCGCGCCGCCGCCCGCCTGATGCCGGCGCTGGAGGCCATCCGATGACCGTCGAGATCCCCACGACCGCAACGACCCCGACAAGCCCAACCACCGGCAACCTCGAAGCCGCCCTCGCCGGGCTGCGCGCCGCCGCGCCGCCAACGGTCGGGCGGGCGGCGCTCGTCGAGTTGGGCCTTGCCGACGCCTACGCCCCGATCGACACCCCGCTCGGGCAGGCCCTCGTGGCTTGGAACGGCCGCGGTCTCTCGTTGGTCGCGGCGGGCGACGACGGCCCGACGTTCGAGCGGACGTTCCGGTCGAGGGTCGGTCGGGACATCGCCCGCGCCCCGGAGCTGCCCGCGCGACTGCGGAAGGCCATCGAGAAGCGCCTCGCCGGCGACCGCCGGGTTCGCGTCCCGCTTGATCTCCGCGGCCACACCCCGTTCGAGGTCGCGGTTTGGACGAAGGCCCTCGAGATCCCGCGCGGCCAGGTCCGGCCGTACGGCTGGATCGCCGCGGAGATCGGCAAGCCGAAGGCGGTCCGGGCGGTCGGAACGGCGCTCGCGCACAACCCGGTGCCGCTCGTCGTGCCTTGCCACCGCGTGGTCCGGAGCGACGGGTTCATCGGCCAGTACTCGATGGGCGGCCCGGACGCGAAGCGCCGGATCCTCGCCGCCGAGGGGCTCGACACCCGGGCGCTCGAGGCGGACGCGGCGGCGGGCCGCCGCTGGACCGGATCCGACACGACGCGCATCGTCTGCCATCCGACCTGCCGCGACGCCCGCCGGGTGACCGATCGCCACCGCGTGCACTTCCCCAGCCTCGCGGCGGCCGCCCAGGCCGGCTACCGGCCCTGCAGGCACTGCCGCCCGGCGGCGGTGGCGTAGGTCGGGGCGGCGCGGCTGGCAGCGCGGCGGCGGTCGCCCGGCTGCGACCGCGAAGGCGATCGCCCCCGGGGTGCCACCCCTCAACTCCCGGGTACCCCTCAACACCCGGGTGCCCCCCTCAATTGGTGATGCCTATAGGGGCATCACCACGCCGGTGATTACCCCAGAGGCATCACCGGGAAAAGGAGCCCTGCGGGCAGGGTGCACGCGGGCGGGCAGGGTGCACGCGGGCGGGCATGGGCCGTGCCCGGCATGGCTGCGGCCACCCCGAACCACTCCGATCACGTCGCGGACAGCTCGCGGAACGCCTCGGTCGGGAAGCGCGGGAAGACCCGGTCCGTGCCGAGCCACTCGGTGAGTCGCGCGGCCTCGGCATCGAGCGCCAGCCGCGCCTCGCGCCCGACGTCGCGCAGCAGCCGGTACCCGACCACGAGGTTGGAGCGCTGCGCCCAGAGCCCGACGACCTCGCCGTCGACCCAGGCAGTCGGGCCGGCGTTGCCGGCCGTGTCGAAGAGCTCGCGGGAGAAGCCGCCGAGGTACCAGTCGCGCTCCTTCCAGGCCATCACGGTCGAGTCGAGCGCGGGCAGGAGGGCCACCCACGGCCCCGGGTCCGGCGTCGGGTCGAGGTCGTCCGGGAGGACCCAGCCACGGGCGCCGCCCTCGAGTCCCACCTCGACCGCCTCGGCGGCCCGCAGCGCGGCCTTCGTGCAGGCCACGGTCCAGCCAGTCCACCACTGAAGGTCCTTCGTTGTCCCGGGCCCGTAGGCGCGCAGCCAGCGGCGGACCAGCTCGGCGTGGGCCTGCTCGGGCGGCCACGGCTCGAGGCCACTGTCGATCCAGCGGTCGGTCGGCACCCAGCGGTAGAGGCTGCTGAGCCACGTGCCCCTGGGGCGGCCGCGGACGATCCGCGCCTCGGCCGAGAGCAGGAACAGCAGGCGCGTCGAGACGCCGACCTTGCCGGCCCACCTCTTGCCCTCGCCGAAGGCGATCTGCTCGCGAAGGCCGGGCACGCGCTTCGTGAGGTCCGCCGCGGTCGCCTCGCCCAGCTCGTCGAGGGCGTCGACCGTCTGGCGCTCCACCTCGGCGACCCACGAGACGGGGGCATCAGTGATCCCGGCGCCCGCAAGCATCCGGTACATCCGCGTGCGCTCGCCCGCGGCGATGTCCATCGCGGTCGCGGCGTTGACGATCCCGCCGAAGGCCGGCGAGACGGCGAACATCGTCCGCCGCATGCCGACGAGCTTGACGATCGACCGGTCCTCGTAGAGGGCTCGCTCGATGTCGCCCTTCGTGAGGCTCTCGAGGCGCGCACGGAGCTCGAGGTAGACAGACGCGGGGTCGGTCGCGTGGATGCCCGCGAGGTCGTCGGCGAGGGCTGGCAGCTCCTGGACGGGTCGCCGCTTCGCGAGGGCGTGACGAGCGCCGATGCGCCGGCGCCGCTCGGCGTTGTCGATCGTCGGGAGCGCGGCCATCGACTGCAGGGTATCTGCGCTAGTATCCGAGCCTTGGACCAGCAGACTATGCCAAAACGTGCCGGCGGAGCGGCCCTGTGGCTCAACCTCCTGATCGTCTACGTCGTCTGGGGCTCGACGTACTTCGGCATTGCGATCGCGATCGAGACGATGCCGCCGTTCATCATGGCGGCGATCCGGTTCGTCATCGCCGGGTCGATCCTCGTCGCCTGGGACCTGCTCCGGCACCCCGAGGCGCGCCGGATGCCGACGGGTCGCCAGCTGTTGGATTCCCTCATCGTCGGCGGGCTGCTGCTCGGCATGGCCAACGCGTTCGTCTCGGTCGGGGAGCTGACGGTGCCCTCCGGCATCGCCGCGATCATCGTGGCCACGATCCCGCTGTGGTTCGCGCTCCTCGGCTGGATCTACTTCCGCGAACGGCTGCCCCGGCTCGTGGTCGGGGCGATCGCGCTGGGGTTCGCCGGCACGGCGCTCCTGGTCGCGCCGGCCGGCGAGGGCGCGAACCGGTTCGATCCGCTCGGGATCTTCATCCTCTTCTGCGCGCCGCTGGCGTGGGCCCACGGGTCGCTGTACTCGGCTCGCCGGGCGAAGCTCCCGCCGAGCCCGCTCACCGCGTCCGGCCTGCAGATGCTGTTCGGCGCGCTGGTCTGCGTCGTCGAGGCGGCCATCACCGGCGAGCCGGCGAGCTTCCGCCCGGAGCAGATCTCGCTCGCCTCGATGGCCGCGGTTGCCTACCTCGTGGTCTTCGGGAGCATGGTCGCGTACACCTCGTACGCCTGGCTGCTCAAGCACGCGCCGCTGTCGCTCGTCGGGACGTACGCCTACGTCAACCCGGTTGTCGCGATCGGGCTCGGGACGGTGTTCCTGACCGAGCCGCTGAGCGTCCGCACGATCGTCGCCTCGGCGATCATCGTCGTCGCCGTGGCGGTCATCGTGACTGCGCGGGGGCGCCTCGCGCCGGACGAGCCGGACGTGGTCGACGCCTCGACCGAGCCGGGCGCCGCGGCGCCCAGCCCACCGGCGGGAGCGGCACCGGGGCACGAAGTGCCGTCCCGCGCGGGTTCCTGAGCTGCTCGCGAGCCTTTGAGCCGCTCGCGAACCCCTGAGCTCCGCGGCGGGTCCTCAGCGCGTCGCGAGGGCGGCTCTGCGTCGCCTGAGCCCGCAGAGTCGGCGTCCCGTCCCGCGCCCGTCAGCCGGCCGGTGACTCGGCGAGCACTGTCCGGCTGACCCGCATGGCCATGGCCATGATCGAGAGCATCGGGTTGACGCCGATGGCCGTCGGGAACGTGGAGCCGTCGGCGACGTAGAGGCCGCGGAGGACGGTCCCCCGGCGGTCCAGGCGGACCCGGCCACGCTCGTCGGCGGGATGCGTCGCCGGATCGCCGCCCATCCGGATCGTGCCCATCTGGTGGGCAGACGCGACCACGCCGCGATGCGGCGCGAAGTCCATCGCGGCCAGCTGCTGCTCGAAGAGGTTGAACCGGCGCGGCTCGTCCGCCGAACCGTCGAGGACGTGGCGCGGCATCGGCGAGGCCACGGCGAAGATCTCGCTCGCTTCGCCGGCGCGGGCCAGCCGTGCCATGGCCA
Source organism: Binatia bacterium (assembly GCA_035574535.1). Taxonomy (GTDB): domain Bacteria; phylum Chloroflexota; class Limnocylindria; order Limnocylindrales; family CSP1-4; genus UBA5189. The sequence goes on from DATLYV010000007.1 coordinate 9,066, forward strand.
CGAGCGCCTGGCGCGCGGTCGCCTTGCCCGCGGCGTCGAGGCGGTAGTCGATCCGGACGCGGCCCGCCGCGGTCAGGCTCGTCGTGCCCTCGCCGCCGTCGCGGGTCACGGCGATCAGCGGTGCGAAGTGCCGCGCCCGGGCCATGAGCTCGGCATGCTCCGCTGCGCCCTGCCACGGCAGCACGAGCGCCAGCAGGCCGAGGTGGCCGGGGGCGGACTCGATGACGAAACGGCGCCGGTCAGGACGGTCCTGCGCGAACTCGAGCGACCGGACGGCCTGCATCGTGCCCCGCCACATGTCGACGGGCTCGGCCATGATCGCCCCGAGGATCGGCACGGGATGGAGCCGCAGATGTTGCCCAACGTGCGGGTGCACGGCGCCGGCGCCGGTCGCCTGGATGATCGACGGGCTGCGAAGCGCGCCCGCGGCGAGGACGACCTGGGGCGCGAAGGCCATGAACGGGCGGGGCGTTGCGCCGTCGAGCGGCTCGTCGGCGGGCGGAGCAAGTCGCCCGCGGACGCCGATGACGCGCTCGTGCGCCGCACGATCCCGGAGCAACCCAATGACCCGCGCCCGGTCGAGGACGACCGCCCCCTGCCGGGCCGCCTCGGCCAGGTGCGCTCGGATCCCCGAGCGCTTCGCACCGCGCCGGCATCCGAACGGACACGACCCGCAGTCCCCGCAATCGACCGCATTCCGCCGGATCACGTCCGCGTCCCACCCGAGCGCCGCCGCACCCCTGCGGATCAGGTCGTCCTTCGCGGGGACGAGGCTCGCCGGTGCGACGCCCAGTTCACGCTCGAGGACGGCGACGTCGTCCGCCCACTCGGCGCCGTCGACGCCGTCGAGGCCGTGCTCGCGCGCCCACTCGGCCCGGACGTCCGCGGGCGCGTCGAGGCACGTCATCCAGTTCACGAGCGTCCCGCCACCCACGCCGGAGCCGGCGAGCATCGTGATCGACCCGTCCCACGTCGTGAGCAGCCCGTGGTTGAGGTAGAGCCGGCCGTACGCGTCGAGTTCGTCGCGCGGCATCGTCGACTCGTCGACGTACGGTCCCGCCTCGATCACGAGCACCCGTCGTCCGGCCCGCGCCAGCTCGGCAGCCACGACGCCGCCGCCCGCCCCCGAGCCGACGACGATGACGTCCGCCTCGAGCATGAGAGCCTCGGCGTGGGGATCCGGCACCCGATCGACGTCGAGGGGCCGGAGCCCGGCGAGCTCGGCCGCGACCGGCGGATCGTCCGGCAGATAGCCAATCGCCGCCGGGAGGTGGTTCGGCGCGCCGGGCGCGCCGGGATCGGCGTAGGCGATGAACGTCAGGAGCTTCCGGAACGCGTTGATCGCTGATCGGCGCATCGGGATCGGCGAGCCGGCCCAGCGGAGGACGAGCCGCTCGCGCGCGGGCAGGTCCATATCCCGGAAGGCGGCGAAGCCGGAACCGGTCGCGAGGTTCGCCAGCGCCTGTTCGAGGAGGCGCAGGACGAGCCGGAGCTGCCGGAGCTGGGCGGGATCGACGGCGCGGGCGAGGGCGTCGGCGGCGATCGTCGCGACGCGCGTCGCGTCGGCGGCGGGCACGTAGGTGTGCGCGAGCGCCCGGAGCGTCGCGAGCTCGCCGGCGGAGAGGGCCGTCACCGTCGCAGCATGTTCACGGGCCGCACACGTCGCCCCATCGGTCGACGGCGCCGGCCCGGCGAGTCAGGCCCGACCGGCGGCCGCCGCAGCCGAGGCCGGGAGCCGCTCGAAGCCCTCGGCCGGCAGCGGCTCGCAGCGCAGCGGCCGGTCCTCGCGGTAGCCGAGGGCGTAGTCGGCCTGGATGAGCGTGTGGAGCTGGCTCGTGCCCTCGTAGATGACCGCGGCCTTGGCGTTGCGCAGGTAGCGCTCGACAGGGAACTCGTTCGAGTAGCCGTTGGCGCCGTGGATCTGGATCGCGTCGAGGGCGCTCTGGACGGCGTGGTCCGTCGCAAACCACTTCGCCGCGGAGGTCTCGCGGGTGTTTCGGACGCCGTGGTTCTTCAGGAACCCCGCGCGCCACACGAGCAGCCGCCCGGCCTCGACGCCCTGGACCATCTTCGCCAGCATCTGCTTGACGAGCTGGTGCCGGCCGATCTCGTCGCCGAAGGTCCTGCGCTCGTGGGCGTAGCGGAGCGAGGCGTCGAGGCAGGCTTGGGCGAGCCCGACGTTCCCGGCGGCGACGGTGTAGCGGCCCTGGTCGATCGCGCTCATGGCGATGAGGAAGCCTTCGCCCTCCTCGCCGATCCGGTGCTCGCCCGGGACGCGAACGTCGTCCATGTTGATGAGGCCGGTGTTGCCGGCCCGGATGCCGAGCTTGCCGTGCAGCGTGCCGGTGCTCAGGCCCGGCATGCCCCGCTCGAGCATGAACGCCGTGATGCCTTTGTGGCCCTTCGAGCGGTCGACCGAGGCGAAGACCAGGAAGTGGTCGGCGATGTCGGCGAGGCTGATCCAGATCTTCTGGCCATTGAGGACGTACGAATCGCCGTCGCGGCGGGCGGTCGAGGCGAGGTTCCCGGCGTCGGTCCCGACGCCCGGCTCGGTCAGCCCGAAGGTCGCGAGCTTCTCGCCCCTCGCCTGGGGCACGAGCCAGCGCTGTTTCTGCTCCTCCGTGCCCCACTGCATGAGCGTGAGCGAGTTCAGCCCGACGTGGACGCTCTGCACGACCCGGAAGGCCGTGTCGGCCCGCTCCAGCTCCTCGCAGATCATCGCGAAGCTGATGTAGTCCATGCCGCCACCGCCCCATGTCGAGTGGATCGGCGCGCCCAGGAGGCCATGCTCCGCCATCCGGTCGAAGACCTCGCGGTGGACCTCGCCCTTCGCGTCCCACTCGCGGATGTAGGGGTTGATCTCCGCCTCGCAGAACTCACGGACGGAGTGCTGGACGAGGCGGTTCTCGTCGGTCGGTCGAAGGTCGATCACCCGGGCATTCTAGGGACGGACCGGAGCACCAAGAAGCCCGCGACGCCGGCGATCACCGACGCCGCCAGCACCCCGATCTTCGCGAGCCTGATCTCCGCGCTGTCCTCGCCGTACGCCAGAGTGGCGATGAACAGGCTCATCGTGAACCCGATGCCACCGAGCAGCGCCGCGCCATAGACGTGCCGCCAGGTGACCCCCTCCGGCAGCGCGGCCAGCCCGAGCCGGACCGCCGCCACCGCCCCCAGCGAGATGCCGAGCTGCTTGCCGAGGACGAGCCCGAGGATCACCCCGAGCGGCAGCGGCTCCAGGATGGTCGCGACCACGTCGCCCTCGATCGCGACGCCCGCGTTCGCCAGCGCGAACACGGGGACGACGAGCCACGCCACCCACGGCTGCAGCGCGTGCTCGATGCGGAGCATCGGCGCCTGGGCGCGCTCGGTCGCCTCCTCCAGCTCCCAGAGCGCATGGTGGTGCTCCTCGGTCGAGGCGTCCTCTCCGCCGACCGTCCGGCCCTCGAAGTCCGCGATGTGCTCGCGCGCCTGCTCGACGTACGCGTCGGAGTCGAGCTTCGTGGTCGACGGGATCGTGAGCGCCAGCAGGACCCCGGCGACCGTCGCGTGGATCCCGGACTCGAGCACGGCGAGCCACAGCGCGACGCCGAGGAGGCCGTACACGACCGGCCGGCGGATCCCGAGGCGGTTGGCGACGAGGAGCGCCCCGATGAGCACGAGCGCCGCCACGAGCGCCGGGATGACGAGCTCGGCGGTGTAGAAGAGGGCGATGACCATGACCGCGAGCAGGTCGTCGACGATCGCGAGGGCCGCCACGAAGATCCGGAGGCCGATCGGGATCCGGTCGCCCGCGAGGGCCAGGATGCCGAGCGCGAATGCGATGTCGGTGGCCATCGGGACCCCCCAGCCGCGCGCCGCGGGCTGCCCCTGAACGAGGGCGAGGAAGATCGCCGCGGGCGCCACCGCCCCGCCCACGGCCGCCACCACCGGCAGCGCGGCCTTGCGCCGCGTCGACAGCTCCCCGACCAGGAGCTCGCGCTTGATCTCGAGGCCGACGACCAGGAAGAACAGGGCCATCAGCCCGTCGTTGACCCAGTGCAGCAGCGAGTCCGAGAGCACCGCATGGCCCAGCCCGATGGCGAGCTTCGTGTCCCAGAACGCGTTCCACTCAGCGGCCAGCGGCGAGTTCGCGGCCACCAGGGCCACCGCGGCGGCGGCGAGCAGGACCACGCCGCTCGAGGCGCTGGTGCCCGCGAAGGCGCGGAACGGCGCGAGCAGGCGGTCGGCGGGGACCGGGCGCTCGCGCGTCGCGGCCGGCCTCACGGTGTCCTCGTCGCGTGCGGCATGATGAGGACGGTACAGGGACGGTGTCGGGCGCGCAGGGAAACGCCCGCGGCGAGGCGTCAGGCGGCCGCAGCGGCCGCGGCCACCCTCTCTTGAACACCAAGAAGCGCCGGGCCGCTTGCCGCCGGCGCTTCTGCGAGAACCCGGGCCGCGCAGCGACCCGAGCGGTGACCTCGTTGCGAGGGTTAGCGGTTGTTGTCCAGGAAGCGGCGGACGTCCTCGAGGAGGAACCGCCGGTCACCGCGCTTGCAGACGCGGTAGTACTTCAGCTCGCCGCGATCGCCCAGCCGCTTCACCGTGTTGACGTGGAGATGGAGCATCTCCGCGACCTCGGCGGCGGTGAGCATCTTCCCAAGCTCGTTCAATGCCATCGAGCCCATCCGTGCTGTGCCTTTCGACCAACGATGCGATATGAGTGCGCCGCAGCGTGACGTCCCCGCGACGGATGGCTGCGTTCCATGGCTCGTCGTCGAGCGGACACTACGGAACGGCCCATCGGCCTTCCAAGCCGTACTTCGGTCCGGTTCGGGGCAGTACCCTCCGGCCCGCTTCGGTGGTGCGTACTGACGACCAACGGTGGGCGGTGCGGTGACGTCGAGCGACAGCCGCGCGGGGTTCGAGCCGGCGGCGCCGGGTCCCTAGAGCAGGTAGCGGACCCAGAGGTAGCCGGTCGAGACGACCAGCGAGAGCGCGACGACGGCCGCGCCGTAGCGGAAGAACTGCCAGAACGTGATGTGGTGGCCGTCGCGCTCGGCCATGTTGGCCACGACGATGTTGGCCGACGCGCCGACGATCGTCAGATTGCCTCCGAGGCACGCGCCGAGCGCAAGCGCCCACCACAGGACCTCGCCGCCGACGCCACTGTCGACCAGGGTCTGGACGATCGGGATGGCCGTCGCCGTGTAGGGGATGTTGTCGATGATCGCGGAGGCCAGCGCCGAGAACCACAGGATCGCGATGGTCGCCACCGTCGTGTCACCGCCGACCACCTCCGCGAGCAAGGTCGCGATGCCGCCGACGATCCCCACGTGGACGACCGACTCGACCAGGATGAACAGGCCGACGAAGAAGAACAGCGTGTTCCACTCGACGTCCCGGAGCGCGTCGTGCGGCTTGAGCCGGCCGACCAGCAGGAGCGCCGTCGCGCCGAGCATGGCGATCGTCGCCGCCTCGAGCCCGAGCGCGGAGTGCAGGAGGAAGCCCACGATCACGAGCCCGAGCACCGCCAGCGCGACCCACATCAGCCGGCGGTCCTTGATCGCCGCCGCAGGGTCCAGCTGGGCCAGGCGGTCGAGGCGGTCCTCGTCGTCCTGCATCTGGCCCCGGAAAAGGATCCGCAGCAGGACGATGAACCCGACCATGATGAGGATCACCACGGGCGCGAGATTCACGAGGAAGGCGGTGAAGTCCAGTCCGGCCGCCGAGCCGATCAGGATGTTCGGCGGGTCGCCGATGAGTGTCGCCGTGCCGCCGATGTTCGAGGCGAAGACCTGGCTCAGGAGGTAGGGCAGGGGCGAGACTCGGAGCGACCGGGCGACTGAGAGTGTCACGGGCGCCAGGAGGACGACGGTCGTCACGTTGTCGAGGGACGCCGACAGCAGCGCGGAGAGGATCGAGAGCAGGATCAGGAGCCGAAACGGCTCGCCGCGGCTGACGCGGATCGCTGTGGCGGCGACGTACTCGAAGAAGCCGGTCGAGGCGAGGCCGTTCGCGATGATCATCATGCCGGCGAGGAGGAAGATGACATTGAGGTCGATCGCCTCGAACGCCTGGTGCTGGTCGATGATGCCGAGGACGACGACCGCCATGCCGCCGAGGAGGGCGACGATCGTCCGATCGAGCTTGTCGGTCGCGATCAGCGCGTAGGCGACGAGGAAGATGCCGCCGGCGAGGTAGACCTCCATGCCGGTCACAGCCACCACGTGGCGAGGTCCGCGACTGCGTGCGCGACGGCGGGGCCGACGACGGTCCGGGTCGACAGGCGGAGCCCGCCGAGCGCGAGGCCGACCGCGAGGTCGAGGGGCACGACGGCCCAGCCGTACAGCGGGACGTGGATGACCGCGAACGCCATCGTTGTGATCGCCAGCGCGACGGCCGTTCCGCCGGCCCGACTGAGCCGGTCGAAGACGACGCCGCGCAGGATCCCCTCCTCCGCCGTCGCGACGAGGATCGTGACGAGGACCCAGTCCGCGAACGGTGCGGCAGGCCGGAGCGATCCCGGCGGGAGTGCCGGCCCGCCGGCGAGCCCGCTCGCCACGGCGACGGCCACGAGCGCCAGCCCGACTACCGCGCCGGCGACGAGCCCGCGCGCGAGACGGGCGCGTCGTGGTCGTCCGTGGCGCCCCGCGCGCGGGATGTTGATGCGCCGGAGGCCGATCCGGCGGCCGTCTGCGGCGACCCAGAGCCAGGCCAGCGCCGCCCCGAACGCGGCACCGACCAGCAGCGCGTCGAGGCCGAGCCGGGTCGCGAGCCAGCGGGCGCCGACAATCGCCGCGAGGCCGGCCAGCAGCACGGCCGACGCCGCCCCCTGGGCGGACGCGCGCGGCAGCGTGAGGGGTCGGGCGAGCACGAGCGGGTCCCCCTACCGCTCCAGCGGCACGAACGCGACGTCCGCGGTGGCGTATGTCGGGGGCCACACGAAGGCGTAGGTCCGCTCCGCGGTCCACTGCCACATGACCGCGGCGGCGCGCTCGTTCTGGCCGAGCGTCGCGGGCGCGGACGAGAACCGCAGCCCGGCGCCGTTCGGGAGCGAGCCGTCGGGCAGGTCGACAACGCGGGCCGCCGCGGCGACGGCCTCCGCGTCGAGCGAGCCGGCGGCCGCGGCGCGCGGGAGGACGTGGCGCAGGAGCGCCCACGCGGCGGTGAAGCCGGACAGCGCCTCCTCGGACTCCTCCGCCGTGGCGTCCTCGCCGGGGCCGTGGATCTCGTACTCGGAGTCGCCGTCGCCGTAGCCACGGCCGTCCCCGTACCCCTCGCCGGGGGCCGCCACGTCGCCCTCGCCGCCGGCCTCGGCCGCGACCCTCGCCCAGGCAGCGGCGAATCTCGCGTACGCATCGGCCGCCGCGGGCGAGAGCGCCTCGGGCCGGAACCCGGCCGTCGGCCGATCGGAGGCGAAGATGCCGATCGCATCGGCCCCGAGCTCGCCGGCGAAGTCCGGGTCGCACTCGGCCATCGTCGCCCCGATGAGCGCCCCGACCCGCAGGTCCGCCGCGAGCATCGCCTTGCGAAACGCGATCCCGTCCGGGATGTGGGACACGAGCATGATCACGTCCGGCCTGGCGGCCGCAAGGTCCGCCATCACGGAGGGGAAGTCCGGCACGGCAAGGTTGTAGGAGCGCCGGAGGGTGACCGGCATCCCGAGCTCGCGGGCGGTCGACTCGGCGGCATCGGCGACGCCGTTCGCGTATTCGTCGTCCGCGACCGCGAGGGCGATCCGCAGCTCCGAGACCGCCTTGCCGAGGCGGCTCGAGAGCTCCATGGCGGCGAACCGAGACGAGTTGGTCCCCAGGTTCGCGCCCGAGGCGCCGACGCGAAAGACCATCGGCAACCCGCGACCGGTGAGCCGGTCCGCGACCGCGCCCGCCTCCCAGTACAGGAGCCCGGCGCGATCGGCCGCTTCGCTCGCCGCGATCGACAGGTCGGACGAGTAGGCCCCGATCACCAGCTCGACCCCGGACGCCCGCAGGTCGGCCATCACGGCGTCCGCCTCCGAGCGCGACCGCAGGTCTCGCACCTCGAGCTGGACCCGACGGCCGTCGATGCCGCCCTCGGCGTTCACGAGGTCGACCGCGATCTGTACGCCGGCCAGCTCCGGGCCGGCGAGCGAGGCCGCGTTCGACGAGATGGGGAACACGGCCCCGATCCGGATCGCGTTGGCCGCTCCGGCGAGCCGCCACCCGCCCACGACCAGGGCCGTCCCCGCGACCGTGAGGAGCAGCAGCCCAGCGGCGCGGCGCAGTGCGGTAGCGGGCCGGCGGGGCGCGGCAGGGGCGGCGGGGCTTGCGAAGGACTGCTGCGTCATGGTTCGGAGCTCCCGGTCGGTGGATTGTCGGGCGAGTCGCCATGCCGTCGGCGCGGCCGGGTCGGCGAATTTCGCTTCGACCCGGGCGGACGCTTGCGCTTCGACGGGAGACCCGGGGAGCGTCGTCGCACGTCGACCCCGGCGCCCTCGGCCGCCCGCTTCTCATGCGTGGCCGTCCGGAAGGCGAACGCGCCGATGATCAGCAGCGCGACGACGATCACCCCGCCGACGATCACGAGCGAGTTCGGCCCGCCCCCGCCGGACGCGCCGGTGACGATCGCGAAGTCGCCGAGGGCCGTGGGGTTCCAGGCGTACATGCCCGTGGTCGGGACGTGATCGGCCTGGACGTCGGTCCAGGTGCCGTCGGCGAACCGCTGGAGGGTCGCCGGGCCGGTCCCCTCCGGCGCGCGCACGACCAGGATCACGCACCCCTCGCACGGCTTGAACGCCAGCGCCGCGCCGCGCTGGTCGGTGACGCTGACGCGGTAGACGTTGCCGGCGATCGGCCCGGGCGGCGGGACCGGCGGCGGCTCCACCGGGGTGATCGAGACGTTGATGGCGGTCGTGCCTGGGGGCAGCGTGAACGCGTCGTCCTGGGCGATGAGCTGGATCTGCGGCGGGCTCTCGGTGGTCGCGGCGGCGAACCTGGGTGATACGGGGCCCGTCAGTGTCGGGCTCGAGGTGAAGGACGTCGGGTTCCCTGCCTGCCCGGGCTCGGGATGGAGGTATCGGTACGGCTCCTGGACGACCACGCCGTCGTACAGCGGGATGCCGATCGGGGCGCCGAGCTGGATCGCGAGCGCCAGCGCCAACCCGCCCAGCAGGACGAGCCAGCCGAGCCGGCGATCCGCGTCGATCCGCCCGGGTCGAAAGAGCTGCACCCGCGAACTCTATTCGACCGGACGGCAAGTTCGGGGTGGCCCGGCCGGTTGTGGCAGCCAGCGGCCGGGCTATCCGAGCGTCCGGTAGACCTCGACGTCGAACTCGTCGTAGCGCAGCGAGATGTCGGGCCAGAACGCGTCCTCGAGGTCGATACCGGCCGGCGCGGCCGTCCAGACGCTGACGAACGTGACCTCGATCGCCCGGCCGAGCAGGCGCCGCCCGACGTACGCCTCGATCATCTGGGGGCCGAGCGCATTGAGGCGCTCCCGGAGGAGGTCTTGCATCTCGACGTCGGCGCCCGGGCGCGAGAACCGGCCCGTCGCGAGGCGGACGAACGCCGGTCGTGCCTCCGGGTCCCGAACCTCGACGAGATCCAGCTCGAAGTGCGCGACCTCGATGCGGTCCAGGTGGTTCGACGCGATCCGCATCGGGCTCGTCTGGCGGACATCGCCCTCGGCCGCCGCCTCGGCGCTCCGCCAACAGGAGACGAGCATCGCGTCGAGACCGCCCGGCGCGCCGCGCACGCCGAGGTGGTAACGATCCGGATCCGTGGACGCCGGGCCGGGACCGAGTCGCTCGACCAGCTCGTCCCGAAGGCGCTCGACGCTGGGCCGGTCTGCCCGTCCCCGGACCACGCGCAGGATCAATGGCGTGCCCTTTCGCTCGGTCGCGCCTCCTCCTCCCGGCCGCGATCGCCGCGCGAATCTAGCGACACTGTCAATCCGCACCCAATACGCAAGGTTCCCTACATCGGCGCCCGGATGGGGTCCTTGCATCGCCGTCGGCTACCATCTGCGCGGACCCCCGACATGCGATCCCGACTTTTTCTCGCCCTCGTCGCCCTCGTCGCCTCGCTCGCGAGCCCGTCGCTGGCGCTGGCCCATGCCGAGCTTGTCTCCGCGGAGCCCGGGCCTGGCGACGAGGTGGTCGGATCGCCGACGCAGATCGTCGCCAACTTCAGCCAGAACCTCGACATGTCCCGGACCGCGATGGAGGTCCGCAACGCCGCGGGCGAGACGGTCGCGGAGGGCCCGGTCCGCGGCGAGGGCCAGCGGCAGATCGTCCTCGCGCTGCCGGAGCTCGCGCCGGGCGAGTACGAGGTCCGCTGGACGACCTTCTCCGCCGAGGACAACGAGCTCCACCGCGGGCGCTACTCGTTCACGG
>DATLYV010000008.1:0-2715 GCA_035574535.1 Binatia bacterium
CGAGAACGCGGAGGCGCGCGAGGTGACCGTGCGGGCGGACGGCGTCGAGCTCCGGGCGATCGTGCGGCTCGACACCCCGCGCGAGCGGGAGTACTTCCGCCACGGCGGGATCCTCCCCTACGTGCTGCGGCGGCTGCTCGCGACCGCGTGACGGGCGGCGGCTCCTCGATCCCCGAGGTCCGGCGCCTTCTCGCAGTGCAACCGGGGGTCAGGTCCCGATCGTTGCAGTAGGTGACAACGACGCGGAGCTACACCCCGACGCTTCACCTCGACGATGGTCGGCGACGTCACCGCCAGAGGACCGGAGCAGGCCCTCGGCGGCGGAGCTCGACCTCCAGGTAGCGGTGACCCGCGAGCGCAGGCGTCGGCGCGCACGTCGCTCTCGGCGGCTCCCGGACACGCCGCGACCCCGTGATCCGGCCAGGCCTCGTGGCCGTGTCCGTCCGACCGCGGTGCCGGCGGCCGCTGCGTCGTCCGCGACCCGCGCGGGGATTTGTGAGCGAACGCACGTTGATCTGCTATTGATCTCGCCTTGATCGCCACGTGCTTCAAGGTGGCGTGACGCGAGGCCGCCGGCCTCGACCACAGCGGCAGGGGAGGGAACGGTGTTGAGCACGGAGGGACCTGCGAGAGGGACGGCGAGCACCATTTGGAGCGTTCGCCTGCCCTGTCGTCTCGAACATTCGCCATCCGACCATCTGGAGGTCACGCGATGAGCAGCCGACTTCGACGGTTCCTCGTCCTGGGGACCCTGCTCACCCTCGTGCTCGGCGTGTCCGCGCCAGGCGCCGCGCCGCCGGCCGGCATCCCGGGGAACCCGACGAACACGAAGGTCGCCGGGATCGACATCGACGCGACGACGATCCCGCAGCTCCAAGAGCTCATGAACGCGCGCAGGATCAACGCCGTCGAGCTCGTCACCTTCTACCAGCGGCGGATCCGCCAGCTGAACCCGGCGCTCAAGGCGGTGATCACGCTCAGCCCGACCGCCCTCGCCGACGCGCGGGCTGCCGACGCGGCGCGTCGCCGCGGTGACCGGCGCCCGCTGCTCGGGATCCCGATCATCGTCAAGGACAACATCAACACAACCGGCATGCCGACGACGGCCGGCTCCTGGGCGCTCGCCGGGAACATGCCCGAGGACGCGTTCATCGTGGAGCGGCTGAAGGAGGCCGGCGCGATCATCCTCGGCAAGGCGAACCTGTCGGAGTGGGCCAACTTCCGCTCCGCCCCCTCGTCGAGCGGCTGGAGCGGCATCGGCGGCCAGGGGGCCATGCCGTACGTGCTCGACCGCAACCCGTGCGGCTCGAGCTCCGGATCCGCCGTCGTCGCGGCAGCGTCTCTCGCCGTCGCGGCCGTGGGCACGGAGACGGATGGCTCGATCGTCTGCCCGTCGGGCGCCAACGGCGTCGTCGGGATCAAACCGACGCTCGGGCTGTGGAGCCGCGAGGGGATCGTCCCGATCAGCGCCGACCAGGACACGGCCGGGCCGATCGCCCGCAACGTGACCGACGCTGCGGTGCTGCTCGGGGCGGCGACCGGCAAGGATTCCAACGATCCTGCCACCGAGGGTCAGCAAGCCAAGACCGACTACACCCAGTTCCTCGACGACGAGGCGCTCGAGGGCAAGCGGATCGGCGTGTGGCGGGCCGGCACGACCTTCGACCCGGACGTCGAGGCCGCTCTCGAGCCGATCCTCGACGGTGTCGTGAAGGCGCTCGAGGCGCAGGGCGCGACGGTGGTCGAAGGCGCCGACATCGACCTCAGCGACGCCTTCGGTCCCGAGCTCTTCGCGCTGCTCTGCGAGTTCAAGACGGACATCGGGTCGTACCTGACCACCTACGCGACCGGGACGAACCCGGTGACCGGCCAGCCGTACCCGAAGACCCTCGCCGAGCTCATCGCGTTCAACGAGGACCATCCCGACCTCGAAGGCCCCTGGAACAGCCTCATCTTCGAGCTCGCCGAGGGGACGGACGGACGAGGGAGCCAGGACTGCGACGAGGCCCGTGCCGCAACCACGCCGCCGGCGCAGGAGGCGATCGACGGGCTGCTGGAGGAGGAGAACCTCGACGCGATCGTCGCCCTCACGAACGGCCCCGCCTGGCCGATCAACTCGAACCCCGAGGAGGGCGACCTCGACGGCCAGTTCCAGTTCTTCGTCGGCTCCTCGTGGGCGGCTGCGATGGCGGGCTACGCCGACATCACGGTGCCCGCGGGCTCCCTCGAGGGGCTGCCGATCGGGGTCACCTTCATCGGCGGCGCCTGGGACGAGCCGCAGCTCATCGGCTTCGCCTACGACTTCGAGCAGGCGACGAAGGTGCGCCGCCCGCCGCAGTACCTCCCCACGATCGGCGACGCCCTCTTCCCGGGCCTGCCGAGCGCGCTGACCTTCGCGAGCGCGAAGCGCACGCACGCGAGCAGGGTCGAGCAGCTCCGTCACGTTCGGTTCAAGTAGGGGACGCTCACGTCACCGCGAGCCCGGCCCGTTCCGGCCGGGCTCGCGCCGTCTGCAACAGCCACCTCGGGTGTCGAGCTCGTCGCGGGCCGCGGCTACGCGGCCGCAGACGTCACCTCGCCGGCGGAGGCCCGGTCGACCCGCGGACGACCAGCGACGGCGTCACGCGCGCGTGCACTGGCACCACCCGCCCGCTCTCCATGCGCTCGACGAGCACCTCGAAGGCGCGCCGGCCCATGTCGGGGCGCGGCTGGTTG
>DATLYV010000009.1:0-3452 GCA_035574535.1 Binatia bacterium
GTGGCCGGGGTCGCCAGCCCGAACGCGGGCGCGCGGGTCGACTACCCCAGCGACGCCGATGCCGCCGGTGCCGGGCGGCCCGCCGCGCGTCGCCCCGATGTCGTCGACGACGCGGACCTCGACGACGAGCCGCGCGGCACGAGCCCGTGGCTGTGGGTCACCGGGATCCTCGCGATCGCGATCCTCGCGCTGGCCGGGTTCCTGCTGGCGCAGCTGCTGAACCCCGCCCCGCCGGTGGAGCAGGTCGAGGTCCCGAACCTCGTCGGCAAGACCTTCGAGGACGCCCAGGCGACTGCGGAGGACGCCGGGCTGGACGTCCGGCAGGTCGCCTTCGTCACCGCCAGCGCCGAGGTCGGGACGGTCGTGTCACAGGATCCGCAGCCCGGCGAGCTCGTGCCGGAGGGCACGACGATCGACCTGACGATGGCCAAGAGCGCCGACCTGACGCCGGTGCCGAACCTCCGCAACCTCCCCGAGGGCGAAGCGATCAACCTGATCTTCGGGGCCGGCCTGACCGTCGGGACGCGGACCGAGGCATTCGACGCCGTGGTCCCGGTCGGGGCGATCGTCAGCCAGGTGCCGTTCGCCGGCCAGGTCGTCGTGCCGGGGACGCCGGTCGATTACGTGGTCTCGAAGGGCCCGGAGCCGACCCCCGAGCCGACGCCGACTCCTGAGCCCACGCCCGCCCCGACGCCACCGCCGACCCCGGCGCCCACGCCGCCCCCGCCGACGCCGGAGCCGACACCCTCCCCGATCGAGGTCGGGGAGTACCGCTGCCTGCTCCTCGCCCAGGCGCAGGCGGAGATCGAGAACGACGGCTTCGAGGTCGGGTCCGTCTCCGGCCCGAACGACGGCGCGGCGATCGTGGTCGCCCAGGAGCCGGCGCCCGGGACCACGAGGCCACCCGGGAGCCCGATCGACCTGACCACCGAGGAGCAGCCGGTCGCGACCTGCCCGGCCTGACGCAACGTCCGGGCGTTCGCCATGGCGCCCGTCGGCGGATGGATGGGCGCGACGGTCAGCGCTCCGGCTCGCCGAACAGGGTCGGGCGCGATTCCCAGTCGAGCACGTCCGCGAGCAGCGCGGGCGGCAGGGGTGGTGCCGCGTCCGTCGTCGCGGGCGCGCTCGAAGGGTTGGGCGATTGGCCCGCGGCGGCAGGCGGGTTCGCGCTGGCCAGCTCGTCCAGCGGCACGAAGCCGCGGAGCCGCATCGGGTCCGGCCGGTCGAGCGGCCCGCCGTTCCCGCGGACCGTGACCGCGGCTCGACCGGCGGGCACCTCCGCCTCGGGGGCCGCGGCCGCGCCCGGGGTGAAGCGCGGCACGGCGGTGCGCACGCCCTCCTCCCAGCACTCGCGCAGCTCGAGCCCGGTCATCGGGGTCCGCCGGCGGTCCTTCGCGCAGTAGCCGAGGTCGGCCGCGAGGGACGTCCGGAAATGCCGGCAGGTCGAACAGGTGGTCGATGATCGGCGGCAGACCCAGCAGCGGGCCGCCTCTGTCTGTGGTGCGCCGCAGTGCGGGCAATGCCACATCGCCACGGAAGGCCATGGTAGCTGCGCGCGGCGCCGGTGGCGCATCGATTTTTCTTGGGCCGGCCCGTGGTTTCGGGTCGGCCCGAGTCGACCCGTGGGCCGACGGCCTACTTCTGGAAGGTCAGCGTGACCCGGTCGGTCGACTGGCCGTACAGCTCGTGCGTCACGAGCACCGTCCCCGTGCCGTCGCCGCGCTCGAGCTCGCCGATGAGCGGCGTCGTGAACGAGGCCCGCCCGTCGGGGCCGGTAACGACCTGGTTGGAGATCGGGGCGAGGCCCGGGATCTGGAGCGTGAAGAAGGCGGTCGCGCCCTCGAGCGGGTTCCCGGCCGGATCGGTCACGAGGACGACGAGCTGGATCGCCGGCGGCGGCTTCGAGGCCGAGAAGGTGTAGCGCGACGCGGTCAGGCGGACGTGCATCTCGTCGGAGCCCTGGATCACCGTGAGCTTCGCGGTGCCCACGTTGCCCGCCGGGTCCGTGCCGGTGATCTCGATCTCGTTGCTCCCGGGCGCCAGCGGCAGCCCGAACTGGAACGAGCCGTCGCCGCCCGCGGCGGAGGCGATGGACGTCCCGTTCGCCGCGTTCCGGGCGATGAGGGTGGTATTGGCCTGGGTCGAGCCCTTGATCGAGACCTGGACGGCGTCGACCGCCTGGTTGTTCTTCGGCGAGGTGATCGTGATCTTCGGCGGCGTCAGGTCGAGGATGTAGGTGACGATGGGCGAGTGGTCGGACTCCTCGCCGGCCCGGATGAGCGTCGCGGAGATATTGTTGCGGCCCTCGGTCAGCTCGAACGGCACGACCATCCGGCTGGTGCTCTGGACCGCCACGTCGAAGACCGGCGCGGGCTCGAGGCCCTCGAGGGCGAGGTAGAAGCGGACGCGCGCTGTGGTGTCGCCGACGACCTCGAGGGGGACGGAGACGTCGAGCTCGACTGTCTCCTGGTTCGTGAACGGCTGGGCGGGCGCGGCGATTCGGGGCGATTCCGTCGGTGGGGCCAGCGTCTGGGTCGGCACGGGCGTCGCCGTGAGCTTCCCGATCGCCGTGCCGAAGCCCCCCGCCAACGTCGAGAGCACGGGGCCGATGGCGCCGCTGGCGACGACGAAGGCGGCGACGGCGAGGACCGCGACCCCCGTGAGCAGCATCGTGCGCGTCACGAGCGGGGCACGGCGGCGGCGCGCGTCGAGGCCGCGGTACTGGCGGACGCGGCGGTGGTCTGGGGCGGCCGCCTTGACGGGGTAGCCCTTCGGTCGACCGCTCGACGGCGGGCGGGGGCGGACATGCGAGCCGCGGCGGGACGTCATCTGTGCCTATCGTCGCATGCCCCGGGCCCGATCCGCGCACCAGGCGCGTTGAGGTCCGGGACGGTCCGGTCGGGTCCGGGTCGGTACCGCCGGGACCATTGGCCGTTGTACGCTGACAAGGGCGGCGGCCCTTCGCCGCGTGATGGGGGGAGCAGTTGGAGCCAGGAGGTCCCAAGCCGGGCCGGGGGACCCGCGTCAGCGGGCGCCCACCCTTCGGCCTCGGCCCGATTGCGAGAGTCTCGACGGTCCCGACGCGCCATCCGACACCCGGACCCTCGCCGGATCGCTACGTCGGCTTCCAGCCCGGTCGGACGCCGGATCGCCGGTCCGGCATGCCGATGGGCGGGGGCGCCGATCCGGCCCGGACGCGCGCCTTCGGGCTGCCCAACCTCCGCCGGAACGTCTGCCCGCATTTCTACGTCACCGGCTCCCGCGGCGCCCTGCCGATCCACGCGCCGCACCTCCTCAAGGGCATCGTCCGGCAGGACAGCGTCACGTCGCGCTGCCAGCTCCGTGGTGGCGTCCACCTCGAGCAGAGCTACGTGAACGACGTGTGCCTCTCGCCGCGCTTCAACCAGTGCGTGTTCTACGAGGAGGAGCTCACCGGCCGTTGAGGCCGGACG
>DATLYV010000010.1:0-20842 GCA_035574535.1 Binatia bacterium
GGCGGGCCCGCCGGTCGGGGCGGCCACCCTGCAGCCGGTCGCCGTGCCGCCGCGGACCAGGTCGCCCCAGGAGAAGCCCTTCACCGGCCCGCCGAAGGTCACGGTGTACGTGAGCGTGCCGGACTTCGTCGGGCCGGCCGGCGTCACGGTGAACGACTGGACCGCGGTCGGGACCTTCGGGGCGACGATCACGCCGACGCGCGCCAGCTGGCCGTCGGTCGTCGGGGTGGCGGAAGGCGCGTGATACGTGACTGAGCCCCGGGCGCCCTCGAGCTGGAGCGCGTAGGTGCCCGCGGGCACGAGCGTGCCGCCCACGCGGCCGTCCCACTCCCAGGCATGCGTGCCGGCGCCGGTCGCGGTGAGCGGCACCGTCCCCACGACCGAGCCGTCGGCGCGATGGACGCGCACGACCAGGCTGTCGAACGAGGTATGGGCGGTCCACGCCACGCGGAGGCTGTCGAGCGAGCCGCCGGGCGTCAGGACGCGCAGCCCGCCGTTCGCGAGGGTGATGCCGGTGATGCCGGCGTCGACGCGGGTGAGGTAGATGGGCCGCCGCGGCGCGGCGTTCTCGAAGCCGTTGCCGAAGGCGGCGATCCAACCGCCGACCTGCGGCACGTCGACCGGGCCCCACTGCCGGATCGGGCCGGAGACCTGGAACCACGTGTAGCCGTCGGCGGTCGCCGGGCCGCCGATGACCTGGAGGGCGTCGCCCGCGGCAAGGGTCGTCATGATCGTCGCGTCGGTCGAGGGGGCGGCGCGCATCCGGAGGCCGTCGGCCAGGACCGTCGCCCACCCGCCGACCGTGATCGATTCCGTAACCACCGCGCTCCCCGCCGATCCGGGCACGCTCCAGGGCGAGACGTTGCCGTGGGCGTCGGCCGCGCGCACCCGGAACGCGTACGTCGTGTCGTCCTTGCCGAAGAACAGCGCACTCGTCGACGTGGTGCCGGTGCGCCAGGCCGTCCACGCCCCGCCGTTGACCGCGACCTCGACGTCGTAGCGCGACACGGTGCTGTCGTCCCACGACTTCCAGGAGACCCGGAAGGCCTCGTCGCGCTGCGTCGGCGCGAGGGCCGCCACGCCCACGATCGGCGGCGTGCGGTCGAGCAGGAACTTGTCGGCGAGGGCCGTCCGGAGCTCCGGCCGGGCGTCGTCGTAGCCGAGGGCCCAGATCCCGACGCCCCGGAGCTGCTGGCGGTTGACCAGGTCGAACTTCAGCTTCAGCGACTGCGCGTCGTCGTAGTACATCGAGCGCCACGACGTGACGCAGCCATCGGCCGCGGTGCAGGTCTGGCGCCGGTAGGCGGTCCACGGGACCTGCTCGACGGAATCCCAGCGGCGGCCGTTGGCCATCGCCAGGTCGACGGCATCGGCATACAGCGGCGCGGCCGAGCCGCCGTACTTCGCCGGGTCGAGCGTCCGGGCGTGGAGCGCGTCGGACGAGGTCGACCAGGCGCGGCCGTACCACGGCACGCCGAGGATCACCTTCGAGGGCGAGATCTTCGCGGTGTAGGCCTTGACCGTGTCGGTCAGGTCGTACACGGGGCCGGTGAGCGGCGAGATCGAGCCCGCGTAGCCGGCGCCGGCGGTCCGGTAGTCGTAGCCCATGATGAAGACCGCGTCGGCGCCGCCCGGGGCGGTCGCGTCGACGATCGGCTGGTTGCCGATCGAGCCCATCGTGTCGAACGTCAGCTGGTAGCCCGCGGCGACCTTGTTGAGCTCGGCGCGGACCTTCCGGACGAGCGCGGTGAACTCGTCGGCGTAGCCGGCGACGATCGGCTCGAAGTCGAGGTTGACGCCGTCCGCACCCCGGTCGCGTACGGCCGCGGCGATCTGCTGGGCGAGGCGGGTCCGGGCGGTCGAGCTGCCGAGGAGGGCTGCCTGGGTCTGGGCGTTGGCGCTGCTCCACGCGAAGCAGCTGACCGTGAGCACGACGCGTGCCTGGTGCTGGTGGGCGGCGTTGATGATCGACGTCATCTTCGCGCTCGTCCAGCCGGCCCAGCCCGTCGTCAACGAGCCGTCGGCGTTCTTCTTGTGCAGATCGCCGTTGGACCGACAGCCGACGCTGAAGTAGGCGACCGTCGAGAGGACCCGCCAGTCGAGGACGGTCGAGCTGTCCGAGAGCTCCCAGTACGGCAGGAAACCGAAGACCTCGCGCCGGAGGCCGTTCGCGCCGACGGCCGCGGCCGTCGTGACGCCGTCGGTCGTGACGCCGGAGGTGTCGCCGGTCGATGTGGCGATCGAGGAGGAGGCCAGATCGGCAACGGCGTCCGCCTCGACGCTCGGCTGGTCCCAGGCGGCGCCAAGCGGGACCGCCCGATCCGACGCGGGTGGCCCGCCGCGCGCCCATACCGACCCCTGTGGCGCCTCGCGCATCTCGCGGCCGGTGGCGTTGCCCGCGGGCAGCGCCCGCGGCGGGCCGCCGTCGACCTCCCAGGTGTCGTGCGGGCCTGGCCTGAACGGGACCGTGACGCGGCCGCCGGGCTCGAACTCGAAGACCTCGTTCGCGTGCTCCTGCTCGTGCAGCCAGTGGACCGACGGCAGTTCGTCAGGCGCCCGCTTCTCGCCGAACGGCGACCCCTGCGTCGCCACCACCCTCGCGCTCCCGGGATATGCCGAGACCGGCGCGGCCGTGGCGGCCATGAGCAGCGCGAGAGCGACGGCGGGGATCGCCCGCCTCGCCCGAGACGCCGCCGTGCCGGCTCCTCCGGCCCGAGGCACGGGCGTCCCCCGTCTGGCGTGGGGCAGGAGTGGACGAGGGCGGTTCACCGGACGGCCGACGCTACGGGGCCGGTGCGCGCGCGCACAGCCGTACGAAAGTCCGCGTGCGGGGTGGTACCGAGCCGTTCGGCGCACTCCGGTGCGGTCCGGTGCGGTCCCGGGCGGCCTCGCAGCGGGTCCGCGAGGACGGCGCCGCCGCTCGAGCCGTTCTAGCGGATGACCTCGAACGCATCGACCGTCGCGAACGGCCGCCCCGCGGTCCCGAGGTTGACCAGCCGGATCTCGTGGCTGCCGTAGCCCGACCACGTCCGGCTGAACACCACCTGGCGGTGCACGACGGCATCCGAGCCCGAGCCCGTGTCGACCGTCGCCGCGAGTACACCGTCGATCCAGACCTGGACGAGGCCGCCGTCGGGTCGGAGCGTCGTGACCCAGGCCACGGCGCGGCCCGTGAACGCGTAGCTGACGCTCGCTCCCGCCGCCGGCGCCTGCTTGACCCAGCCGTTGCTCGCCTGCGGGTCCGACTTCGGCGACCACGTGCCGGACCACTGCAGCGCCGTGCTCGACTGCTGGGTGAGCACCGGGTACCAGGTGTACGAGGGCGACCAGGCGCCGACGTTGCCCGCCTTGTCCCGGGCGCGGACGCGGAACCGGTACGAGTGTCCGGGGGCCATCGTGACGTCCAGCGAGGAGGCGGTCACCCCCGACGCGATCGTCGTGAAGGCGTTGCCGTCGTCGCTCCGCTGGACGTCGTAGGCGGCGATGCCGCTGCCCTTGTCCGTGCCGGTCCACTCGAGCGTGACGAGCAGTGGCTGCAGCGCCGACGTGCCGCCGAGCTGGACGCCCGTCCGGAGGCGCGGCTTCGCGGTCGCGACCTTCGGCGCGGCCGTGTCGATGGTGACCTTCGCCGCGCTGATCGGGCCGGCGGGCCCGACGGCGAGCGACGCGTCGAGGACCTGGCCGGCGTTCAGGTAGAACCCGACCGTGCCGGTGCCGCACTGGCTGATCGTGAGCGTGTAGGCGGTGCCGTCGAGGGCGCCGGCGAGCGCCGGCGCCGCGAGGACGCACCCGGCCGCGGTGCCGGTGATCGTGAAGTCGGCCTTCGCGAGCCCGGTGACCGGCGCCGCGAACACCAGCGAGTACTTGATCGTGCCGGACTTCGTCATCGTCGGGGTCGTCGGCTTGAAGGTCAGGACCCCGGTCGGCGGGACGGACGGGTGCGCGACCGACAGCGGCCCGCTCCAGCTCCCCGTGTTCCCGGCGGCGTCCGTCGCGGACAGGTGCCACGTGTAGTCGCCGTCCGGGGCGGGCTGGCCCGCCACCCTGGCATCCCACGCGAAGGCCGCCTGGTGATTGTTGCCGGACTGCGTCCGAACGACGTTCCCGTCGGCGTCCTTGACCTGGCCCGTCCAGGCGACGGTCTCGGAGAACCGGGCCAGCAGGTTGAGCGTGTCGTCGACGCCGTCGAAGTTCGGGGTCAGGTTCGTCCGGCCGTCGACCGACCAGAGGTCCGGGCCGGCCTCGGCGGTGGAGGTCGGCGCGACGGCCGCGCCCTCGCGCACCTGGGTCGTCGTGTGGTCCGTGGCCGAGACGATCGAGCGGTGGAAGCCGGTCGTCCAGGTGTCGGGGTCGAGGCGAGCCTCGAACTGCGGGTTCCGCACCGGCACGAACGGCTGGACGTGCCCCTGGGCGTTCGGGGCGTCCTCCCAGACGTCGAGCAGCGTCTTGTTCGTGGTGAAGATCTCGCGGATCGTGTAGACGACGCCGCTCGTCCACGACTGGGCGATCACGGTGCGCGCGCCCGCCCGAATCCAGCCGGAGGCGTAGTTGTCGACCCGCTGGCGCGCGACCGGGATCGTCGGGTCGGGCTTGCCGGGCTCGGAGCCGCCCGCCGAGTAGCAGAGGTGGTTCAGCAGGACGATGGCGTCCTTGGCGAACCGGATCTCGTTCGCGATCGGGGCCTCGCCGTAGTACTTCTTGTCGTTGTCGTCGATCCCGCCGATCTCGTTCAGGCCCATGCCGTTCTGGACGCTCGGCGCCATCGCGGGCCGATACGGCGACGGGAACCCGTAGCCGTGGCCGAGGTAGACGAAGATGCTGGCGCCCTGGGCCGCGGCCTTGACGTTGGCCCACGTCGCGTTCGGGCTGTAGATCTTCACGACGTTGGGCGTGTACTTGAGGGCCTCGGCGGCGACCTTGTCCGCGTCGGCGCGGAAGCTGGCGGTCAGGCCCTCGACGGCGCCGACGACGATGACGACCTTCGCATCGACGGCGGCGGCCTTGACGGTGCCGGAGCCGGTGCCGCCGGGGCCGGTGCCGCCGGACGCGGCCGCACCCGCGCCGGGAGTCGCCGCTGACGCCGCGAACGCGGGCACGGCGAGGAGGGGGGCGAGAACCAGGGTCGCGGCGAGCGCGATCGCGGACCGGGAACGATGTCGCACGAGGCGGGACTCCGAGCGGATAACCGATGCGCAATGAGTGCCCGGCCACTGTCCGGAGCGCGTCCCGGGCGCTCAATGCGGCGAAGGTCCCGGTACCTCGGCGACGCAGGCGGCCGGAGGGCCGCTCAGGGTCTGCAGGGTGGGGTCTGGTGCGGTCGTCGCCGAAACAGGTGGTGCGACGGCGCACCTCGATTCGAGGCTCGGCGGCCGGCGCCGCGGGCGCCACGACCCGTCGCGACCGGCGCGACCGGCGGGAACGCGCTACCGGTGCGGGGAGCCCTCCGGCCCCGGGGTGACGCACGGCTGGTCGGAATCGGGCAGCGTGCCGTCATCGTCCGGCTCGCAGGGCACGGGCGTCTCGATCGGGCCGATGATCCCGCCCTCGTAGTCCGTGATCACCAGCAGGTACTCCAGGCGGTCGAGCGGCGCCGCGGGCTGGAGGACGACGGTCTGGACGACCTCGTTCGGGTCCGACTCGACGTCCACGACCTGGCCGATCAAAAGGCCCTTCGGGTACGGCGACCGGATTCCACCGCCGAGCTCGATGCCGGCCGTGAAGACCTCCTCGCCGACGGTGACCTCGGCAGTCGCGTCGACGTCGACCATGATCAGCTCGCCGCGGTCCTGGCCGGTCCCGGTGACCTTGCCGGTCACGCCGGCGGTGGACAGCTGCCCGATGACGGTCAGCGTCGGGTCGCTGATGAGGACGACGTACGAGATGCTCGGCCCGACCTCCACGATCCGGCCGACCAGCGCGCCGCCGCGGCTGATGACGATGTCGCCGACCTCGAGGTCGTGGTCCTCGCCCCGATCGATGACGACCGTCCGGCGGACGTCGTTCGTCTCGCGGGCGATGACCGTGACCGCGGTGGTCTGGTACTCGAGGCCGTTGCGCAGCTGCAGCAGCGCGGTCAGCGCCTCGTTCTCGCGCCGCAGCTCATCGGCGGCGCGGACCTCGGCCTCGAGCTGGTCGTTCTCCTCGCGGAGCGCGGCGTTCTCCTGGCGGAGCTTGTCGATCTCGGTGATCGTGTCGGCGATCGACTTCACGTCCGCGGCGATCCCGTCGACCGCGACCTGCACCGGCTTGAACGCGAAGGCCACCCCGTTCTGGAGGTCGCGCACGAACGGGTTCGAGGAGACGGTGAGCAGGAGGAGCGACGTCACGAGCAGCGCGACGTAGGCCGCGCCCTTGCGACGGGCGGACCGGCTGGAGAGCAGGGAGCTCATCGGCTTGGCGCTCATGGGCAGGTCTCCGCGAGGTCTGGAACCGGGATGGAGCCGGGTGGGTGGCGCTTATCGCAGGGGACGAGCGTACGTCTCCGTGACAAGCACCCGGTTCATCCGATCCAGGTCCTGGAGGACCTCGCCGGTGCCGCGGACGACGCACGTCAGCGGGTCGTCGGCGACGTGGACGGGCATCTGGGTCGCCTCGGTCACGCGCCGGTCGAGGCCCGCGAGGAGCGCGCCACCGCCGGCGAGGACGATGCCCTGGTCCATGATGTCCGCCACGAGCTCCGGGGGCGTCTCCTCGATCGTGTCGCGGATCGTGTCGACGATCTGCTGGACCGACGGCTCGATGGCCTCGCGGATCTGGTCCGCCCCGACCTCGACGCTGCGCGGCAGGCCGGTGAGGAGGTCGCGGCCGCGGAGGTTGACCCGGCCGGCGTCCCACTCGCCCGGGTACGCCGACCCGATCGCGATCTTGATGTCCTCCGCGGTCCGCTCGCCGAGGTAGAGGTTGTACTCGCGCCGGGCGAAGTTGACGATGTCCTGGTCCATCTCGTCGCCGCCGATCCGGATGCTCCGGCTGACGACGATGCCGCCGAGGCTGATGACCGCGACCTCGGTCGTCCCGCCGCCGATGTCGACGATCAGGCTGCCCGACGGCTCGCTCACCGGGAGCCCGGCGCCGATCGCGGCGGCCATCGGCTCCTCGATCAGGCGGGCCCAGCGGGCGCCGGCGTTGAGGCTGGCGTCGAGAACGGCGCGCTTCTCGACCTCGGTCACGCCGGACGGGATGCCGACGATCATCCGCGGCCGCGGCAGGAGGCCGATCCGGTCGTGGACCTTGTCGACGAAGTACCGGATCATCTGCTCGGTCACGTCGAAGTCGCTGATGACGCCGTCGCGGAGGGGCCGGATCGCGACGATGTTCGCGGGCGTCCGGCCGACCATCCGCTTGGCCTCCGCCCCGATCGCGAGGACCCGCTTCGTCCGGGCCTCGATCGCCACGACGGACGGCTCGCTGATCACGATGCCGCGATCCCGGACGTGGACCAGGGTGTTGGCGGTCCCGAGGTCGATCCCGATGTCGCGGGAGAACAGGCCGAGGATGCGGTCGAGCATTCGGAAGCGTGGCCCCTCTGCTTGGGTCGGGCGGTGTGGGTGGGTGTGGGCGAGGGCAACCGCGCGGAATGGTGCGCGGGAACGGCAGTATAGCCGCGGCCTCCCGTTCGTCCCGGCCGCCGGATCCCCCGACGGGTCGGCTACGCGGGGACGGCCGCCGCGTCCGGGCTGGGGAACGGGGCGGCCTCGACGCCGATCTCGGCCATCCGGGCCGCGAAGATGCCGTAGCGCCGGCGCGCCTCGCCGTGGCGGCCGGCCGCGGCTCGTTCGAGGACCTCTCCGCGGTCGAGTGGACCCTGCGGGTGGAGGATGAGTTTCGGACCGTCCGGGAGACGGGGGCGTTCGTCGTTTCCGCCCGCGGACGTCGAGCGCGGCACCCTGGTGCTGATGCCCGAGGGCTGATCGACCGCCGACGAGGCACGCCCCGCGCGACGCTCACCACCGGCTCGGCTATGCGGCCGTTGGCGGTCGCCGGCCTCCGGGCCGGTCGAAGGCGACGCCCCGGTCGCGCAGCGAGACGTACGCGTCGTGGCCGATCACGAGGTGGTCGAGCAGGTCGATGTCGAGGAGGCGGCCGGCGGCGAGCGCCTCGGCCGTGAGGTGGAGGTCGTCCGGCGAGGGCGTCGGGTCGCCCGACGGGTGGTTGTGGACGAGGATGATCCCCGCGGCGTCCAGGCGGACGGCGTCACGGAACAGCTCGCCGACCCGAACGAGCGACGCGCTCACGTTGCCCTGGTACGCGGTGACGACGCGCAGGACCGTGTTCTTCGTGTTCAGGATCACGACCCGCAGCTCCTCGCGCTCCAGCCGGCCCATCTGGAGGACGAGCCGGTCCGCCACGTCCCGGGGTGAGCGGATGGACCAGCGGCCCGCGGGCCAGTCGGCCAGCAGGCGCCGTCCGAGCTCGAACGCCGCCTGGAGCTGGCCGGCACGGGCTGCGCCGACGCCCGGGACGGCCTCGAGCTCGAGGGAGCTGGCACGCGCGAGCCCGGTGAGGCCGTCAAACCTGGCGATGGCGTCCGTGGCGACGTCGATGGCCGAGCGCCCCGCCGTCCCGGAGCCCCACAGCAGCGCGATGAGCTCCGCCGCGGTCAGGCCGGCCGCGCCCCGCAGCTGGAGCCGCTCCCGAGGTCGCTCCGCCGCCGGCAGCTCCCGCATCGCGCGACCGCGGGCGACCGCCAGCTCGAACGGAATGGGGTTCTCGCGGATCGGCATCGCGGCCTCTCGTACCGGCGGTTGGGGTCATGGACGTCTGCCGTCGGCTGCGTTGCCTCCCGCAGGGCGGCGACCCGGCCGCCGGTCGAGCGGCGCCCCCGGGCCCGGACGACGGGAGCCCGCCGATTCCCCCCGCCATCCGGACCCGAGGACGCGACGGAGGCTATCGGGCGCCGCTCACCCGCCGCTCAACTCGCGGTCATCTCCTGCTCACCAGCCGGTTCGCCTAGGCGATCCCGCCCGCTCCCGCCCCCACCTCGGCGAGCACGATGAGGATCCCGTTGAACGCGGCGTGCAGCCCCACGGACGCCCACAGGTTCCCGGTTCGGGCGAACAGCCAGCCGAGCGCGATCGCGACCGGCACCCGGACCACGCCGGCGACGATCGCCAGCCGGATCGCCTCGCCGAACTCGTCGCCGCCGACGAGGATGACGTGGGCCAGCACGAACACGATCGTCGACCGCGCGATCGCCGCCCGCACACCGAGGGTCCGCCGCCACGCCGTCAGCGCGAACCCGCGGAAGAGGACCTCCTCGGCGAGTGGGCCGATGAGCGCCCCGGCGAGCAGGTGCGACACCAGGCCGGTCGGGGTGCCGGTCGGCGGCAGCGGGCTGTCCGGCACGACGCCGACGACGGCAACCGTGACGGCCGTGACCAGGACCGTCAACCCGATGACCGGCAGGGCGAACGCCGCACCGTAGACGGCGGTCCGCAGCGCCGGCCCGGCGCCCCCGGTCAGGCCCATCTCCCGCCACGACAGCGCCCCCGTGCCCACGACCATCAGCCGCACGACCATGACGAACACGAGCGCCTGGACCGAGACCGCGATCAGGTCCCCGATCTCCCGAGGGATCGAGCCACCGAACGGCTGGAGCACGAAGCCGAGCACGAATCCGGCCAGCAGTGTCGTGACCGCGGCGGCGAGGAGGACAAGCATCGGCGAGGGACCCGCGTAGGCGGCGCCCACCGCGCGACGCTCGATGCTCTGCGCGCCGCCGAGCAGGATCAGCCCGGCCGAGGCGGCGGCGAACGCCAGGAGCCAGAGGATCGAGCCGCCGGTCCCCGCCGGGCCGAACAGGCCGAGCGTGGCCAGCCCGATCGCCGCGAGGACGGCGATCCAGCCGACCACGAACAGCGCCGGGGCGCGACGACCCTCGATCGTGAAGGTCGTCAGCCCGAGCGGGCGGGCTGACGGCGGCAAGTCGATGGGAGGCGGCGGTGTGACGCGGGGTGGCGACGCGGCGTCTTCGGAAGTCGAGCCGGCCCACGCTGCGGGCGACGGCGCGTCCTCGGAGGTCGGCGGGCCCTCGGGCGTGGAGGGTCCGGTCAACCCTCGGCGCGCTGGTCCGAGGCGGCGCGCCGCGGGGCCCGCACGGACGCCCGAAGTCGATCGTTCACCGTCTCGAGCTCGCCGGGCGGCAGGGCCTCGCGCGTCGGCAGCGAGACGATCGGCGCAGCGGAGCTGGCCGCGATCTGTTCGTGCCGCTCGAACTCACGGCCGCACCAGGCGCAGAGCGTCCAGTCGAGGCCGACGAGCCGGGTGCAGTTCGGGCAGACGCGGTTCAGCCGCGTTCGACAGGTCGGGCAGATAATCCAGGCCGGGTCGACCCGGCGGTCGCAGGAGGGACAGTGCGGGATCGCCTCGATCTCGGCGAGCATCGCCTCCTCGGCGAGGTTGCGCTCGTAGACGTCGCCGATGCGCTCCTGCGGCCGGATGATCCGGTAGGTGAAGACCGCCAGCGGGAAGAGGATCGGCGTGAAGACAATGATGAACGCCGACGCGAGGTACGGTGCAAGCGGGTTGTCCGTGCGCGACTGCATGTCGCGGAAGGCCCAGTACGAGGCCGCGAGCCACAGGATCACCCAGTAGATGACCGCCAGCTGGATGCCGAGCTTGATGACCGGGTTGTCGAAGATCGACCCGATCGCGTCACCGATGGCGGTGAAGATCTGATCCATTCGGTGAGGGAGGGCCTCCGTCTGGGGTGAGTTCGGAGCGGGTGCCGGCAGGTGGCGGCGTGGTCCGCGGGATCATAGCAGGGCCGATTCGGGTCCCAGCGTGACGGTTCCGACGCCCGAGGCGGCGGTCGCGTGACGGACGCGTGACGTCCGGGCCGCGTGACGGTCGATCGAGCTCAACTCGAATGGGCCTCAGCGGCGCCCTCGGAGGCCGGGATGGCGGCCGGCCTTGACGCTGCGGCCGGCCTTGACGCCTCGGCCGGAGCTTCGGCGCCACGAATTCGCGGGGCGACCTCGGCCGTCCAGGCGGCCGTCCGGAACGCCAGGGCTGCCCCGAGCACGGCCAGCCCGAGCGTCCACGTCCCGATGAAGACGAGGAGCGCCGCGGCGGCCTGAACCGGCTCGCCGCCGTCGATGATGACCTCGCGGAGGTGGTCCCACGACCGGCCCGCGCCGAGCAGGAAGGGCACGAGGACCGCCGCGACGATCGCGGTGCTCACGAGCAACGTTGCGAGGCCCCGGAACGTGAGCAGCTGCCGGACCGAGCGCCACAGGGACGCGCGCACCCCGGCGCCCGCCGCCCAGCGACGCGCGGCGAGCGGGCCGACGGCCTCGCCCACGAGCCAGGCCAGCACCGGCAGCACGATGGCGTCGGGGGCTCGGAGCGCGATCCGCTGGGCGATCGGGGTCGCGATGTCGCCCGGGGCGATGAGCTCGTCGTAGCCCGCCTCCACGAGGCGGATGCTGGCGTAGACCGCGAGGGCCACGGTCGGCAGGTGGGCCGTCAGCCGCAGCGCGAACGCCTCCGCGGCCGAGGCATGGGCCGGGTGCCAGCACAGGTCGAGTTCCTCGTCCTCGGCGGCCTCCCGGAGCTGGGCGTTGTCCAGCCAGGCCCCGACGAGGCCGACCGCCCCGAGCACCAGGAACAGCGTCACCGCGATGAGCATCGCCGCGACCAGCCGCTCGTTCGACAGGCCGGCGAAGGCGATCTCCTGCACTGTCGGCGAGAACACGTTCGCGAGCGCCGCGGGCGTCGGCAGATCACGATCGGAAGGAGGACCAGGAGGATCCCGCCGCGGATCAGGAAGGCGGCGAGCGCCATCGACCACCAGGCCGGCCGCCCCGCCGTGGCCACAAGGGCGCCCAGCATCGACCCTCGCCACGTTCCCATGGTCCGACTCTACTACCGCCGGCCCAGTCCTTCGACAGCCTGGCGAAACGAGGTCAGCACTTCGGCAGCCAGTTCGTTGGGTCGCATGGTCGCCGCGCGCGCCGGCTCCCACCGGAATGCCGCGCGGACGATGGCCGGCGCGCGCCACGGCCGGTCAGGCGACTCGGGCGGGACGACCGGGCCGAGGCGGACCTGGAGGCGCCCGGCGTCCTCGAGGATCAGTCCCGACAGGCCGCCTGCCACGGCCGGGCCGAGCCGGGCAGCCGGCGGCTCCGGGGGCGGGCCCGCGGCGGGCGCGAGGTCGGCGAACGAGGCGAGCCGGTCGTGCTCGTCGGCGACCCAGAGGACCGCGGTCCACCAGTCCTCGGCGTGGCTGCTCGGGCGGCTCATGCCGGCGCGGAGGCGGCGCCCGCGCACGACGAGCTCCTGCTCGCGCAGGAACGACGGCCCCGGCGCCGGGAGGGTCGTGCCGTGCCAGTTTGAGCCAGGGGGCGAATCGGGCGGCGGGGGCGGTCCGGCGTCGGTGGGCACGCTCACGCCGGCCACGGTCGGGCGCTCAGGCGGATGTCGATTCGCCCGTGTCCGCCGACTCGAGCCTGCGATTCGCCTCTGCCGCCTGGCGTTTGGCCTCGATCTCCGCGTCGAGCGCGGCGAGCTCAAGCTTCAGCATCTCGCGCTTGACTTCCTCGGAGGGCGGCTCGATGCGGCCGACGAGCTCCGGGTTCTCGGTGGTCTTTTCGGCCCCGAGCCAGGTCGCCAGGCGCCCCGGCTGCTTCGTCATCCGCGCGAGGCGTGTCGTCGCGGCGATGTCGACGCTCGTCACACCCAGGACCTCGCCGTCGGCGACGTCGCGGAGCGCCGCGTTGCAGCTCGGGCAGCGGGCCGCCTCCAGCGGCACCGTGGCCGAGCACCACGGACAGGTCACGGTCTCGCCCGGCGCGCTCGAGCCCGAGGCGTGCTGATCGCCCGGGCCGTCGCCGGAGACCTTCTTGCGGGCAGGGCTCATGCCGTCACTCCCACTCGATCGTGGCGGGCGGCTTCGACGAGATGTCGTAGACCACGCGATTGACCCCCGGGACCTCGTTCACGATCCGACTGCTGATCTTGCCAAGCACCTCGTACGGAAGCTTGGCCCAGTCTGCCGTCATTCCATCTTCCGACGTCACGGCCCGAATGGCTACCACGTTGGCGTACGTTCGGCCATCCCCCATCACGCCAACGCTGCGGACGGGGGTCAGGATGGCGAACGACTGCCAGACGTTCCGGTAGAGCCCAGCCGCCTTGATCTCGTCGACCACGATCCAGTCGGCCTCGCGGAGCGTGTCGAGCCGCTCCGCGGTGACCTCGCCGATGATCCGGATGGCGAGCCCGGGGCCTGGGAACGGCTGGCGATGGACCATCGCCTCGGGCAGGCCGAGCTCCAGTCCCACCGCGCGGACCTCGTCCTTGAAGAGGTACCGCAGCGGCTCGATCAGCTTGAACCGCAGGTCGGCCGGCAGCCCCCCGACGTTGTGGTGGGTCTTGATCTTCTGCGCGGCTTTCGTCTCCGAGGTGGCGCTCTCGATGACGTCCGGGTAGAGCGTGCCCTGGGTCAGGAAGTCGATCCGGCCGAGCTTCTCGGCCTCCTCCTCGAAGACCCGGATGAACTCGTCGCCGATGATCCTGCGCTTCTGCTCGGGGTCGATGACGCCGGCCAGGCGGGCGAGGAAGCGCTCGCGGGCGTCGATCATCACGAGGTTCATCCCGAGGTGCTGCTCGAAGGTCGCCCGCAGCAGCTCCGATTCGCGCTTCCGCATCAGCCCGTGGTCGACGTAGATGCAGGTGAGCCGGTCGCCCACGGCGCGATGGACGAGGGCCGCCGCGACCGCCGAATCGACCCCGCCCGAGAGCGCGCAGATCACCCGCCCGTCCGAGCCGGTCGCGGTGGCATGCTCGTCGACCCGGCGCCGGATGTCCGCGACTGTCGACTCGATGAAGCTCGCGGGCGTCCAGGTCGGGCTCGCGCCCGCGACGCCGATGACGAAGTTCCGGAGCACGTCCTTGCCGCGCGGCGTGTGCGCGACCTCGGGATGGAACTGGATGCCGTACAGGCGCCGACGCGGATCGACCAGGCCGGCGTACGGAGTCGAGTCGGTCTGGGCCGTCGCGACGAAGCCCTCCGGCAGGGCGGTGATCGAGTCGCCGTGGCTCATCCAGACCGGCTGCGTCCGGTCGAGGCCCTGGAAGAGGCCGTCCTCGGTGCCGATCGTGACCGTGGCCGGGCCGTACTCGCGCTTCGGGGTCGGCTGCACCGAGCCGCCGAGCTCGCTCGCCATCAGCTGCGCGCCGTAGCAGATGCCGAGGATCGGGAGGCGGCCGCTCCAGATGGCCGGGTCGGGCTTCGGGGCGCCCTCGTCGTAGACCGAGCACGGGCCGCCGGACAGGATGATCGCGCTGGCCCCGCGGCGCTCGATCTCCTCGAGCCGCGTGTCGTGCGGCAGGAGCTCCGAGTAGACGTTGAGCTCGCGGACGCGGCGCGCGATCAGCTGGGCGAACTGGCTGCCGAAGTCGAGGACCACGACCACGCCGTGCTTCGCGCCGGCGGGCTGGTCCGTCGCCGCGCGCTCCGGCCCGGGGGCATGGAGCGCGGTCTCGAGGTACGCCTCGACCTCGGCGTCGTCGGGGGCAATGACGCGGTGGCCGGCGTTCGCGGCCTCACCGTGGACGGTCTTGCCCTTTCCCGACACGCTCGATCCGGCCCTCGCTGCAATCGACGCTCGGCCGGCCTGCCCACCGGCCCACGTCCGCTGCCAAAGTCTACCCGGGCCTCGAGACGGCCCGCCACCCGCGACGGACGGCGGCGCAGGGTCCCGCTATCCTTCCGGCGGCCATGGACGACCGACAGCGGCCCGCCTTGCTGCCTCGCCTCGCCGCGGGACTGGTCGCGGCGTTCCTTGTGACCGGCTGCGACTCGACGGCGCCGAAGCCGACGGCGGTCCCGCAGTCGCCATCGCCGACCTCGGCCCTCGAGACACCCCTGGCGACCGCGCCCGGCACCCAGACGGCCGCGCCGTCGCTTCCGGTCGAGACGCCCCAACCGACCCTGCCCCCCGCCGCCAGCGAGCCCTGCACCGCGGCCGACCTGAAGGCGTCGCATGGGCTCGTCGAGGGCGCGGCGGGATCGGTGCTCACGGAGGTCGTCCTCGTTGCCGCGGTGACCTGCTCGATCGACGCCTTCCCGTTGTTCGGCCTGCGCGACGCCAACGGCGCCGCGCTCATCGGCGGCGCCTCCGGGGGGCCCGGGCGGATCGACGTCTCGCCGGACGCGTCCTACACGAGCGGGGTCCGCCTCGCCAACTGGTGCCAGCCCGAGCCAGCCTTCCCGCTGGAGCTGGTGATCCGCATCGGCAGCGATGAGCTCGTCGTGACCGGTGGCTCATTCCCCGAGGAGGCCGCGGGCATGCCGCCGTGCAGCGGCGAGAGCTCCGCCCCGCTGCTCGAGGGGAGCGCCTGGACGAAGCGCGGCTGAGCCGGCGAGCCCGGAGCCGGCCTCAGGCGGGCCGGCGACGGAGGCGGAAGACCGGGCCGCGTCCGAGGCGCTCGGCGGGCGTCCCGTAGCGCAGGATCAGCCGCGTGACCGCGCGTGCGGCCTCCGAGCCTTCGAGCGGCTCGGCGGTCGCGGGCCAGCCCTCGTCGCCCAGCGTCACGCCGCACAGCGGGTCGGCGAGGAGGTTGCGGGCCCAGTCGGTCTCCGGGCCGCCCGCGGCGACGAGGAGCGCATCCGGCTCGTCGGGGTCCTCGACGTAGCCGACTGCGACCTGGACCGGTCGACCCGAGGTCCGCCCACGCGTCTCGAGCCGGATGACCTTGCCCCAGCCAGCGAGCTGCTCGCCGAGCTCATCCATGGTCGGGCGGCGGCGTGGAGAACAGGTCGGGGCTCAGCCCCGCCGCTGCCAGGACTTTCCCTCCGTCTGGACGGAGGGCGCGTAGACCATCTCGACCGCCTGCATGTCCCGGAGGGTCCGCGCGCCGAGCGCGGCCATCGACTGGCGGAGCGCGCCGATGAGGTTCTGCGAGCCGTCGCTCACCCCAGCCGGGCCGAACAGGATCTTCTCGAGCGAGCCGACGGTCCCGACCTTGATCCGCGTCCCGCGCGGCAGCACCGGCGACGGCGCCGCCATGCCCCAGTTGACCCCGCGTCCCGGCGCCTCGGCGGCACGCGCCAGCGGCGAGCCGAGCATCAGCGCGTCCGCGCCCGCGGCGATCGCCTTGGCCAGCTCCCCGCCGCGTCGCATCCCGCCGTCCGCGACGACCGGCACGTAGCGGCCCGTCTCGCGCAGGTACGAATCCCGCGCCGCGGCCACGTCCGAGATCGCCGTCGCCTGTGGGACCCCGATGCCCAGCACCTCGCGCGTCGTGCACGCGGCGCCCGGCCCGACCCCGACGAACACCGCCGCGGCCCCCTGTTCCATCAGCAGGTACGCCGCCTCGGCGCTGGTCGTGTTGCCGACGGCGACGGGGATCGGCATGTAGCGGGTGAACTCGGCGAGGGAGAGCGGGTCGTAGCCCGACGCGAGGTGCCGAGCGGAGCTGACCTGCGACTGCACGAGGAACAGGTCCGCGCCGTGTTCCGCGGTGAAGGGCCCCCAGCGCCGCGCGGCGGCCGGGGTCGCGGCCACGGCCGCCTTCGCGCCGGCGGCGCGGATCTCCTCGATGCGGCGCGCGACGAGTTCCTCGCGGATCGGGGCCGCGTAGGCCTCGGAGAGGACGGCCTGGACCTCGTCGTCCGGGGCCGTGGCGATGCGCTGGAGGACCTCGCTGGGCTCGTCGTACCGCGTCTGCACGCCCTCGAGGTTCAGGACCGCGAGCCCGCCGAGGCGCCCGAGCGCGCCGGCGAACGCCGGGTCGACGACCGCGTCCATCGCCGAGGCCAGGATCGGGATGGCGAGCTCGATGCCGCAGAACGTCTGGCCGAGTTCGACGTCGTTCGGCTCGATCGTCTCGGTCCCGGGCGCGAGCGAGACGTCCTCGAAGCCGTAGGTCGGGCGGAGGCGGTCGACCTTCGAATCGAAGGCCGGCAGGCGGCGCTCCGAGGGGCTCGATCGCTGGGCGCGTTCGTGCTCGATCATCCGTGGCCCGAGTCTATCCGCTGGCTGGCCCGACAGTGCCGCTGTCGGTTGCCCAGTCGCCCGCCCGCAGATACGCGGCCTGGTGCGGGTGCGCGACCAGCCACTCGATCTGGTCGATCGCCGTCCGGTACGCCGGCCACACGACGGCTTCGCGAGCCCCCGCCGGGCTCACCCAGCGCGCGTCGTCGTGCTCGTGGGACAGGCGCGGCTCGACGCCGGGACGCACCCGGGCGGCGAAAACCGCCTCGACCAGCACCGCGTCCGCGGGCTCGGCGTGGAAGACGTTCACCTGGTCGAGGCCGTACAGCATCTCGATGTCCGCGCGGCCGATGCCCGTCTCCTCCTCGAGCTCGCGCAGCGCCCCGTCGACCACACGCTCGCCCTCCTCGATGCTGCCGGTCACGCACTGCCAGATGCCCGGGTAGATTCGGTCGGGCGCCCGGTGGACGAGCAGGATCTCGGCCTCGCCCGCCTCGGCCACCCGGAACACCCAGCACCCGACGAGGTCCGGCCGCAGCGGGCTCACGCGATCGCCTCGTGGCTGAGCTGTGCGACTGCCGCACGCCGCCGCTCGCCACCAGCGAGCGATCTCAATGCCCAGCGGTCGATCCGTTCGGTGACAGCGAGCGCGTGAACGCTCGAGTGGTGATTCGACGCCGATCTCTCGCCCGAACTGGGCATCACGTTCGCCCTCGGGGAGCGCCGCCGCGCGTGGCCTTCGAAAACGTTCGCTGCCAGCGAGCGCAGCCCGCCGGGGGCGGTGCGGAAGGCAATGCAGCGGGCCAGGCTCACTCGGGCACCCCGCCGCGGAAGCGAGCCTCGATCTCGTGGAGCTGCTTGAGGTGCATCAGGTCGTGGACGCCGGCGAAGAGCAGCCACTCGCCGCACCGCAGTCGCCCGACGAGCGGATGCTCCAGCGGGCACGGGTTTGTCTCGTGGCCCTCGATCGATCGGGCCGACCGCTCGATCGCCCGCTGACTCACCTGGAGGCGCCTTCGAAGCTCGTCCCGGGTCGCGGCCGCCTCACCCGGCACGCCCGGCACGACCGCCGGCGCGTCGGCCGGCCACCGACCCGACGCCGCCAGTGCGCCCGCGAGCACGAGCGCGGCCCGCGCGTGCGCGTCGTGCCCGATCGCCTGCGCGACGTTCCAGTCGCCCTCGCCGCCCGGCTCGACGAAGGCCGGCTCCGGCAGCCAGTCGACCATCGCGACGAGCGCGTCCGCGATCGCGGCCAGCTGCGGGACGATCGTCGGCGCCGAGCCCACGCCGGTCCGCCGCCGGATCTCGCGCCGCACGCTGATGAACTTCCCCTCGTCGATGCCGCGGTACGCCGCGACGACGTCCGGCGCGCCCGCCTCCAGCGCGTCGAGCCAGCGCGTCACGCCGCCGGCTGCGCGTCGGCGTTGCCGCCCACTCGATTGCCAAGCCAGGCGAAGAAGAGGCACACGACCGTGCCGGCGGCGAGGATCACCAGCGAGGTCACCGCGACCTGTGCGTCGCCGCCGTTCGCGGGGTTCAGGAACGGGTACGGGTACCAGTCGACCAGCGCGCCACGGACCATCGTGTAGCCGAGCCAGACCAGCGGGTAGATGAGCCAGCCGAGCGCATCGCGACGGGTCAGTCGAACGGTCGGCGGGTCGAGCAGCCAGTCGGCGACGATCACGATCGGCGTGAGCTTGTGGAGCACGAAGTCGACCCAGGCCAGTTGGAGCCCGACGTCGATGCCTTGCAGCAGCAGGATCACGACGAAAAAGGTGATCGTGAGGTAGACGGTCGCCGCGCCCCGGAGCCACTCCAGCCAGCGCGGGCGCGGCCCCGGCGTCCGGGCGGCCAGGATGAGCAGCGCAGCGATCGCGATCAGGTTGCTCTGGATCGTGAAGAAGCTCAGGAAGTTGACGAGGTCGAGACGCCCGGCATCGACGAGCGTCATCGCCTGGATGACGATCGCCGCGATCGCGATGAGCGCCGTCGCCGTACGGGCGAGTCGGAGGATTGCGGACGGGATCCTCACGGGCGGTTTCCGCGGTCCCTAGAGCCGCGCGTACCGGTCGACCGGGAGCACGAAGACGGTCGCGCCGCCGACCTCGACCTCGAGCGGGTAGGGCATGAAGAACTCGCCCGGCTCCATGATCGGCGGCATCGGGTTCACGACCTGCGTCCGCGAGGTGCAGTGCTGGGCGATGATCGACATGACGTCGTCGACCTGGTCGTCCTCGACGCCGAGCACGATCGTGGCGTTCGACTGCTTGAGGAAGCCGCCCGACGAGTGGAGCCGGGTCGCTCGGTAGTCCTTCTCGAGCAGCCCGTCCACCAGGGCGCCCGCATCCTCGTTGTGGATGATCGCGACGACCAGCTTCACGGCCGCGAGTATAGGTCGGCGGATTCGGGCGACAGCGCATCGCGACGGGCACCGCGGTCGATCGGTTGTTCGATTGACGACCCTCCCGGAAGCGCTAGGATCGGGCTGCCTTGATCCCAGATCCCCTCCTGCTCGCGGCGATCCGCGCGGTCGCCCGCAGCGGCGACCCGGACGTCACGCTCGGCGAGCTCCTCGAGATTGGTATGCGCGCGTCCGGTGCCGATCGGGTAGCCGCGTTCCTCTGGGACGCCGACCAGGGTGCCCTGGCCATCGCCGGCTCGCGCGGCTACCCGGCCGACGACATGCCAACCCTCGAGGCCGCCGTCGCCACGGCCGACCATCCCGTTCGCCTCGCGGCCGAGGAGCGGATCAGGGCCACGGGGCAGCCCGGCGAGGGCGGGCGGGTCGTTATCGCCTGGCCGATCGTCGTCGGGAGCAAGGGCATGGAGGAGCCGGTCGGGGCCCTCGCGTTCGAGGCCGACCAGTCGCCCGACGCCGACACCAGCGAGCGCATCGCGGCCCTCGCGGACCTCGTGGCGATCGTGGTCGACCGGGCGCGGCTCGCCGCCAACGCCGCCGAGCGCGTCGAATACGCCGAGCGGGTCGCCAACAGCGACGCCCTGACCGGTCTGGCCAACGGCCGGACGCTCCAGCGCGTGCTGGAGCTGGAGCTGGCGCGCGCGGCGCGCCAGAGCCTCGAGATCACGGTCGCGCTGTTCGACGTCGACGATCTGTCGGGCTTCAACGAGACGAATGGCCGCGCGGCGGGCGACGAGCTGCTGCGCGAGGTCGCGGCGGTCATGAGCGAATCCGTGCGGTTCGTCGACACCGTGGCCCGATGGGGCGCCGACGAGTTCCTGCTCGTCGCCCCGGGCGCCAAGGGCACGACGGTCGTGCAGCGGATCGTGGATGCCGTGGCGGCGCGGTCAATCGGCGGCGGTCGCGCGACGATCTCCGCCGGCCTCGCCCGTTTCCCGGCCGACGGGACGACCAGCGACGAGCTGATCGCGGCTGCGGCGCGGGCGCTCGAGACGGCCCGGACCGTGGGGCCCGGGACGCTGGCCGAGGTCACGCGTGACGGGAACGGCTCGATCTCCGGGATCACCACGGGCTCCGCCGGCGCCTGAGCGCGGCGCCCGGCGCCGCGCGCCGCCAGCCCGTGGTCGGGGCGGACAGCGGCGGCGGTCAGCTCTCCTGCGCGCCCGCCTGACCGAGCGCCACCACGGTGGTCGGCGTCGTGGCGCCGGGGCCAGGCTCCAATGACAACGCCACCGTGACACCGGGCCCGAGCGAGGCTCGCGCGGTCACGAAGGAAGCGGTCCGGCTGGCGTCGACCGTGAAGTGGCCGATCGGGATCGGGCGCGCATCAGCGCCGATGAGCCACGTCTCGTAGACCTGCGTGCCGCTCGTCGGCGCGAGGTCCCGCATGACCAGCGCGACGCTGCCGTCGGCGCCGACCGCCGCGAGGCCGCTCGGCCCGGCGGGGTTGTCCGGCGGGTTGAGGATCGCGAGCTGCGCGCCG
>DATLYV010000011.1:0-2645 GCA_035574535.1 Binatia bacterium
GGGGCTGCGGGCGCCCCCGGGCCGGGGCGAGCGCCCGGACGAGCGACAATGCGCCAGCGCGAGGCGCCGGCACGCGTCCTCGTCGACGGCCGCAACGTCCAGCACGCCCTCGCCCGCGCGGGCGCCGCGGACCTGCCCACGGCTGCGCTCGTCGCCCGCCTCCGGGCGGCCTTCGCGCCCCCGACCGAGATCGAGCTGGTCCTCGATGGCCACCCGATCGGCAGCCCATCCGGCCGGATCGGGCCGGGTTTCCAGGTGACCTTCAGCCGCGGGGCCTCCGCGGATCGCGTCATCGGGGAGCGCGTCGGCGAGGTCCTCCGATCCCTGGGAGCCGCGGGCGCCTGGTCGGTCGTCGTGGTGACCGACGATCGCGAGGTCCGCAACCACGCGCGCCGGAGCGGCGCGCGGGTCGAGGGCACGGCCTGGCTCGTCGACCGCCTGTCCGCCGGCCCGGCCGGCCGGGCCACGATCGGCAACGTCGCGCCCCATCGACCGAAGGGCTAGCATTTCGGCCGATGGGCGACGCAGTCGGCAACCTCGTACAGAGCATCCTCGACTTCCTCGAGCCGATCATCCTTCCCGACTGGAAGGCCCTCGTCGACCTGTTCCCGATCTTCCTCGTGCTCGGCGTCGTCGGGCCGCTGCTCTCGCTGATCGTGCTCGGCTGGGTTATCTACTTCGTCGGCAAGCCGCGCGGCCGCATCCCGTACACGCCGCCCGAGCCGCGCCCGGCCGGGATCGTCGACGGCCGGCCCGTCTACCCGCCCGGCGAGCCGTACTGCAACGTCCACCGGCTGGTCTACCCGTTCGGTTCGACGCGCTGCCCGCTCGACAACCGTGACCTCGCCGTCATCTGCCCGAAATGCGGCACCGGCCGCCCTGCGTACGTCGACACGTGCGGCACGTGTGGTCTTGTCCTGAAGATCGAAACAAGGACGCCGGCGCTCCGGCCGGCCGGTCCACCGCCCGGGGGCGCCGCCGTCGCCTGATCCGGCGACCGCCCGGAACTGGTCCGGAGATCCGGGCGCCGGGGAACCGCGGTCGCGACCTTCACCGTCACGGAGCCAGCAATGGATCTCGAGTTCATGAGCCAGGCCCTCTTCGCCGCCGGGACGATCGTCCTCGCGTTCGCGTTCGCCGCGACCGTGGGGCACGCGGTCATGCTCGCCAACGGCCGCCGCGCCCTCGCCGCTGCGAAGGCCGCGGCCGGGGCCGCCGCCGGGGCCATCGCCACGGGACCGGTCAAGCCCGCCTGGGCCGGCGTCGCGACTGGCTCGTTCGTGCAGACCCGTAGCGCGGCGGCCGCGGCCGGCCCCGCGGACTTCGCCGCGCCCTCGCCGCTCTCGGGC
The DNA here is from genome assembly GCA_035574535.1 of Binatia bacterium. Taxonomy (GTDB): domain Bacteria; phylum Chloroflexota; class Limnocylindria; order Limnocylindrales; family CSP1-4; genus UBA5189. Next base: position 1,350 of record DATLYV010000011.1, read on the forward strand.
GCGTCGCGCTGGCTGACCCTGGGGTCCTTCGCGCTGCTCGTGGGCTCGCTGGGCGTCAGGGCGTACATCGTCGGGCGCGGGCCGTGGGGCAACCTGTTCGAGTTCTCGGTGGCGTTCGCGACGTCGATCCTGCTCGGGTACCTCGTCCTGGCCCGCCGCTACCCGATCGCCTCGATCGCGTTCATCCCGGTCGGCGTGGCGCTCGGGCTGGCGCTCTACGCGTCCTCCCTGCCGCACGAGATCAACCCGCTCGTGCCGGCCCTCCAGAACCCGCCGCTGCTGACGATCCACGTCGGCCTGGCGGTCGTGTCGTACGGGATCTTCGCGACGTCGTTCGCCGCGGGGATCGGGTACCTCGTCCAGGGCAAGGCGGACCGCTTCGCGTGGCTGCCGTCGCACCGCGTGCTCGACCAGGTCGCCTACCGCGCGGTCATCATCGGCTTCCCGATCTTCGCCACGATGATCATCCTCGGCTCGTGGTGGGCCTCGATCGCCTGGTCCCGCTACTGGGGCTGGGACCCGAAGGAGACGGCCGCGCTGGTCACGTGGCTCGTCTATGCGATCTACCTCCACGCGCGCAACCAGCGTGCCTGGGCCGGCCGCCCGTCGGCGCTGCTGCTGGTCGTCGGGTTCGTGATGGTCCTCGTGACCTTCTCGGGCTCGCTCTGGTTCTCGGGCCTCCACGCGTACTCCGGGCTGTAGGCCCCGGCGGCTCGCGAGGCGGTCCGCCATGGCTCACCGGCGCACGTTCGCGTCCCCCTCTTCCTGCCAGAGAAGCTTCTGGTGAAGAGCTGCGGCCGGCCCCTTTGGCGGGGGTTCGAGCCCCGCGTATTCCTGCCAGAGCAGTTTTTCGGCCTGAGCGGGCGTAGACCGCCCATGAGCCACCTCTCTGAACCGGTTCCGGGCCGAGAACCATTCCTGCCTGGAAAGCCATTCCGTCGAGGCGGTCGTGCACGAGTCGCGAGGCGCCTGATTCGCCCCGGAACGTGCTCTGCCAGGAATGCGTCGGGACGGCCGAGCCTGCGCCGTGCTGACCACGCAGAGCGCGGCGGCGACTGACGCCTCCATCGTCATCGTCATCGACGGGCAGTTCTCGGTCGAAACCGACGGCGAGGCCGTCGCGGAGATCGGGCCGGGGCTTGGTGGGCGAGCGCGCGGCGCTCGAGAACGGCCTGCGGACGGCGACGCTCCGGGCGCTCAACCGGGCGCGCGTCGACGAGAACGTTCCCGACCGGCTCGACACTGAGCAACTTGGAGTGGCGCGGCCGGATGGCGGCGCGGCCGGATGGCGGCGCG
>DATLYV010000012.1:0-11748 GCA_035574535.1 Binatia bacterium
GAGGCGCGCGCCCACGCCGCGGAGCTCGTCGCGGAACCGCTGCTCGCTGTCGCGATCGACCTTCGCGGCCTCGTGCTCTGCGCTGACCGCCTTCGCGAGCCCCTCGACCGACGGCACAAGCTTGCCGACGTCCCTCTGGAGGGCCTGCGCGAGTGCCTTCCACGCGGCGCCGTTCTCGCGCTCCCGCTTGTCGTCGTCGAGGTGAAGCTTCCACAGCGCGCCGATGCCGGACACGAGGCCGACGACGAGCGCGCCGGGGCCGAGCAGGTCACTGATCGGGATCGAGCCGTCGGCGGCGTAGACCGTCCCGGCAGCGGTGAAGGCGGCGATGCAGGTCCAGAGCAGGCGTCGCACATCAGTGGCAGACGAGAGCTGAACCGGCCCCGACCGAGGTCAGGACCGGCTCCAGCGCCACCCCGGAACGCCCCACGACACCGATCACCACGAGCCTTGACGGTAGCTGCGCCCGCGGCTCTTGGCTACCTGCGAAAGTTGCTAGTCCCGAACGTGCTCGGAACGTGCGTGACGACGCCGCCATCGGGCCACCAGCTGGGCCGTCGTTCGACTGGATGTTCGATTGCGAGCGTTCGCGATGTGCGAGTGCACGGTCCAGGTTGAAAGGCCCAGCTGGTGGGCGATCTCCTTCGTCGTAAGGCCCGTGCAGAGGAGATCAACGACCTCTCTCTCGCGGCCGGTGAGGCGCACCTGCGGCGTCCGCGTCACGAGAAGCATGTCGAGGGACGGGAGACGATGGCGGTCATGCCGAGCGGCTCGCATCGAGCCAATCGCGCCGGCCCTCGATCGGGATCCGGATGCGCTCGGCTGTGGCTCCCGTGCGTCCGAGTCTCGCCGGGCGCGCCACCTCCCACACCATCCAGCCCAGCAGGGCGACGTGCAGCGCGTTGCGCGCGTTGAGCACGAGGATCGGCAGCGCCTGCTGCGCGACGAGGTCGTCGTAGAGCAGTGGGTGGATGGGGATGGTGAGGGCCATGAGCACGGCCGCGATCAGGAACCGACGGCCGGCGAGGAGCGTTGCGAGCGGGAGGAACCAGACGACGTACTGAATCGAGTAAACCTTCGAGTTCGCCACCAGCAGCAAGACGCAGATCGTCGCGAGCTCCACCACGGTCGACGCCCGAACGCTCCCGAGCGCCGCCGCCTCGGCGCGGATCCGCCGCCACCCGACGACCGCGACGAGCCCGAACCCGGCGACGGTCAGCACCGGCAGGAGCGCGAGCCACGTTTCGGCGAAGTTGCCCTCGATGTTGAGCGAGCCGAAGCCGAAGCTGGTGTCGACGCGGTCGCCCGTCACGAGCCCGCCGAGCAGCGCCAGCCCGCCGCCGATGCTCTCCACCTGGAGCCCACGCTCGGTGTTGTAGCGAAGGAACTGCAGCGTCGCGTCCGGCCCGGCGATCAGCAGGAAGGGCGCGATCCCGACGACCACGGTCGCCCCGAGCCCGATGCCCAGCCGCAGCAGGCGGCGCAGGTCGAACGGCGCGAGCCACAGGGCCGCCAGCGCCGGCAGGGCCGCGACGGGGAAGAGCTTCGCCAGAAAGCCGAGCCCCATTGCGACGCCAGCGACGCCCGGGCGGCCGTCGAGCGCGGCCCGGAGCGCCGCGGCGAGCAGCAGCGCGGGGAAGAGGTCGTACCGCCAGGTGAGCGTGAGCACCGCGCCGGCGGCGAGGATCGCGAGGCGCGTGCCGGTCCGGACGAGCCGATCCTCCAGCCCGACCCCGGCGCCCGCCTCTGCGTCGCCGCCCCGCCGCACGATCGAGGCCAGCACCAGGCCGAGCACGAGCAGGAGCGCTGCCTCCCAGGCCGCGAAGAGCCACTTATAGGCGTCGAGGTCGACCGGCCCGAACGGCCAGAGCAGGTACGGCACGACCATCGAAACGAGCGCGCCCGGCGGGTACTCCAGCGGGAAGTCGCGGTACGGCACGCCGCCGGCGGTGAAGGCCGCGGCCTTCTCGAGGTACAGCTTGACGTCACTCTGGTTCGGGAAGAGCGCCGCGGTCGGTGTCGCGGCGGCAACGAAGAGGACCAGGATCGGCGGAAGCAGGAAGCGCGCCAGGACGGGCGGCGAGATCGCTGCGGTCCGCGCGACGCCGATGCGCTCGGCGCCGGTGTCTCCTTGTCCGCCGGGCGCCGTCACGCGCGACAGCCTACCAATCGATTGACGTGATCCGGGCACGGATTGGCCCCCGCCGAACGGCGGGGGCCGGTGATCGCCTTGCCGCGGTCAGCCCGCCGCGGCCGCCACCTGCGTGCCCTCGACGACGGACTTCAGGCCCGAGACGATGTACACGATGCCGCCCGTGAACTGCTCGGCCTGCTTCGCCGACATGCCGCTCGTCGTGACCGTCAGCTTCGTCACGCCGTCCTGGAACTCGAGCTCCCAGACCTGCCGGACGTGCCCCTCGGCCGCAAGGTCCCGATCCCAGAGCGCCCGGAACGTCATCTCGAGCCGCCGCGGCGGCTCGATCGAGAGCACCTCGCCGTCCGCGGCGACCGTCCCGTCGGGGTAGTCGTAGCGGATGTGCGAGCCGGGCCGCCAGGCGGACGAGATCCGCGTCCCGTAGAAGTACTTGACGGTCTCGTCGCCGTCGGTGATCGCCTTCCAGACGCGTTCCGCGTCCGCGTTGATGTAGATGCTGTAGACGTGATCCTGCATCACCACGCGTCGACCCTCCAGGTGGTCCTTCAAGGCGCTCATCGCTCCCACGACGGGCGCCGAGTACTTGCTGATCCAACGGTCGTGGATGAGCCGGATCGGGACCGGGTTGAGGAAGTGGCGCTTCTCGCGCCCCTCCTTCCGAGTCGTGATCAGCCCGGCCGACTCCAGCACGTCCAGGTGCCGCATGACCCCGAAGCGGGTCAAGTCCGGCAGATGAGCCGTGAGCTCGCTGAGCGTCTGGCCATCACGCTCGTAGAGCCGATCCAGGAGCAGCCGTCGACTCGGGTCGGCCAGCGCCCGGAACGCCGGGGCCGTCGAGTCGTCCACCATGCGGCGGACAATACGTGACTGAATAGTCACATGTCAAGCGACGGCTGTGCGCCTGTGCGTTATACGCGGGGGCAAACCCGTGGTAGCGTTCTGCGACCGTGGCCAATCGGGGCGGTCGCCCACCTTCACCGACTCCGCGTCCTGACTGCCCCTATGGGCACGCCGGGCGCATTCGACTCGACGGCTACCGGCGACGCGCAGACCGGATCTACGCCCGGCCGCTCTACCTCTGCTTTCACGCCGGCAACTGCAACGCCTCGTGCGCGACCAAGCGTTACCGCGGGAAGCCGACGCCATGCCGCGGCTGGCATCGCTTCACGGCGCCCGAGCAGGCTAGGACCCACAAGCATCCCGAAGGCACGTGGTGTCGCGACTGCGACCGAGCTCGGACCCTCCGTGACGGCTCGCCCGTCGCGCACGCCTGGGACTTCGAAGCCCGCTTGATCGCCGACGCGCTGATCGCGGTCGGCGAGGGCAAGAGCTTTCGGGACGCCGCCGATCGCATGCGGCGTGCCGGCCGGCGCTACATCCCCGGGGGCGGCACGCTCGTCAGCCGCGACGGGGGAACGATCCACCGCTACCTCGACCACTTCGGCGAGCTCGTCCTTGCAGAGCTTGAGCCGAAGGAGTGGCCCGAGGTGCTCGTGCTCGACGCGCTCCCCCTTCGTAAACGCGACGTCGTCGAGGACGATCCCTTCAGCTACGAGATCTCGGGCAATGGCGCCGTGCTCGTGGCCTATGGGTATGTCGGGCCCTTCCCCCGCCGCCGCCGACGGCGTCGCAACGAAGAAGGAGAGCTCGAGGAAGAGCCGCGGAAGTCGCGCCCGAAGCTTCGGCCGAAAGCATGGAAGATCGCCGTCGCCGGCGGTGTCGATCGATACTCGTGGGAGAGCTTCCTCGCATCCCTTCCCGGGACGCCAAAGTGGATCGTCGCCGACGGGGAAGGTGCCATCCGCATCGGGGCGGCGTTGCGTTGGGGCTCGGGGCCGGGTGCGCCTGTCATCTACTCGTGCGAAGGACACCTGCAGAACAAGTTCCGCGAACGGGCGATCGAGCAGGACGGTCTTTCCGGCTTCGAGGTTTGGCGACTGTGGCCGGTCCATGACCGGAACAATCCCGACGCTCCGCCGGGCCCGCTCTGGACCCGGGACGACTACCGAAGGTTCCTCGACCAGATCCTGACCTACGCACCCGACCAGGTGCTGAACACGACCTCGTGGATCCGCCACCACGATCGGGTCATTCGGGAGCAGTTCGACCTACGGGACGCCTTCCCCGGGATGCCGCGGGGCACCGGGGCGCTCGAGGGCGGCCTCGACAAGATCCGCAGTTGGCTCGGAACGCGGACCCGCCGGTTCCAGAACGTCCGGCGCATGAACGTGATGTTCGGGCTCATGCGAGCGAACCTCGCCGGCGACGCCGATCCGGCGCACTACTCCCGGATCATCCGCGACGAGCTGGCGAGGACGAACGGCCGACCGCAGTTCGACTGGGGCAAGCACCTGCTGGCTTTCCCGGTCAAGTCACGGCAGTTGAACTCCGTCGGCTCACTGTATCGCCTCTCCGACGACGCGCAGGGAACCACCGAAAGCCAGCGCAACGCCTATCTCGTCAGTGCCCAGGCCAGCACGATGGCCCGCAAGATCGCCTCCCTGAACGCCTACCAGTTCACGATCGGTGCCCGGCAGCTCGAACTCACGAAGGCGAAGGCGCCGATGGTGCAGCTCAAGGGCCTGAAGCTCCGCGACTTCCCAACCTTCCTGGACGAGTGGGATCCGGCGAACCCCGGTGACCCCTACGAGCTCTCCGCTGGCCACGGCTAGCCGTCGGATGGATCTGCTCCGACAACCCCGCCCATCGCTGGCGTAGCGCTCCCGATGCCCGGCTCGGTCGCCTCCTCGGGTGCCCCAAGTGCAATCGCGTCCGTGGCTTCGCCGCGGCGAACGCCGGCACCCGGGATCCTGCCTTCATGCGCGAGGCGCTCAAGGCGATCCGCCAACGATGGGGCTCGTTCGACACGCCGCCGCCGACGGGGTCTGACCGGACCGCTGCACCCGCGGCCGGCACGTCACCGACGGTCGGCCAACTTTCGGCGGCTCCGACCGCAATCCTCCCGGATCCGGACGGCCTGCCCTTCTAGCTAGGGCCGGGCGACAGCGCACTCCTGCCAACGGGGATCGGCCTCCCCTGGAAATGCCGTCGACGCGGTGATCGTGCCGTCTTCGCGGATGAAGATGCCGAGCTCCGCGCGGCTCTGGCCGTCATCCTGCGCGATGAGAACTTCTCGCGAGGCGGTCCCGACCGGACGCACCGAGAGCGCCCACCCCGGCTGCAAGCGAACGCCGCCGGATCCGGACTCGCACCCGATGTAGGACTCGGCCACGCCCTCCCAACCAGTTTCCGGATACCGGACGACGACTTCGTAGGACGCGGGGGACAGGTTCGCGTGGACGATCCCGACGGGGATTGGACCCTCGAACAGCGCCTCGAACCGCGCTTGCTCCGCTGCGGCTGTCGTCGTGACCCTCCACCACGCTGCCGAACCAGCGATCACAAGGACCACGATGCCGGCGGTGACGGCGCCGGCACCGCTGCGTCCGCGCATGGTGTTCAGCCTGCGGACCACAACGACGGTCGTGAAGCTGATGACCAGGGACCCGGGGATGCCGCCGAGAAGGAGGACCGGAGCGCCCCAGAACAGCAGCGCTCCTAGTTGCGCCGCAGGCTCCAGCGTGCTACTCGCCTGCAAGCCAGGAACCGCGGCGAGAAGCAGGGCGCCGCCCAGGTCGAAGGCGATGGCCACGAAGAAGCCGACGAAGGCGACGAAGAACGCCGCGGCCCACGGGGTTGCTGTTCTAGCAGCGAGGGGGCCGAAGCGTGCGCCGAGAACGAGCCCTGGTAGGACGCCCAGCAGCGCAAACGGCCAGATGCCGAGGCCGAGGAGCGCGAAGGCGACCGCGAAGCCCAGCGGGACACCGGCTGCGACGAGCGCACCAACGAGCCGGAGTTGACCCGTGGTGAGGGTACCGTCGTAACTTGCACCTGTCATGTAGCAAGTATCCGTCATCCGCAGCGGGACGGCAAGCCCAAGTTCGGTCCGCGTGACGGCACCGCTGCTATCGTGTCCGCTGACACGCACTCATGGCGCAGGCCGAGACGGGCCTCCGCGGCCTAGAGTGTCCCGAAAGTGGTTCGCCCCCGCGTATGACGCACAGGGCTGTGCGACTCCCAACCCGATGGGGACGACCTAGCATCGGGTCGGCAGAACTGGATCGGAGGCGATGATGCGCGTCGGGTTCGTGGGGCTCGGGACGATGGGCGGGCCGATGGCCGCCAATGCCGCGCGGGCGGGCTTCGAGGTCTCCGCGTGGAACCGCACGCCGGGGCGGGCCGCCGAGCTGGGCGACCTCGGCGTGCGAATCGAGGCGAGCCCTGCGGCGCTGGCGAGCGCCTGCGACATCGTCATCACGATGGTCTCGGACACCCCGGACGTCGAGGCCGTCCTGTTCGGGCCGGACGGCATCGCGCGGGGCGCCAAGCCCGGGACCCTCGTCGTCGACATGTCGACGATCTCGCCGTCGGCGACCCGCGAGTTCGCCTCGCGGCTCGCGGGCCAGGACGTCGCGATGCTCGATGCCCCGGTCTCGGGCGGGAGCGAGGGCGCGAAGAAGGGGACGCTGTCGATCTTCGTCGGCGGTGCTGCCAAGGACCTCGAGCGCGCCAGGCCCGTCCTCCAGAGCCTCGGCACGACCATCACCCACTGCGGCGACATCGGCGCCGGGCAGGCCGTCAAGGCGGTCAACCAGGTGATCCTCGCCGGCACCTACCTCGGCGTCGCCGAGGGGATCGTCCTCGCGATCAAGGCCGGCCTGGACGTCGACCAAGTCGTCGCGGCCCTCAGTGGCGGCGCCGCGCAGTCGTGGGTTCTCACGAACCGCAGCGGCCGGATGAAGGACAACGAGTACCCGCTCGGGTTCAAGGTCGCGCTCCACCGCAAGGACCTCGGCATCGCGCTGGCGATGGCCCGGGAGCTCGGCGCCAGCCTGCCGATCAGCGCGCTGTGCGAGGCGATCGAGGCGGGGCTCATCGGCCAGGGCCACGCCGACGACGACATGTCGGCGGTCGCCCGGGCGATCCGCGCGCTCTCCGGCCTCCCCGGATAGGGCTCCGAGACGCCGCGACGCGGCATGGAGCAGGGGCACAGGGAGGCCGGCGCACCTTCGCTGTCACCGGTTCGGCATTTTCGGTTGCGCCGGCCCGGCGTCAGTGCGCCGCGCCGACCTCCGCGCCGAGGCCCACGAGCAGCAGGGGCCGGCCGATCCGGCCGTCGTACCGCGGCCGGAAGCGCTCGACGTTGTACATCGCCTCGACGTCCACCCGGCGCGGGTCCCGGCCCGTGGCCAGGAGCGACGTCTCGGCGTACTTGCCGTCGCGGATCGCCACCATCCGCCCGAACTTCCCGTCCGCGACGAGGTCCATGGCCACGTTCGCGAAGGTCGTCGAGACGATCTGGTCGAGGGCGTCCGGCTGCCCGGACCGCAGGTCGTAGGTCAGCTCGATCGCCAGCGCCTCGATGCCCGTCCGGCGCTGCAGCTCGGCCGCGAGCGCCTCGCCGACGTCGGCCTTCCGACGGTGCCCGAACATGTCGGCCTCGCCGAGCTCCTCGAGCCGCGCCCCGTGCCAGATCGCGCCCTCGGCGGTGATCACGATCGCATAGTGGCTCGGGCTGGTACGGTGGTCCTCGGCGAGGATCCCGGCCAGCGCCTCGAGGTCGTACGGCGCCTCGGGGATCACGCAGCGCGCCGACGTCACGTAGGCCGCGAAGAGCGCCGAGTAGCCGGCGTCACGGCCGAAGATCCGGAACACGCCGATCCGTTCGTGGCTGCCGAGGGTCGTCCGCTGCCGGTCGATCAGCTCCTTGGCCCGGGTGATCGCCGACGAGAACCCGATGCAGTACTCGGTCCCGGGCACGTCGTTGTCCATCGTCTTGGGGATTGCGACGAGCGGCACGCCGCGGCCGGCCAGGACGCGGGCGAAGGACAGCGTGTCGTCGCCGCCGATCGGGACGAGCGCGTCGATGCCGAGCGCCTCGAGGTTCTGGACGACGATGTCCGTCAGATCGTAGCGCTCGTCCTCGGTCCGGAGCCGGTCGGCGTCCTCGGTCGACAGCCAGGGCGGCAGTGCCTCGCGCTTCATGCGCGCGGGGTTCGTGCGCGAGGTGTGGAGCATCGTGCCGCCCGTCCGGTCGATCGTCCGGGTGTTGCGGCGGTCGAGCAGCCGGAGGTAGTTCGGGTCGAGCTCGTCCCCCGGCCGGACGTGGGTCAGGCCCTCCCAGCCCCGCCGGATGCCGATGACCTCCATCCCGAGGTCGGCCGATCGATACGTGACGCTCTTGATGACCGAGTTGAGCCCGGGGACGTCGCCGCCACCCGTGAGGACGCCGATGCGCCGGATGTCTGCCATTTCCGGCCCATGGTACGAGCGTTGCGGGCGGGGTCGGCAGGTATCATCCGGCGGTGAACTACGAGCTCTACATGGGCGAGGCGCTGGCCGAGGCGAAGGCCGCCGTCGCCCGTGGCGACCGACCGCACGCCGCCGTCGCCGTCCTCGACGAGGCGATGGTCGCGCGCGGCCGCGACCGGGTTCGCGAGACGGACGACCCGACCGCTCACGCCGTCATCGTCGCCCTGCGCGAGGCGGCCAGAAAGGTGGGCCGCGATCGACTGCGGGACGTCACGATCTTCTGCACGATGGAGCCCTGCCCGATGTGCGTCGGGGCGCTGCTGGCGTCGGACGTCGAGGAGCTCGTCTACGCGCTGCCGAACCGCCGCATGGGCGCCGCGGGCACGGTCCTGCAGCTCGCCGAGCACGCCGGCATCGAGCGCCGCCTCAAGGTCGTAAGCGGTATCCGGCGCCACGAGGTCGAGGAGGTCTACGCGACCGCGTCCGCGAGCTCGTAACCGGCCCGTCGACGAGAGGCCGTCGACCAGGAGGCCCGTCGACGCTGACCGCGCTGGACCCGGCCGGGCGAGCGGCCCGGCTTTCGTGACAGGTCCGGGCCAAGCTGGGTTGCCAGCCCACTTGACACCCCGACGTCGGCCACCAAGCGTGCCCAACGGGGCTGACAGCCCGGAACACGACAACGTCGCCACGAACTCCGGGCCGGCAGCGCCGCTTGTCGAGGCGCCGAACGCCGTCGATACGGTCCACGCGGCGTCGTGACAGCCCGATCCGGTCACCGAGCTCGCCCAGGCCGCCCCGGGAGCTTCTCGCGCGCCTCTTGGTATCCTCTCGCGTGGAGAGGTGTCCGAGTGGTTGATGGTGCCGCTCTCGAAAAGCGGTGTGCGAAAGCACCGTGGGTTCGAATCCCACCCTCTCCGCCATCTCTCGGACCTCATGGACGGCCGCTCCGTGCGTTGCCCGGTCCGCCCTCACGCTCGCGGGCGTTTGCGCCCGCTCGCTCCGGTGCTCCCGGGCGCCCTCGGCTCGGCGCGACCCCGGAGGTCCTCGATTCGCAGCGAATCTCGCGCCGTGCTGCAGCAGCCGCCGCGCTGATGTGACCCCCGAATCTCGCACCGCTTCCGGGGAGACCGCTGCGCTCACTGCGGCGGTCGCCTCCCCTGTCCCCCTGCGGCTCGGGACGCTTCGCGTCTGGGGCGACTGGTTCGGGTGGCCGCGGGACAACGTCCATACCGCGGTGGCGGCAATGGCGGGAGTTTCATTAGGTCGAGCTCCTCGCACGCGAGTTCCTCTGGGAAGAGCTCCTCGCACGCGAGTTCCTCTAGAGTTACGGCCCCGCGGAGAGGTCGCCTAGTGGACTATGGCGCCGCACTGGAAATGCGGTTCGGGGCAACCCGTCGGGGGTTCGAATCCCCCCCTCTCCGCCACCTACCCGTCGACGCGACGCGCCCAGCCTGACGCGACGCGCCGAGCCTGGCTAGCCGGACGCGATGCGGCTCGACATCCACGCCCTGCCGCTCGGCGACTTCACCTTCGGGCCCGGCCGACCAGGCCGTCTACGGCCACGGCGAGTGGGCCGGCGTCCCCGGCGCCCGCTCCGGCTCCAACGACGGCAAGCCCGACCATGCCGCCGACCAGCGGTCCGTCGCGCGGCTCAAGGCGCTGCGCCCGAAGCGCGTGCTGTTCGGCCGCGACCGCCGCGGCTGGCCAGACTGAGCCGAGCCGCGCGGACGCGAGCCGCCGTGGACACGGTTTGGCCGCCGCGAAGGCGGCCGGGGTATCCTTGCGGGGCCGTGCTAGGCGGGGAACTAGCGGTGCCCTGTACCTGCAATCCGCTCCAGCAGGGCTGAACTCCCCCTCGAGGTCTCCGCGTCCGGAGGCCGCCGCTCCAGGCGGTGTTGAGGATCGGGTCCCGCGCAGCGGCGAATCGCGAACCGTGTCAGGTCCGGAAGGAAGCAGCACTCAGCGAAGCTCGTCGGGTGCCGCGGAACGGCCTGATCCGAGCCGGCTTCAGCGGTGGGCCCGGGTGTCGGATGGTCGACAGGGGGTGCACGGCCAACAACGTCGCCTCGCGCGTGCGCGCGCCCGCGCGACACCGGAATGATCGACAGGTGGATCGCCGCCCAGTGACCGAGCCCGCGACGTGACCGAGCCGACCGAGGCCATCGAGCCGACCGCGCCGCCCGCGTCGACCCCAGCGCCGCAAGCCGCGCCGGCCGCAGCCGCCGCGCCGAAGGCCCACCAGGCCATCTACCGCCGCTGGCGCGCCCAGACGTTCGCCCAGGTTGTCGGCCAGGAGGCCGTCGTCGAGACCCTCCGGAACGCCGTCCGCAGCAACCGCGTCGCCCACGCGATCCTTTTCGTCGGGCCGCGCGGCACGGGCAAGACGAGCCTCGCGCGCATCCTGGCGAAGGCCATCAACTGCACGAACCTCCAGGACGGCGACCCCTGCGACGCGTGCGAACCCTGCGTCTCGATCCGCGAGGGCCGGGCGATGGACCTCGTCGAGATCGACGCCGCGTCGAACCGCGGCATCGACGCCATCCGCGACCTCCGCGAGCGCATCAACTACGCCCCGACCGACCTGCGCCGCAAGGTCTACATCCTCGACGAGGCCCACCAGATCACGAAGGACGCCTGGAACGCGCTCCTCAAGTCGCTCGAGGAGCCGCCCGACTTCGTCGTCTTCATGTTCGCGTCGACGCACCCGCAGGAGTTCCCCCCGGCGATCCTCTCGCGCCTCCAGCGCTTCGACGTGCGGCGCCTCACGACCGATGAGATCGAGGGCAAGCTCCGGCGGATCCTCGACGCGGACGGTCGAACCGCCACGCCCGAGGCGATCCACCTCATCGCCAGGCTGGCTGCGGGCGGGATGCGCGACGCGGAGTCGATGCTCGACCAGCTCCTGTCGTCCTCGACCGGCGAGCTCGACGAGGCTCGGGTTCGGGAGCTGCTCGGGCTCGCGGACGCGGAGACGGTCGACGGGTTCGTCGACGCGCTCGTCGCCGGCGACGCGCTCGCGGGCATCCGCCTGCTCGACGGGCTCGAGGAGCGCGGCCGCGACCTGCGGGGCTTCCTCGACCAGGTGATCGAGGCGCTCCGCGCCGGCATCGTCGGCGTGGACCCGAAGGGCGCCCGGATGAATCGCCCGGTGACCCATCCCGTGACGGCCCTCGCGGCCGCGGCCCGGCAGCTTGCCGCGATCGACCCGAGCCGCGCCGGCGTCGGCGGGCTGCGGCTCCAGCTCGAGTTGGCGCTGTTCCCCGAGACGCCATCGCCGACCG
>DATLYV010000013.1:0-2643 GCA_035574535.1 Binatia bacterium
CCGCCCGGCCGGGTTCCTGGGCGAGGCGATCCTCGACGCGCTGGCCGCCGCGGACCTCGTCGTCGGACGGGCGGGCTCCTCGACGCTCGCGGAGACGACGGCCTTCGGCGTGCCGATGGTCGTCGTGCCGTACCCGCACGCCGGGGCGCACCAGCGGGCCAACGCCGTGCTGCTCGCGGACGCGGGCGCCGGCGCGCTGATCGAGAACGACGCCTTCGACGCGGACGCTCTGCTCGGCGCGGTGGCACTCCTCGACGACCCGGACCGGCACGCGGCGATGTGCGCGGCCGCGCGCGCGATGGGCCGCCCGGGGAGCGCCGACGCGGTGGCCGAGATCCTGCTCGCACTCGCGGAGCGGCGGGCGCTGCCGGATGCGGCCACGGTGGCGAGAATCGCCGCGGCCCCGCTGGGTGCGGCCGGCGCCGGGGTGACCGCGTGATGACCGCGCCGCACCTCGACCTGCTCGTGGTCTCCGCCGACATCGCGCGCCGGATCGGCGTCAAGGCCGAGCGCAACGCGCCCCTCGCTCGGCTCACGACGATGCGCGTCGGCGGCCCGGCCGACCTGCTGGTGACCGCCCACAACGGCTTCGAGCTGCGGGCGCTGATCCGCTTCGCCCGCTCCCGCGGCATCCCGCTCACGCTGCTGGGGCGGGGGAGCAACGTCGTGATCTCGGACCGCGGCATCCGCGGCCTCGTCGTCCACGTCCGCGCCGAGGGCAGCCGCATCGAGGGCACGACCTACGTCGCGGAGGCCGGCGTCCCGATGGCCCGGGCGGCCACGGAGACCCAGAAGGCCGGCCTGTCCGGCATGGAGTTCGGGCTGGCCGTGCCGGGCACCGTCGGCGGCGCCGTCTGGGCCAACGCCGGCGCGCACGGCTCGGACGTCCGCGCGGTCCTCGAATCCGCGGACGTGCTGATGCCCGACGGGTCGGAACGGCGCCTGCCCGTCGAGGAGCTCGCGCTCGACTACCGCGAGAGCCGCTTCAAGCACCATCCGCCCGACGGGACGGGCGAGGTCGTCCTCGGCGCCCGGTTCCGCCTCGAGCCGGCGCCCGCCGAGGTCATCAAGGCGCGCCTCGACGACATCCGCCGCTGGCGCCAGGCCCACCAGCCGCTCGGGCTGCCCTCGGCCGGGAGCACGTTCCGCAACCCCCCGGACGGGCCGTCGGCGGGCGCGTTGATCGAGAGCGTCGGCCTGAAGGGCGCCCAGGAGGGCGGAGTCACCGTGTCGGAAAAGCACGCCAACTTCGTCGTCAACGACCGCAAGGGCACCGCGGCCGACGTCCGCCGCCTCGTCGACCGCATCGCCGCGAAGGTCCGCGAGGAGCGCGGCGTCGATCTGGTGCCGGAGATCGTCTTCCTCGGCGACTGGGCGGGCTGGCCGTGGCCGGCCGGCGAGGAGGCGGCATGACGGCGCCCCACTACCCGCCGATCGTCGTTCTCCTCGGCGGCCCCTCGGCGGAGCACGACGTCTCGATCGTCTCGGGCACGGCGATCGCCGACGCGCTGCGCGACGCCGGCCTCGACGTCAGCCAGGTCCTGATCGACCTCGCGGGCGCGTGGTGGTGGCTCCCGCCCGACCACCAGCGCGGCGACCGAGGGGCCGCCGACTACGACGATCCGCGAGCCCTCGGCGCGGCCGGCCCGATCCGGGTGGGCGCCGCCCTCGACCGCCTCGCCGCCGCCGACCCGCGGCCCCTCGTCTTCATCGCCCTCCACGGGCCGTTCGGCGAGGACGGCACCGTCCAGGCGCTGCTCGACGCGGTCGGTGTGCCGTACACGGGTGCCGGCGTGCTGGCCTCGGCGCTGGGCATGGACAAGGTCGCGCAGAAGCGGCTGTGGCGGGGCCTCGGGCTGCCGGTCGTCGACTCGATCGAGGTCCGCGCCGCAGCCTGGGCGGCCAACCGCGAGGCGGTGCTCGCGCAGCTGACCGCGTTCGCGGGCGGATCCGACCCGCGCCTGATGGTCAAGCCGGCGCGCCTCGGCTCGTCGGTCGGGATGACGCTGGCCCACACCGCCGACGAGCGACCCGCGGCCCTCGACACGGCGTTTCGGTTCGACGACCTCGCGATCGTCGAGCGCTATCTCGCCGGCGCGCGCGACCTCGAGGTCTCGATCATCGGGACGGAGCCGCTCGGGGTCTACGGGCCCGGCGAGATCATCGCCGGCCACGAGTTCTACGACTACGAGGCGAAGTACACGCCGGGCCTGTCCGAGACCTCGACGCGCGCCGAGATCCCCGGGGCGATGCGCGAGACGATGCGGAAGCTTGCGCGCGACGCCTACCGCGCCCTCGGGACGGAGGGCTTCGCCCGGGTCGACTTCCTGGTCGCCGGCGAGTCGATCTACATCTCCGAGATCAACACGATCCCCGGCTTCACGCCGATCAGCCTCTTTCCGGCAATGCCGGCCGAGGCGGGCCTCGACTTCACGGCGGTCTGCCTCCGGATCCTCGACCTGGCGCTCGCGCGGCACGCGGCGCGGGGCCGGCCGCCGCTCAGCCCCGGCGACCTGCCGCGGTGACGGGGTGACGCGATGAGGAACCCGTTCCGCGGCCGCGGCGGCCGCCGCGCGAACCAGGCCCGCCCGATGAAGGGCGCACGCCGTGCGGGCGAGCCCCGCACCACGGACGCCGTCCTCG
>DATLYV010000014.1:0-3882 GCA_035574535.1 Binatia bacterium
GGCGCCGCCCCTGCCGCCGTCCGCCCGGAGCGCGGCGATCTCCGCGGCCTTGAGGGCGCGGGCCCGGCCGGAGCGCAGGTCGCCGAGGCGCAGTGGACCGATGCGGATGCGGACCAGCCGGACGATCGGTGCGTCGACCGCCCCGAACATCCGGCGCAGCTGGCGCTTCCAGCCCTGCGCGAGCAGCGCCCGGTACCAGGCGAGCCCGGGGTCGGGTGGCGGATCCAGGACCGCGGTGAGCTCGCGGACCTGCGGGCCGGGCAGCGGCCGGATCGGGGCGGCGAGGCGCGCGAGGCCCTCGTCGAGCCGGATGCCGTCATGGAGCGCCCGCACCTGGTCACCGGTGAGCGGCGCGGCGAGCGCCACGGCGTACTCGCGCTCCACGCCGAAGCGCGGGTGCAGGACGCGGCCGGCCCAGTCGCCGTCGTTCGTGAGCAGCAGCAGCCCCTCGGAATCCTGGTCGAGGCGCCCGACCGGGTAGAGGCGGGCCGCGCCCGGCGCGAGTGCCGTCGGCACGAGGTCGAGCACGGTCGTCGCGGCGTGGCGGTCGCGCGTGGTCGAGGTCACGCCGGCCGGCTTGTGCAGTGCCACGTATGCACGAGTCGCGTTGATCCCGACGGGTGACCCGTCGACCTCGATCGAGACCAGGTCGGGGTCGACCTTCTGGCCGATCTCGGCCGGTCGACCGTCGACGCGCACCCGCCCCGCCGCCACCAGCGCCTCCGCGGCCCGACGCGAGGCCACGCCGGCTGCCGCAAGGACCTTCTGGATCCGCTCCTCCGGCATCGAAATCGCTCGCTACTCCCCCGCCGAGCTGCCGTTGCCGGCGGTCCCGCCGACCGGACTGCCGTTGCCGGCCGTCGCGAGCGCGTCCTCCGCGCCGGCGATCTCGCCCGCGTCGGCGTCCGCGTCCGCGTCGAGCTGCAGCAGGAGCGCGCCGCCCTCCTCGGCGAGGCGGGCCGCCACGTCCGCGTCGAGGGGCGGCAGGTCGTCGAGGCTCTCCAGGCCGAACCGCTCGAGGAACCCGAACTCGGTCCCGTACAGGATCGGACGGCCGGGCGTGTTCGCCCGCCCCAGCTCGACGACCAGGCGGCGGTGCAGGAGGCTCCGGATCGTGTGGTCCGAATCGACGCCGCGGATGCGCTCGACGGCGGCCTTCGTGACCGGCTGGCGGTAGGCGATGATCGCGAGCGTCTCGAGGCCGGCCGGGGAGAGCCGGACCGCGTCCGCTCCGACGTAGCGCGCGACGAGGGCACCGGCCTCCGGGGCCGTCACGAGCTCGACGCGGTCCCCGGACGAGACGACCCGGATGCCGCGGCCGCGGAGGCTCACCTCGAGGTCCCCGAGGCGCTCGTCGACCGTGGCCGCGTCCACGCCGGCGATCGTGGCAATCTCCCGCCGGGACAGCGGCTTCTCCGCGACGAACAGCAGGGCCTCGAGGCCCGCCTCAGTCAGCTCGCCGGGCGCGGGGCGCTCGAGGCCGGCCGCATCGGGGGCCGCGTCGGCGGCGGTGGTTCGGGCGTCGGCCCCGCCGGGCCCGCCGAACAGCTCCTCGTCGGTCACGCGAACGACTCCAGCGATTCGTCCAGCGGCGCGTCCTCGACCTCGGCCGACAGGCCGGCGGCGACCCGCTCCTCCGCGGTCGTCGCGCGCGCCGTGATCGGCCCGAACGGCTCGGCCTGCTCGACGACGACCTCGCGGCGCTTCATGAGCTCCAGCATGGCAAGGAACGTCACCGCCACGACGACCTTGTCGGTGACGCCGCGGAGCAGGTCCTGGAGCACGACGCTCGGAGCCCCCTTCAGCGCGAGCCGGATGATGGCCGCGCGCTGGGTCAGCGTGATCGTCCGCGGCACGACCTCCGGCGGCGGCTCGGGATCTGGCAGGACGCGGACGAGGCCGTCGAGCGCCCGCACGAGGACCCGCGGGTCGACCGGCGGCGTCGACGGCGCCGTGGTCGCGCCGGCGAGCCCGGACGCCATGGCCGCGGCGGGCTCGCGCCGGAACAGCCCGATCCTCGACAGCGCGATCGCCTGGAGCGAGTCGCCGGCGTCGCGGAACGCGCGGTAGAGCAGCAGCCGCCTCCGCAGCTCGGCCTCGGGATCGGGACCCTCGTCCTCCGCGGTGCCGTCCTCGGTGACGGGCGGCCGGGGCAGCATCGCGCGGCTCTTGATCAGGATCAGCTGGCTGGCGACGGCGACGAACGAGCTGATCGTCGTCATCCGGTCGTGCTCGATGGTCGCGAGCGCCTCGAGGTAGGCCTCCGCGAGCCCGCCGAGCGGCACGGTCAGGATGTCGAGCTTGCGGGTCTCGATGAGCGACAGGAGGAGCCCCAGCGGCCCCTCCCACTCGGCGATCCGGACGTGCGTCGCCCAGTCCCGGCCGCGTCCCGGCTCGATGCGCACGGCCGGGGCGCCCTCCAGGCCGAGGCCCAGCGACGGCGCGGCCCTGGGACCCGGGCCCGTTGGCGCGTCGCCGCCGCCCGCCCGCCCGAGCATGGTCAGCTGGCCTCGTCGGCAAGTCGCAGTCGCTCGCCCGCGTCGGGGTCGCGCGGCGCGTCCTGCCACCGGATGAGCTCGACGGTCCGCGGGGAGCAACCGGCCCGCTCGGCCATCCGCGCGGATGTCTCGGCGTGCTCCGCCAGTCGGTCGAGCGCCGCCGCCATGCCCGGCAGCCGGCGCGCGACCCGCGCGGCGAGCCCGAAGCCCGCCTGCCCGAGCGAGTACACGATCCGCGGGAGCATCCCCGTGTCGCCCTTGCCCGCGTCGTGGAGCAGCCCGGCGAGCAGCACGTCCGGGTCGTGCTCGCCGCCGGCGCGGAGGGCCGCCACGACATCCAGGCCGTGCCGCCGGTCCGAGACATGCATCGCGTCGAAGACCCGCAGCTGCTCCGGTGCGAGCCACGTCGTGAGCTCCTCGCGCTCCCCTGGGGCCACCCGCGCGGTGAGATGCCGCTTCGTCTGCCGCACCTTGTTGACCCACCAGGCGACCGAGCCCGGGCGCGCCGGCGTCGCGACCCCGCTCAAGGGCCGATCACGAACTGGATCAGCGGTGTGAAGACCTCGCTGAAGATCACGCCGACAAGGGTGTTGCCGCCGAAGATCGGCAGGAAGATCGCCGCGAGGAGGATCAGCAGGCCGTACTGCTCGAGCGTCGCGCGGACCTGCCAGCCCGTCCGCGGGTCGAGGAACGCGTACAGGACCTTCGAGCCGTCGAGGGGCGGGATCGGGATCAGGTTGAAGATCATCAGCAGCAGGTTGATCGCGATGAACAACCCCAGCACACCCTCGAGGAACGGGACCTCCATGCCGGTCGCGCGGATGTAGCGGAGCGGGATCGCGGCGGCGACGGCGAGCACGAAGTTCGAGATCGGGCCGGCGACGGCGATGATCGCCTCGCCCCAGCGGCCGCCGCGGAGGTTCAGCGGGTTGTATGGGGTCGGCTTCGCCCAGCCGATGCCCGCGCCGGCGAGCATCGAGATCGCGAGGATGATCGCACCCGCCGGGTCGAAGTGCGCCCGCGGGTCCAGCGTCAGCCGCCCGAGCAGCCGCGGCGTCCCGTCGCCGAGCTGGACGGCCGCGAGCGCGTGGGCGAACTCGTGCACCGGGAAGGCGACGAGCAGCATGATCATGAGGACGACGGCCGCCTGGAACAGGTAGCCGGGCGTGAGGTCGCCGAACATCACGCGGTCTGCTCGCGCCGCGCGGCCTGTCGCCACGCGGCGTGGCGGTCGATGCCGATCATCCGTCCGGTCACAGCCGCGCGAGGAGGTCCCGCTTCTTGGCCTCGTACTCCTCGGGACTGATCGCGCCGCGGTCCCGCAGGTCGGCCAGGTCGCCGAGCGCGCTGGTGATCTCCTCGGTCGACATCTGGCGCGGGGCGG
>DATLYV010000015.1:0-5538 GCA_035574535.1 Binatia bacterium
AGGTCCGCCGGGTCCGCCACGGACCGACCCGCCGCCGCGGATGCCGCCGCCCGCCGCCGCTTCTCGCCGGATCTCCTCGATCTCCGTCCGGTCGATCGGCCCGGCCGGCCAGAACGCCCGGCGCGGCATGCCGGCGAACAGCACGTCCAGCGTCGCCGCGTCCGCGTCCGGCAGCCGGTCCATCAGGGCTCTGGCGTCGCCCGGCCGGCCGTCGGCCGCGGCCGCCTCGGCCGCGATGCAGATGGCGATCGCGTCGCCGCCGCCCGCCTCGAGGTGCGCCTCCGCCGAGAGGGCGGCACCCTCCGCGTCGCCCGTTCGCCAGCGGGCCTCCGCGAGGACCGCGAGGCCGGTGGTGTCGAGCGCGTCTCGCCCGAGGAGGTCCTCGAGCTCCGCGCGGGCGAGCGTCAGCTGGCCCATGCGCAGGTGGATCCGGGCGAGGCGCAGGTCCTCCGACGGGTCGGCCCGCGGGATCGGCGCGGGCGGCGGTGCGGTCATATCGAGGCCCTCGTGCCTGTCAAGCCGGGCCTCATCCCGGCATCCGAAGGTGCTTGTCCAGCCCGCGCAGCGAGCGGCCCGGCGCGACGACGGACAGCCGCAGCGCGTCGTCCCGGAACAGCTCGCGGGCGAGCCGCACCACCTCGACGGCGGTGACCGCCTCGATCTCGGCGAGCGCCTCGTCCAGCGAGAGGACCCGCTCGTGGAGCGCCTCCTGTCCGCCGAGCCAGGACGCGAGGTGGCGCGTCTCCTCCATGCGCAGCTCGAGGCCGCCGGCGAGGTAGGCCTTGGCTTTGCCCAGCTCGTCCTCGGCGATCTCGGCGTCGCGGAGGGTCGCCAGCTCGCGCAGGATCGCGTCGAGCGCCCGCTCGACGCGCCCGGGGTCGACCCCGGCCGAGACCTGGAGCGCGCCCGCGTCCGCGTACTCGACAACGCCCGACGAGACGTCGTAGGCCAGCGCGTCGCGGTCGACGAGCGAGAGGAACAGGCGCGAGCTCATCCCGTCGCCGAGCACGGTGTTGAGGACCGCCAGGGCCCACGCGTCAGGGTGGTCGCGCGGCAGCGCCGGGACCCCGAGGCACAGCTGCGCCTGCGTGGTGTCGCGGCGGCCGGTCAGGATGCGCGGGCCGGCGGGGAGCCCGGGCGCGGGCTCGAACCTGTGGATCGCGCCGTTGCCGCGCCCGAAGGCGCGGGCCGCGAGCTCGACCGCCTCGTCGTGGGCGAGATCGCCGGCCACGGCGACCACCGCGTTCGCGGGCCGGTACGT
Organism: Binatia bacterium; assembly: GCA_035574535.1. Taxonomy (GTDB): domain Bacteria; phylum Chloroflexota; class Limnocylindria; order Limnocylindrales; family CSP1-4; genus UBA5189. The sequence continues at coordinate 1,262 of DATLYV010000015.1, forward strand.
CGCGGACCAGAACTCGCGGATGCCGTCGGCCGGGAGCGCGCGGATGTCGGACTCCTCGCCGCAGATCTCCCGCCCCAGCGCGCTCGACCCGAACATCGCCTGCTGGAACAGGATCTGGGCGTACTCGACCGGGTCGTCGAGGTAGCCGCGGATCTCCTCGATGATGACCTCGCGCTCACGATCGATCTCTGACGGATCGAGGGCCGGCCGGCAGATGAGCTCGCCGAGGACGTCCATCGCGCGGGCCGTCTCGCGCCGCGGGACGCGGACCCAGTACACGGTCGCCTCGCGGTCCGTCGCCGCGTTGAACGACCCGCCGACGCCCTCGACCGCCTCGGACAGGACGCGCGTCGAGGGGAAGGCCGCCGTGCCCTTGAACGTCAGGTGCTCGAGGAAGTGGGCCGTGCCCGCCTGCTCGGGCTTCTCGAGGCGCGAGCCGGCGGGAACGTACGCCGCGACGGAGACGGAGCGCGCCGCGGGCAGCCGTGCCGAGATGACCCGTGGCCCGTCGGGCACCGCCGTCCGTTCGAACATCGCCGGGATGGTACCCGAGGGCCCGCTCGCGACCGGTGGGTCTGCCGTGGCCGAAACGAACGGCCGGCGGGCCCGAGGGCGCCGCCGGCTGTGTCTGGGGCGAGGGTCGGGAGCGCCTACTTGGGCAGGTAGGGCTCGATGACCGCCTGCGCGAAGTAGATGAAGAAGGCGATTGTCACCACCCACATCAGCGGGTGGATCTCGCTCAGCTTGCCGCGGACGGCCTTGATGAGGGTCCAGCTGATGAAGCCGGCCCCGATGCCGACGCTGATCTCATAGGTCAGCGGCATGAGGATGATCGCGAGGAGCGCGGGGAAGCCCTCCTCGAACGAATCGACCTTGATGTCCCGGACCTGGCTGAACATCAGGTAGCCCACGAGCACCAGCGCGGGTGCCGTGGCGACGCCCGGGATGATGCCCGCCAGCGGCGCGAGGAAGATCGCGAGCAGGAAGAGCACGCCGGTGACGACCGACGCGAAGCCGGTCTTGGCGCCCTCGGCGACGCCCGCCGCGCTCTCGATGTACGTGGTGTTCGACGAGACGCCACCCAGGCCGCCGACGGCGGCCGCGATGCTGTCGACGAGCAGGACCCGCCCGGCGCCCGGCACCGAGCCGTCCTCGTTGGCGAGGCCGGCCTCGCTCGCGACGCCGGTCACGGTGCCCATCGTGTCGAAGAAGTCGATCAGCATGATCGAGAAGATCACGAGGATCGCCGTCAGGATCGGCAGGGCCGTGAAGACGTTCGTGAGGTCGAAGTTGCCGAGGGTCGTAAAGCTCGGCACCCACGAGAAGCCGCTCGGGACCGTGGCGACGCCCGCGGCGAGCGCGACGATCGTCGTCCCGAGAATCGAGATGACGAGCGCGGCCTTGATCCGGCGTGCCCACAGGATCGCCGTGAACAGCAGGCCGAACATGAACACGAAGGCGCTCGGCGTGCTCGGCAGGATGGGCTGGAGGGCCGGCCCCTCGGCGGGCGTGAGGCCGGTCGAGGCGATGAACCCGCCGTTGAAGAAGCCGATGAACAGGATGAACAGGCCGATGCCCGCGCCGATCGCTCGCTTGAGCGACAGCGGGATGGCGTTCATCACCGCCTCGCGGAAGCCGACGAGGACGAGCAGGGTGACCGCGAGGCCCTCGAGGACGATGACGCCCATCGCGCCCGCCGGGGTGAGGCCACGGGCCGTGAGGCCGAAGGCCACGACGGCGTTGATGCCGAGGCCGGCGGCCAGGGCGAAGGGGTAGTTCCCGACGACGCCCATCGCGATCGTCATGATCCCGGCGATGAGGGCCGTCGCCGCGGAGACCGCGGTAACCCCGGCGGCGTCGAGCCCGAAGCCCGCGCCGAGGATGCCGGCGTTCACGAACACGATGTAGACCATGACCATGAACGTGGTCAGGCCGCCGCGGATCTCCGTGGCCAGGTTGGTGCCACGTTCGGCAAACTTGAAGTACTCGCCGATCGCGCCTCCGCCGCCGGCGGTGGGACGCTCGGCCGTGTCGACTGCTGCGTTCACCCGGATCGGTCCCTCCTCCTTCGAGCGCGCCGCGCCCGGGTGGGCACGGTCCGCGCCTCCCTCCGAGGGCCCTGGGCTGGGCCCGTTCGTGGGCCGATGGTACGCGCGTCAGCGGCGGATTTCGGCCTCGCGGCGCACGTTTCCTTTCAGAGGATCTCCGCCGAGCGTTGCGCTCGAAACGGCGGCGGCGCGACCGGCGCCCCGCTACTCCTCCGACGAGCCCGAATCGAGGCCCTGGAGCTCCATCTGGACGTAGCCGGAGGTGTCGAAGGAGAGCTGTCGCGGCTCGAACGGCGAGCTGCCGCCGTCGCCGCCCGGCGTGAACTCGACGACGACGGATTCATCGCCCTGGACGAGCGTGTAGACGAGCAGCTGGTCAGGCCGGGTCTGGAAGTCGAGGTGCTCGAACGAGTCGACGTTGAGCGTGATCGCGATCGGGGTGAAGTAGGTCGAGACCTCGGGCTGGTCGCAGACGATCCGCTCGACCCAGCCGGTCCCGTGGGCCTCGACGTTGCGGCCGCGGTAGTAGCGGTAGCTGACGGTCTGCTTCAGCAGCGGCCGCAGGAGGTTGAGCATGTCCTCGCGGCTCGTGACCACGCCCTGGTTCACGAAGAACTTGGCCGGCGGCTGGACGGGCATCGGCACCACCTCCGGGGGCAGCGGGGCGGGGTTGGTCCGGGCGTCCCTGCACGGGACGGCGCGATGGTAGCGCGGGATGGCGGCCGTGACGGTCGCGATTCGGGTGCGGACGCGGCGCCGAACCGGGGGATCGACGGCGGGTCGCGGATTCGGGGCCGCGTATGATCCGGCCGTGCTGCTCGCGGTCGACGTCGGAAACTCGAACGTCACGATCGGGTCGTTCCGGAACGGCTCGCTCGTCGCGGTTCGGCGCGCCTCGACGCCGCGAGCCGGCACGGCCGACGAGCTGGAGCTCCTGGTCGAGGGGCTGCTGCGGCTGGACGACGCCGCGTTCGCGGACGTCTCGGCGGTCGTGGCGTGCTCGGTGGTGCCAGCGGTCAGCCTCGCGCTCGAGGCGGTGACGGCACGGCGCGAGCGGCCGCTCCTGCTCGCGGGCGCGGGCACCGTCCCGGTGCCGATCCGCGTCGACCGGCCCGGCGACGTCGGGCCGGACCGGCTCGTCAACGCCCTGGCCGCGTCCCGGCTCCACGGCACGCCGGCGATCGTGGTCGACCTCGGCACGGCGACGACCTTCGACTGCGTGGCCCACGACGGCGCGTTCGTCGGCGGCGTCATCGCGCCGGGCGTCGAGCTGGGACTGGCAGTCCTCGCGTCGGGGACCGCCCGGCTGCCGCGCGTGGAGCTGCGGACGCCGGAGCGGGCGGTCGGGCGCGACACCGCCGCGGCGATCCAGGCCGGCACGGTGCTGGGCCACGTGGCGATGGTCCAGGGCCTGCTCGCCCGGGCGCGGCGCGAGCTCGCGGACGCGACGGACGCGGCGGAGATCGGGCCCGGGGACGTCCACGTCGTGCTGACCGGCGGCCTCGCCAACGCCCCGTTCGCCGCATCGATCGAGGGCGTCGAGGCGATCGACCCGGACCTGACGCTCAAGGGCCTCGCCATCCTCCACGCCGAGGTCGCGGGCGGGACGCCGCTCGATCTGCCGCTGGCGTGAGGCAAGTGAGGCGCGCGGGCCGCGCGAGGCGCGCGAGGCGCGCGAGTCCGGTGCGCGGATGAGCCGGCGCCTCGAGGGCCGCCTCGTCGCCCTGGGCGTGACCGGCTCGATCGCGGCGTACAAGGCGGTCGAGCTCCTGCGCCTGCTGACCGCGGAGGGCGCCGACGTCGTCGTGCTGCTGTCGAACAGCGCGCAGCGGTTCGTCGGGCCGCTGTCGTTCGCGGCGCTCTCCCGGCACCCGGTCGAGACGGACGTGCTGGACCTGCTCCCGGACGGCCGGATCGGCCACATCGTCGTCGCGGACGCCGTGGACGCGGTCGTCGTCGCGCCTGCGACCGCGAACTTCCTCGCCGCGATGGCCAGCGGCCTCGCCGGCGACGTCGTGACCGCGACCTGCCTCGCCACGAGCGCGCCCGTGGTCGTCGCGCCGGCGATGGACGGCGACATGTGGACGCACCCGGCGACCGTGGCCAACGTCGCGCGGCTGCGGGACGTGTTCGGGTACGCCGTCGTCGCGCCGGAGGAGGGGCCGCTCGCGTCCGGCCAGTCCGGCGTGGGCCGCTTGGCCGAGCTCCCGGCGGTCGTCGATGCGGTGG
>DATLYV010000016.1:0-24720 GCA_035574535.1 Binatia bacterium
GCGCGCCTCGCCACCGGCGTCGCGAGGGCCGCGAACCTCCTGCGAACCCGCCCCGGGCGGCGCCGCTCGCCGCTGACGGCAACCGTCGAGACGCTCGACGTCGGTCGGGTCTCGACGGGCATCCTCGTCACGATCGTCGCCCGCCGCACGGCGCGGCGCGCCCTCGCGCGCCTCGCGCCGCGGCGCGCCCTCCGCCACCGCGAGGCCTGAGACGGTGCTGCCGTCGGGCGCCCGGGTCGTCCACATCGGGCCGCACAAGACCGGTACGACCGCGCTCCAGGCCGCGCTGTGGGCCGCCCGGCCCGAGCTGCTGCGGCAGGACGTGCGGCACGTCGGACCATCGAGGAACCCCTCGGCGGCCGCGCGGTCGGTCGCCGAATCGCCGTCGCCGTACTCGGCCGACAAGCCGCCGTCGATCACGAACTGGCAGCGCCTGGTCCGCGAGTTCCGGCGGGCGCGGGAGGCTCGAACGGTCGTCAGCTCCGAGATGTTCGCCTGGGCGAAGCCGGACGCCGTCCGCCGCATCGCGGACGACCTCGACCCGTCACGAATCCAGGTCGTGGTCACCCTCCGGCCGCTGGCCAGGGTGATCCCGTCGACCTGGCAGCAGAACGTCCAGGCCGCCACGACCGCGACGCTCGACGACTGGGTGCGCACGATCCTCGCCGAGCCCGAGCGGTCGTTCTGGCACCTCCAGCGACACGACCGGCTGTTGCGGCGCTGGCTCGACGTGGTCGGGCCGGAGCACCTGACCGCCGTGGTGGTCGACGACCGCGATCACGGCTTCCTGCTGCGAGCGTTCGAGGGGCTGCTCGGCGTGCGCGAGGGGACGCTGCGGCGGGTCGAGGACCTCATGAACCGCGGGCTGACGATGCCCGAGGCGGAGGCGCTGCGGGCGCTCAACCTCGCCTACGCGGCCGAGGGGCTGCCGCGCGACCTGTACGCGCGGGTCGTTCGATTCGGGGCGGCGCAACACATGAAGCGCCGCGTCCCGCCGCCGGGCGAGCCGCACGTCGAGCTGCCTGCATGGGCGATCGAGGAGGTCGGGGCGATCCAGCGGGAGATCGTCGAGGGGGTTCGATCGCTGGGGATCTCGATCGTCGGCGATCTCGATTCGCTGGTCGTCCAGCCGGAGGCTCGCGGGGAGGCGGGGGACGCCGCGCCGGAGGGCGGTCGGGTCGACATCCCGCCCGACGTGATCGGCTCGCTGGGGATGGCTGTCCTCGACGCCACGGGCGCGATCCGCAGCGCCGGCGTCAGCAAGGGCCCGTTCCGCTTCGCCGAGCCCGCCGAGGTCGCCCGCGTGCCGACCTACCAGCTCGCCGGCACCGTCGCCGGCCGCGCGTGGCGCGCCACGGTCGGCCGAGTCGCCGGGCTCGTTCGCCGCCGCGGCAAGGGCTGAAGGTGTTCCGAAGGCCTACTGCGCCAGCAACTCCCTGACCATATCGATCGCCTCCTGGACCGACGTGGTCGTCGTGTCGATGACGAGGTCGGGGTTGGCCGGGGGCTCGTACGGGGAGTCGATGCCGGTGAAGTCCCGGATGACGCCGGCGCGGGCGCGACGGTAGTGGCCCTTGGGGTCGCGGGCCTCGGCGACCTCGAGCGGCGTGCTGACGTAGACGAGCAGGTAGCGGGCGCCTGACGCCTCGATCAGCTCGCGCGCCGCCTGGCGGGCGTCCTCGAACGGCGAGATCAGGGCGGACACGACGATCGACCCGTCCGATGCCAGCTCGGTGGCGAGCTCGGCGCCGCGGCGCACCTGGGCCTCGCGCGACGCCCGGTCGAACCCCAGGTGGGCGGTCTCGCGGGCGCGGAGGACGTCGCCGTCGACGATCTCGACCGATCGACCGTCCGCGCGCAGCGACGCGGCGAGCGCCTCGGCGATCGTCGACTTGCCGGCGCCCGACAGGCCCGTGAGGTAGACGACCGTGCCCGGCGAGGCGGTCGACTCGTGCGGCCTTCTCGATTCGGCGTCCCGCATCGCTCCGTCCTCCGGCCTCATCCCGCTCGCTCCTCCACGGCAGCGCTCGCCGCGCTCACCGCACGCCGGCGCTTGACCGTCCGGCGGATCGCGACCCAGGCGAGGCTCCCGAAGACGAGCGCCGCGGCCGCCACGACCAGCACCAGCTCGTTCGACAGGCCAAGCAGTCGAAGCCCGGATGCCAGCAGCAGGACCGCCAGCGCGCGACGGATGATGCCGCCGGGCGCGCGGCTCGAGATCTGCGCCCCGATGAACGCACCGGGCAGCGCCCCGAGCAGCAGCGACGCCGTGAGGTCCAGCGAGAAGTCTCCGAACAGCAGGTGGCCCAGCGCCGCCGCCCCGACCAGGGGGATCGCCTGCGTCAGGTCCGTCCCGACGAGCGACGACGCCTTCAGCCCCGGGTAGATGAGCAGCAGCGCGACGATGATGATCGACCCGGAACCGACCGACGTGATCCCGACGATGAACCCGGCGATCGCGCCGAGCAGGATCGTCGGCACGGCGCGGGGAACCACCTCGGGGCGGGTCGGCCGGGCCGCGCCCTCGCCGAGCGGCAGCGCGTTCTGCCACATCTGGAACAGCGCCCGGACCACGATCCCGCCGGCCGCGAGGAGCAGCGCCAGCCCGAGGAGCACCTTCAGCAGCTCGTCCAGCGCCTCGCCGCGCTCCTGCACGCTCACGATCCACGCCCCGAGGAACGCCGCCGGCACGGAGCCCAGGCAGAGCAGCTTCACGAGCCCGACGTGGACCGTCTTCGCGCGGAGGTGGACCGCGGCGCCGGCGGGCTTCATGACGAAGCTCGCGACGAGGTCGGAGGAGATCGCGGTCAGGGGATTGGCGCCGAAGAAGAACACCAGCATGGGCGTCATCAGGGCCCCGCCGCCCATCCCCGTCAGCCCGACGATGACGCCGACGAGAAGGCCGCCGAGCGCCAGCGGCAGGTCGAGCGTCACCTTTGCGATGATACGCGGGACAGGACGGCGTCCCCCGCGACGTCGGCCGCCGTCGATCCACCGATCATCGATCCGTCGAACCCGCCTGCCGAGGTGATCGCCTGCCCGTGAACGCCGCCCGCCCAGCCGTGAAGTCGCACGTCCTGCCGTGAAGTCGCACGTCCTGCCGCACATCCGGGCCCTCGAGGCCGAGTCGATCTTCATCTTCCGCGAGGTCGCCGCGGAGATGCGCCGGCCGTGCCTGCTGTTCAGCGGCGGCAAGGACTCGACGGTGATGCTCGCGCTCGCGAAGAAGGCCTTCGCGCCGGCGCCGATCCCGTTCCCGATCATGCACGTCGACACGGGTCTCAACTTCAAGGAAGTCCTCGAGTACCGCGACCAGTGGGTCGAGGAGCTGGGGCTGCAGCTGATCGTCGCGTCCGTGCCGGACGCCATCGAGCGCGGACTGGTCCACGAGGAGCCGAACGGGTCGCGCAACCGGATCCAGACGCCGGTGCTGCTCGAGGCGGTCGAGCAGCACGGGTTCGACGCCCTGTTCGGCGGCGCCCGGCGCGACGAGGAGAAGGCCCGCGCGAAGGAGCGCGTCTTCTCGTTCCGCGACGAGTTCGGGCAGTGGGATCCGAAGAACCAGCGCCCGGAGCTCTGGAACCTCTACAACGGCCGCGTCCACCCGGGCCAGTCGATCAGGGTGTTCCCGCTGTCGAACTGGACCGAGCTCGACATCTGGACGTACATCACGGCCGAGAACGTGGGGATCGCGCCGCTGTACTTCGCCGCCGAGCGCGAGGTCGTCCGGCGCGGCGACATGCTCTACATGGTCAATGAGTTCACGCCGCTCCGCGACGGCGAGACGTCCGAACGGCTGAAGGTCCGCTACCGCACGATCGGCGACGCGAACCTGACGGCCTGCGTCGAGAGCGACGCGGACACGCTCGAGAAGATCGTCGACGAGATCGCGGCGGCGCGGATCACGGAGCGCGGCGCGACGCGCGGCGACGACCGGACGAGCGACACGTCGATGGAAGATCGCAAGCGCGAGGGCTACTTCTGATGGCGAGCAACGCCCCCACGCAGGCCCCGTCGCGCAAGGACCGCGCCGATCTCCTGCGGTTCGCCACGGCCGGCTCGGTCGATGACGGGAAGTCGACCCTGATCGGGCGCCTGCTCTACGACTCGAAGACCCTGTTCATCGACCAGCTCGCCGCCGTCGAGCGGACGTCGAAGGAGCGCGGCCACGACTACACGGACCTGGCGCTGCTCACCGACGGCCTCCGCGCCGAGCGCGAGCAGGGCATCACGATCGACGTCGCGTACCGCTACTTCGCCACCCCCAAGCGGCGGTTCATCATCGCGGACACGCCGGGCCACATCCAGTACACGCGGAACATGGTCACCGGCGCCTCCACGGCTGACGTCGCGGTCCTCCTGCTCGACGTCCGCAAGGGCATCACCGAACAGAGCCGGCGCCACGCGTTCCTCTCGACCCTGCTGGGCGTGCCGCACCTCGTGCTGTGCGTGAACAAGATGGACCTGGTCGACTGGTCGGAGGCCGCGTTCGAGGAGATCCGGGAGGAGTTCACCGAGTTCGCCAGCCGTCTCCGCGTCCGCGACATGACCTTCATCCCGGTTTCGGCGCTGCGCGGCGACAACGTCGTGAACAGGTCGGAGAACATGCCCTGGTACGACGGGCTGCCGCTGCTCCGCCACCTCGAGCGGCTCTACGTCGCCTCGGACCGCAACCTGGTCGACGTCCGCTTCCCGGTGCAGTACGTCATCCGGCCGCAGAAGCACTCGGTGGTCGACTACCGCGGCTACGCCGGGATGGTCGCGTCCGGCGTCATGAAGCCCGGCGACCCGGTGCTGGCGCTGCCGTCCGGCCTCGAGACGAGGATCGCGCGGATCGAGACGGCCGACGGGCCGGTCGAGGAGGCGTTCCCGCCGATGTCGGTGACGGTCGTGCTCGAGGACGAGCTCGACATCGGGCGCGGCGACATGCTCTGCCGGCCGCACAACGTCCCGACGCTCGCGCAGGAGATCGACGCGACGGTCTGCTGGATGGACGAGTCGGGATCGATGACGGTCGGGGCGAAGTACGCGATCAAGCACACGACCCGCTGGGCGCGGGCGCTCGTTCGCGAGATCACCTACCAGGTCGACGTGAACACGCTCCACCGGCACGAGGGCGTCGACTCGCTGTCGCTGAACGAGATCGGGCGCGTGAAGCTGCGGGTCACGCAGCCGCTGTTCGTCGATCCGTACCAGGAGAACCGCCAGACCGGCTCGTTCATCCTCGTCGACGAGCGCACCAACAAGACCTCCGGCGCCGGAGTCATCGGCCGAGCCACCGTCGCGCACTGACGCGGGCTCGTGCCGCGCCGTGCCGTGGATCGCGCCGTGCCGTGGATCGCGCCGTCAGCCGCACGCCAAGTGGCGCCGTCAGTCGCGCGCCCGACTGCTCGGAGCGATAGCGAGCGCCTCGGAACCCGCGCCGCCGTTCGTGCCAAGCGAACCGCGCGGTGATCGGCGATTCGCCGGCGACGCGCTCGCCGATGCGAGGGTCACGAGGCGGCCGGTGTGCCGGTTGGCCCCAGGCGTCCGCGGTGACGGTCACGTCCGGTGCGGCATCGAATCGTCGCATCGCCGCCTCCCGGAGTCTGCTCGTCCCCCGTCGCGCACCCGCGAGTGGCTCGCCGGAGCCCGCGCCATCCTACCGCCCTGCTACCCTTCCGCTCGACCTTGAACCCGGTCCCGTGAGGCCGGTGTACCGGTCCCGTGAGGCCGGAAAGGAGGCTCGATGGCCGTGCCTGCGCTCGCCCGCATCGTGCCGCCATCGCCCCGTTCCTCCGCCATCGTCGACCCCCGGATCGGCGACTTCGGGCCGGCCGTGCTGGCCCTCGAGGACGGCTCCGTGTTCCCGGGTGTGGCGTTCGGCGCGCCCGTCGCGGGCGGCGGGGACCTCGTCGTGAACACGAGCCAGACCGGCTACCAGGAGATCTGCACCGACCCGTCGTACGCGGGCCAGGTCGTCGTGATGACGTACCCGCTGATCGGCAACTACGGGCGACTCCTCTCGGACGACCAGTCGGGGCGGCCGTGGCTGCGCGGTCTGGTGGTGGCCAATGCGACCGCGGCGGTGCTGGAGGACGCGCGCCAGCTCGCGCGGCTGCTTCGGGACAACGGGATCCCGGCGATCGCGGGGGTCGACACGCGGGCGCTGGCGCGGCACCTCCGGTCGAACGGCTCGCTCCGGGGACTGATCGTGGAGCCCGCGTCGGTTGGCGGCGCCGCCGCCCTCGACCGATCGACGGCGGTCGACCGGGCGCGTGCCGTCCCGCGGTGGGAGGACCAGGACTTCGTGGCCGAGGTGTCGCCCGCGGCGGTCACCGAGGTCGATCGGTCGGTCGATGGGCTGCCCGACGATGGGCCGCTCGTGGCGATCGTCGACTACGGGCTGAAGGCGAACATCGTGCGGGGCCTGCGACGGCGGGGCGTGCGCGTGCGAGTCCATCCGCACACCGCGAGCGCGGCCGATGTGCTGTCCGGCGACGTGGCAGGGGTCGTCCTGTCGCCCGGGCCGGGCGATCCGGCGCGGCTCTCGGGGCCGATGGCGCTGGCGCGGGCCGTGATCGACGACGGGCGGCCGCTGCTGGGGATCTGCCTCGGGCACCAGATCGTGGGCCGGGCCGCGGGAGCGGAGACGCGCCGGCTGCGGTTCGGGCACCACGGGGCGAACCACCCGGTCCGTGACCTCGACACGGGGTTCGTCCAGGTCACGGCCCAGAACCACGAAGTCCAGGTTGTCGGTGAGACGCTGCCGGCCGACGGCGGCTTCCGGGTCAGTCAGGTGAACCTCAACGACGGGTCGGTCGAGGGCCTGCGCCACGTGGAGCTCCCGATCGAGACCGTCCAGTACCACCCCGAGGGTGCGCCCGGCCCGCTCGATGCCCTCGCGGTGTTCGACCGCTTCGTCGCGGCGGCCGCCCGGTGATGCCGGCGGACACGCACGCGCCGGGCCTGCCCGGGCCGCTGGTCCGGCGCGCGCCAGCCCTCGGGCTCGCCGGCGTTGCGGCGAACGCGTGCACGGCGCCCTGGCGGAGGGCACGACGAGACGCTCGTCAGGCCGCCCGGCGAGCCGATGGCGCGCGTCCATGCCTCGGGATTCTGGGCGCGGACCGATCTCGATCGCCCCTTCCCGCCTTCCGCTTGCCGATGGCGGCAGCGGCGTGAGCGAGGCAGCGGCGTGAGCGCGGGGGCTCGGAAGCCCGAGTCGGTGGTGATCATCGGGTCGGGGCCGGTCGTGATCGGGCAGGCGGCGGAGTTCGACTACGCTGGCACGCAGGCCTGTCGCGCGCTTCGCGCGGAGGGCGTCCGGACGATCCTCGTCAACAGCAACCCGGCGACGATCATGACCGACCCCCAGGTCGCCGACGCCGTGTACCTCGAGCCCCTGACGGTGCGGGCGATCGAGGCGGTGATCGCCCGAGAGAAGCCGGAAGGGCTGCTCGCCGGGCTCGGCGGGCAGACGGCACTGAACCTGGCGATGGACCTCGCGCGCGAGGGCGTTCTGGAGCGCTACGGCGTCCGACTCCTCGGCACGCCGGTCGAGGCGATCCGGATGGCCGAGGACCGCGAGGCCTTCCGCGACCTGCTCGACCGGATCGGCCAGCCCTATGCGCCCTCGTGCATCGTGGAGGGGTCGACGGCGGCGGACCGCGAGCGCTCCTCGAACGAGGCCCTCGCCGAGATCGGGCTCCCGGCGATCATCCGGCCCGCGTTCACCCTCGGCGGGACGGGCGGAGGGATCGTCGAGACCGAAGATGCGTACCGCGAGCGGGTCCGGGCGGGCCTGCGCGCGTCGCCGATCGGCCAGGTCATGGTCGAGCGCTGCCTCGTCGGCTGGCAGGAGATCGAGTACGAGGTGATGCGCGACGCGGACGACACCTGCATCGCGGTCTGCTCGATGGAGAACGTCGACCCGCTGGGCGTCCACACCGGCGACTCGATCGTCGTCGCGCCGGTGCAGACGCTGCCGGACCCGGTGCACCAGCGTCTCCGGACGGCGGCGCTCGAGATCATCCGGGCGCTCGGGGTCGAGGGCGGCTGCAACGTCCAGTTCGCGCTCTCGCCGGACTCCTCGGAGTACGCGGTGATCGAGGTCAACCCGCGGGTGTCGCGGTCCAGCGCGCTGGCGTCCAAGGCGACCGGGTACCCGATCGCGCGCGTCGCGGCGCAGATCGCGATCGGACGGCGGCTCGCCGAGATTCCGAACGTCATCACGGGCACCACGGTGGCGGCCTTCGAGCCGGCGCTCGACTACGTCGTGGTCAAGCTGCCGCGCTTCCCGTTCGACAAGTTCCCGTCGGCGGACCGGTCGCTCGGGTCGCAGATGAAGGCGACCGGCGAGGTGATGGCAATCGACCGGACGTTCGGGGCGGCGCTGAACAAGGCGCTCCGGGGCCTCGAGCAGGCGGGCGCCGGGCCGCTTGCGGAGGATCCGTCGTGGCGGGCGTCGCTCGACTACCTGGCGGCGGCGCTCGGGGGCGATTTCGGGCCCGATGAGGACGCGGTCATCCGCTGGGTCGACGCGGACGGGACGACGTGCGAGTCGACACGGTTCGCGCATCGCTCCGCGGCGCCGGTGGTGCTGCGGCAATTCCTCGCGCCCTCCGACTCGCGTCTGTGGCGGGTGCTCGCGCTGCTGCGGCGCGGGGTGCCGGAGGAGACGATCCGGGTCGCGACGGGAATCTCGCCGTGGTTCCTCGCGGAGATGGCGCGGAACGTGCGGCTCGAGCGCGAGATTCGGCACGCCGGCGAGCGCCTGCTGCAGGCGGCCAGGGATCCCGAGGCGGCTTCCCTGCTCGCGACCGCGAAGCGCTTCGGCTTCGGGGACGTGGACATCGCGCATCTCGCCACCGGGCCGGAAGGCCGCGCCGCCCCGGTGACCGCCGCGGACGTGCGCGAGGCCCGCCGCGCCATCGGCCTCCGGCCGGGCTACGCGATGGTCGACACCTGCGCCGCCGAGTTCGCCGCCGAGACGCCGTACTTCTACGCGACCTATGCCGCGGCCGGCTCGGCCCCCGAGGCACCGCCCGTCGAGCGCCCCGCGGCCCTCGTCATCGGCAGCGGCCCGGTCCGGATCGGGCAGGGGATCGAGTTCGACTACTGCGCGGTGAAGGCCGCCGCGACCCTCCGCGAGCAGGGCTGGTCGGCGGTCATGGTCAACTCGAACCCGGAGACGGTCTCGACCGACTTCGACGCCTCGACCCGCCTGTACTTCGAGCCGCTCGACGCGGAGAGCGTCCTGAGCCTGATCGAGGCGGAGAGCCAGGAACCCGAGCCCGACACGGAGGCGAGATTCGACGGTCCCCAAGCGGCGTCTTCCACCATCCCCGCGATGGTCGCCTTCGGCGGCCAGACGCCCCTCAACCTCGCCGCGCCGCTCGCGGCCGCAGGCGTCGAGCTCCTCGGCAGCGACCCCGAGGCGATCGACCAAGCGGAAGAGCGGACCCGCTTTGCGGCCCTCCTGGACCGCCTCGGCATCCCGCAGCCGGAGGGCGGCATGGCCCGCTCGGTCGAGGAGGCGCTGACCCTCGCGGACCGCATCGGCTACCCGGTCATCGTCCGCCCGAGCTTCGTCATCGGCGGCCTCGCGATCGACTTCTGCTACTCCCCGGACGACCTGGTCCGGCAGCTCGCGGCGGCCACGATCGTCGACCCCGACCGGCCCGTCCGCATCGACCGCTACCTCGAGGGCATCGAGGTCGACGTCGACGCCGTCTCCGACGGCGAGCGCGTCCTGATCCCCGGCCTCCTAGAACACGTCGAGCGCGCCGGCGTCCACTCGGGCGATTCCGTCGGCGTCTTCCCGCCGCAGAGCGTCGGCGAGGCCGACCAGGGCCTGATCGTGGCGGCGATGGAACGCGTCGTGCTCGCGCTCGGCGCGAAGGGCCTCGTCAACGCCCAGTTCATCGTCCGCGATGACGGCGTCTACCTGATCGAGGTCAACCCGCGCGCGTCGCGCACCGTGCCGTTCCTGTCGAAGGTCACGGGCGTCCCGATGGTCGACCTGGCCGTTCGCATCGCCCTCGGCGCCACGCTCGAGGAGCTGGGTTGGCCGAACGGCCTGCTCCCCGCGCCGCCGTACGTGGCGGTCAAGGCGCCGGCGTTCTCGACGACGAAGCTCCGGGGGGTCGATCCGTCCGTCGGGCCGTCAATGCAGTCGACCGGCGAGGTCATCGGGATCCACCCGGATGCGCGGGTCGCCGTCGCGAAGGCGCTCCGCGGCGCGGGCCTGGTGCCGGCCCTCGAGCCCGCGGCCGCGTCCTTCGCCGCCGCAACGGAAACCGCGACGCGCCCGGCCTCGATCGCGCTCCTCTCGATCGCCGACCGCGACAAGCACGCGCTGCCCCGCCTCGCCGCCGCGCTCGACGCCGCGGGCTTCGAGCTCGCCGCGACCCCCGGCACGCGCGCCGCGATCATCGCCGCCGGCTTCGACGCGCTGCCCGTGGCGAAGCTCGGCGCCGAGCCCGCGACCGAGTCCGCCCGCGCTACCGGCGCCGAGGCGAGAACGCCAGGCGAGGCAACCGCCGCCGAACCCACGGCGGAGGGCGAATCCGCGGGCCCCGTCGAGGTCGCGTTGCTCGATCTGGTTCGCAGCGGCCGCGTCCGCCTCGTCGTGAACACGCCCACGCCCCGCTCCGGCGCCGTCCGCGACGCCGCCGAGATCCGCCACACGGCGATCGCGGAGGGCGTGCCGTGCCTGACTGCGATCGAGACCGCGGTCGCGGCCGCGGAGGCCCTCGACCCGCTCGTCGACGCCGCGGTCGCCGACGTGCGCCCGATCGCCGACTGGCTCGCGATGGTCGACCGCGCGCGCCGGGCCGGCGAAGCGGAGGCGCTCGCCGCGTCCACCGCCTGATGTCCGCCTGATGGCCGCCTGTGTCCACCTGTCGCGAACGGCGTGGTTGCGAAGAACCCTTTCCCGCTGATGCCTCTGGGGTGATCGCTCCCCGCCTGATTACCCCACTGGCATCACATTCGAAGTGTGTTCTCCGAGCGCCGCCGTTCGGCGCGGCTCGACACGCTGGGGCGGTCATCCACCGCGGGCCGGTCGGCCGCGGAGCCGGGATATTCTCGGCGCGTGACGTGGGATCGATCGATCGCGCCGCGCTGCAACATCGGGCCGGCAGAGGTCGCCCGACGTCGGCGGTCCGCGATCTTCTTCACGGTCGTCGCGGCCGCGGCCGCCGTCCTGCTCATCGCCCTCGACGCGCCGCCCGCCGCGCGCCTGCTGTGGTTCCCGTTCGTCACCGGCGCCGCGATCAACTTGGCCCAGGTGTTCCACCGGTTCTGCGTGGCCTTCGGCGCGCTCGGGGTCGAGAACTTCGGCGCGGTCGGTGAGGAGCGCAAGGTCGACCCGCAGCAGCGTGCTGCTGACCTTCGACGCGTGGCCCAGCTCGTGCTGGAGGGGGCGGCCGTCGGCCTTGGGCTGACCCTCCTGTTCGTCATCGCGCCGGCGTGACGGCGCTGCGATAGCATCGCCCGGTGCCCGTCGTCCCCCGAGTCGAATTCACCCAGACCCGCCTGCCCAACGGCCTCCGGCTGATCGTCTCGGAGGACCACACCGCGCCCGTCGTGGCGGTGAACGTCTGGTACAACGTCGGGTCGAAGCACGAGCAGCCCGGCAAGACGGGCTTCGCCCACCTCTTCGAGCACATCATGTTCCAGGGCTCGGCCCACGTCGGGAAGGCCGAGCACCTGGCGCTCGTCCAGGCCGCCGGCGGGACCCTCAACGGGACGACCTGGCTCGACCGCACCAATTACTTCGAGACGATGCCCTCGCACCAGCTCGAGCTCGCGCTCTGGCTCGAGGCGGACCGGATGGGCACCCTGCTCGACGCCCTCAGCCAGGAGAACCTCGACAACCAGCGCGAGGTCGTGAAGAACGAGAAGCGCTGGTCGTACGACAACCGCCCGTACGGCTCGTGGGTCGAGAAGCTGTTCGGCTCGATCTTCCCCGATGGCCACCCGTACCACCACCCGACGATCGGCTCGATGGAAGACCTCGACGCGGCCTCGCTCGAGGACGTCTCGGCCTTCTTCCGGCTGCACTACGCACCGAACAACGCGGTGCTGTCGGTGGTCGGGGACGTAGATCCCGTGTGGGTCGAGGCGGCGGTCGAGAAGTACTTCGGCGGCATCCCCGCGAACCCGAACCTGCCGGCGCCGCTGCCGGACATGACGCTGCCGCCGGTGATCGGGCGGGAGATCCGGGAGGTCGTGCCCGATCGCGTGCCGCTGCCGCGGATCCACTGGGGCTTCCGGGGGCCGCTGTTCGGCGACCGGCGGCTCGACGCGCTCGATCTCGCCGGGCAGATCCTCGCCGGCGGCAAGGGCTCGCGGCTGCATCGGAAGCTCGTGCGGGAGCGGCGGCTGGCGCAGGACGTCGCGGTCTTCTCGATGGGCCTGATCGCGGGCGCGTCGGTGACGGTCGGGATGGCGACGGCGCGGCCGGGGGTCGACCTGGTCGAGCTCGAGTCCGCGTTCTGGGAGGAACTGGAGCGGATGGGCGACGAGCCTGTCTCGGAGGACGAGCTGGCGCGTGCGAAGGCCCTGACGGAGGCGGACGAGCTCGGCGCCCTCCAGCGGGTCGAGGAGAAGGCCGACCGGCTGTCGATGTACGCCACCCTCTTCGACAACCCCGGGATGATCAACGAGATCCTGCCGCGCTACCTCGCTACCACGGCCGAGGACATCCAAACCGTCAGCCGGGACGTGTTCGTGAAGGCAAACCGGGCCGTGCTGACGTATGTCCCGGTCACGGCCGCGCCCGAGATGCCGAGCGGCGTGTGATGGAAGTCGTGGCCGCACGCCCGGCCGCGCCCGGGCGCACGCCAGCGTCCGCGCGCTCGCTCGCCGTGCACAGAACCGAACGTCCGGCCGGTAGCCCGTCCTTCGGATGCGCGGATCCGCCCCTTGTTCCGAGCACGCGGCTGGCAACCGGCGGCGCGACCGCAACCGGCGGCGGCCGGGGAGGCCTGGCGTGAGCGACCGACCGATCGTCGTGCCGGAGCGGCCGACGCACTCGGATCCGCGCCCGTACCAGTTCCCGCGGTTCGAGCGCCAGACGCTCGACAATGGGCTCGGCGTCATCGCGGTGCACCTGCCGGGGCGGGCCCTCGTGTCGGCGAGCCTTTTGCTTCCCGCCGGGGCGGTCGACGAGCCGAACGAGCAGGGCGGCGTCACCTCGCTCATGGCGCGGGCTCTCACGGAGGGAACGAAGCGGCACTCCGCCGTCGAGCTGATCGAGGCCGCAGAGCGGCTCGGGGCCTCGCTCAATGCCGAGGCGGGCTGGGACGGCCTCTCGATCAGCGTCGACGTGCCCGCGGAGCGGCTCGGCCCGGCGCTCGAGCTCGTGTCCGAGGTCGCCCGCGAGCCGACGTTCCCCGACCGCGAGGTCGAGCGGCTGCGCGACGAGCGCCTCAACGACCTGCTCCAGGCCAAGGCCGACCCGCGTCGTCGGGCCGACGACGGATTCGTCGAGACGATCTACGCACCCGGGACGCCGTACAGCCGGCCGTCGGCGGGTCTCGAGGCCACGGTCGCCGGCCTCGACGCCAGCGCGACCCGGGTGCGCCACGCACGCCTCTTCGACCCGGCGCGGATGACGCTGATCGTCGGCGGCGACCTGGACGCGGTGGGCGAGGACGTCCGGTCCGTCGCCGATTCCCGCTTCGGCGACTGGGCGCCCAACGCCGAGGCGATCGAGCCCACGACGCCCGAGGTCGTCCCGGCGCGGGACGATCGGATCGTCCGGCTCATCCATCGACCGGGCTCGGTCCAGACCGAGATCCGGATCGGGCACATCGGCGTGCCGCGGAGGATCCCGGACTTCCACGCCGTGTCGGTGATGAGCTCGATCCTCGGCGGGCTGTTCAACTCGCGCCTGAACCGCAAGCTCCGCGAGGAGAAGGGCTACACGTACGGCGCCGGGGCCGGGTTCGACATGCGCCGCGGGCCGGGGCCGTTCGCCGTGCGCGTCGCCGTCAACTCCGACGTCACCGTCCCGGCGGTCGAGGACATCCTGGCCGAGCTCGAGACGATGCGCGCCGGGCCGCCGACCGACGCCGAGCTGCACGCCGCGCGCGACTACCTCGTCGGAGTGTTCCCGCTGCGGTTCGAGACGCCGCCGCCGGTCGTCGGGGCGATCGCCGGCCTCCTGATCCATGGGCTGCCGATGGACGAGCTCGATCGATACCGCCCGTCGATAGAGGCCGTGACAGCCCAGGACGTCGAGTCCGCCGCCTCACGCCGCATCTCGCCGGACCGTCTCGCGGTCGTCCTCGTCGGCGACGCGGACACCGTGCTCCCCGGACTCGAGGCCGCCCGGATCGGGCCGATCACCGTCGATCGCGAGGAGCTGCCGGGAGGCGCCCACGCCGGCTGACCCGCCGCCGACCGATTCGTGACCGCCAGGATCCAGGCCGCGTTCCCCGCGCTCGCGGTCCCCATGTACCGGCGGTACATCAGCGCGTCGATGCTCGCCAGCATCGGCGTGTTCATGCAGCAGACGGCGACGGGCTGGCTCGTGCTGATCCTCACCGAGTCGCCGGCACTGCTGGGGCTCGCGACAGCCGCCTACTGGCTGCCGTCGCTGCTGCTCGCGGTGTTCGCGGGCGTGGTGGCCGATCGTGTCGACCGGCGGCGGCTCCTGGTCGGGTGCAACGTCGTGGCGGGCCTGTGCGCGCTCGTCCTGGCGCTGGCCACGACGCTCGGGGTCGTGGAGTACTGGCACGTGCTGCTGATCTCGCTGCTGCTGGGCCTGACGTTCACGGTCCAGCAGCCGGCGAACCAGGCGGTTGTGTCGACGCTCGTGCCGCGGGAGGCGCTGGGGAGTGCGATCGCGCTGAACGCGGCCCAGTTCAACCTGCTGCGGATCGTCGCACCCGGGGTCGCCGGGCTGTTCATCGCGGCCGACGCGCTCGAGCTCGGGTTCTGGGTCAACGGCGTGGCGCTGCTGATCGTGGCCACGCTGATCGCCGGGATCGCCATCCCGTCGACCCACCTCGTCGACCGGGCCCAGGCGGCCGTGCTGTCCGAACTCCGCGACGGCGTCCGGTACGTGGCCGGGAGCCGCGCCCTGCTCACGATCGTGCTGTTGCCGGCCGTGCCCGCGCTCCTCGTCCTGAACTACAACACCTTCATCCCGATCTATGCCCGCGACATCCTCGCGACCGGGCCGCAGGGGATCGGGCTGCTCATCGGCGCGGTCGGGGCGGGAGCGCTGGCGGGGTCACTGTCGCTGGCGGCACTGCGGCCCTCGGGCGGGAGCGGGCGGCTGATCGTCGGCTCGATGCTCATCGTGGGCGTCTCGCTCGCGACCTTCGCGGTGTCGCGCTTCCTGCCGCTGTCGATGGTCGCGCTGCTGCTCATCGGCGCGTTCCAGGTCCAGTTCTACTCGACGACGAACGTGCTGATCCAGGTCCTCGTGCCGGCAGGGATGCACGGCCGCGTCCTGAGCCTGTACCTGCTCACGTCGATCGGGCTCATACCCGTCGCCAGCCTCGCGGGTGGTGCGCTGGCCGAGGTGTTCGGCGTCGAGGCCGTGCTCGCCGGCGGCGGGATCCTGACCGTGACGATCGCACTCGGCGTGGCCGTGCTGGAGCGGGAGATCCTGCGGCTGAAGGCAGCGCAGGTCCAGGGCCGCGCGGCCTGAAACCTTTTCGGGGACGGCCTCCTCAGGGATGACATCGGGCCGGCACGACGCCGGCGAGCCACCCGGAGGAGCCAGATCCAAGATGCGTGCACATCTCCTCGTCCTCGCGCGACCGATCGGCGTGGCCGTGGTCGCCCTGTTCCTACTCGTCGGGGCGGTGGCCGCCGCCGGCGCGCTCTTGCGCCCCGCGTCACTGTCCACGCCGAGCGGCGGCGACGTCGTCGCGGCGGCTGGCGAGACCGAGACCCCGGGCCCGACGGAGTCCGCCGAGCCCACCGAGTCGGCCGAGCCGACCGAGTCGCCGGAGCCGACGGAATCCGCCGAGGCCTCGGAGTCGCCCGATCCGACCGGGTCGAACGAGCCCTCGGCATCGCCCGACGACCACGACGGCGACCGGAACCGCGGGCCCGGCCGTGATGGTGACGACGACGATCGCGCCACCGCCAGCCCGAGCGAGACGCCCGAATGGAGCGATGACCATGGCGGCACCTCGGGTCACGACGGCACCGACGACGATGGCGACGACCACGGCGGCCACGACGACGATGACGACGACAACTCGGGGCCCGGTGGCGGCTCGAGCGGCCCGGGCTGATCCCGGAACCGAAACGACCCGGATCGACCGGAGCCGATCGGCCCACCAGGATCGTGACCAACGCCCGACGATGGGAAATGCCGACATCCGTCAGCATGGCGATGCCGCCGGCCGAGTCCTCGGCCGGCGTCTCGTCGCGGAGAGCGCAGATCGACAAGCCAGGGGCGGCCGGCCAGCTGCCGGGCGCCGCATCGAACCGCACGCCGAACGCCGCAGCGACCCCGGGGGCCGCATCGGTTCCCGGCGCCGCTGCGTCCGTGCCCGACGACGCCTCGCACCCGCGCGCCGGAGGTCTCGATGACCTGCGGATCGTTCGCCGGGTCCTCGATGGCGACCGGGACGCGTTCCGGATCCTGGTCGACCGGGAGTCGACCTCGGTCGTCCGTGCCTGCTTCCGGGTCCTCGGCGACCTGCACGAGGCCGAGGACATCGCCCAGGAGGCCTTCGTGAGCGCGTATCGGTCGCTTGCGACGTGGCGCGGCGAGGGGCCGTTCGGCGCCTGGGTCACGCGGATCGCCATCCGGCTCGCCGTTCGGCAGCTGGCGAAGCGGCGCGCGGTCGCATGGGTCCGGCCGTCGGCCGACAGCGGGATCGCCGAGACCGTGAGCTCGATTCCCGCGCCCCTCCAGACCCATCCCGAGCACGAGGCCCTCCGCGTGGAGCGTCAGCACGCAACGCGCCGCGCGGTCGCCGACCTTTCCGAGCCGTACCGCGAGACCGTCGCGCTGCGGTTCTTCGCCGAGCGCTCGCTCGAGGAGATCGCGCAGCTCACCGGGCGCAACCTGAACACCGTGAAGACCCACCTCCGGCGCGGGCTCCTCCAGCTGCGCCAGCGCATCGAGCAGATCGACCCCGGGATGCTTTCGTGAACGAGCGACGCTTCTCCGTCGACGAGCTCGGCGAGGGTTTCGGGTCCGAGGTGGCCGACGCGCTCGAGACGGGCCGCTGGCTCCAGGCCGCGATCGACGACTCGACGGAGCATTTGCCCGCGGCCGCGACGGGGTTCGATACCGCCACGGGAGCGAGAGCCGGCATCGGCGATCGGGTCATCGCGGCACTCGCGGACGAGCCCGCTCCCTCGCCGGCAGGCTTCCTCCTGCCGCTTCGACGGCGCGGGTTCTTCCACGGTCTGTGGGCGAGCCTCCGCGAGGCGATGACAGCGGCACGTGGCTCCGGCCGGCCGATCCTGTCGAGAGCGGCAGCGCTCGCCTACGTGCTGGTGCTCACCGTCGCAGCGCTGTCCGTGACCGGGGCCGCGTCCCTGGGCGCCGCCAGCGCGCTGGGGCTCCTCGGGTCCGAGTCGCCGGCGCCCACGATCGAGCCGATCCCGACGGCCCTGCCCTCGCCGGTTCCCGTCGCGCCGACCCCGACGCCAAGCCTCCCGACGCCGAGCGTCTCTCGCACGCCGTCGCCCTCGGCGTCACCGACCGAATCGCCGTCGGAGTCCCCCGAGGAGAGCGACGACGACGGCTCCGGGCCCGGCTCGGGCGGCAGGGAGACGCTCAAGCCGGGCGAGACCCTGAGGCCCGGCGAGACGCTCAAGCCGGGCGAGACGCTCGAGCCAGGGGAGACGCTGAAGCCGGGCGAGACGCTGAAGCCGGGCGAGACGCCGCACTGATCGCCGGGGCGCGGTGACGGCGCCGAGGCGGCGCGCGTCGGGCGCGCCGTGGTCGAGCCGCCGCGCCGGTCCGCGCCGCGCCGGCTCAGCCCTCGGTCGAGGCGGCCTCCTGCGCGACGTCGACGCCGTCGCCCGAACGAGTGTCGCCACTGCCATCGCCCGCAGCGGCCCCCACGTCGACACCCTCCGCGACCGGCACCGCCGACCCGATTTCGCCACCGAGCCCGTCGCCGACCGTCGGTGCGGCCTTCGACTTCGCCTTCAGCAGCGCCGCGCGCCGCATCGTCTGCTCGGCGCCGCCGAGCTTGATGCCCTCGGTCGCGACGCCCAGGATCTGCGAGCGCTGGAGGAGCGCGAACGGGTAGCGGGCCGCGAGCTTGCGGTCGGCGACCCAGCGGACGCGGACGTCCTCCATCGGGATGAACTTCGGGTCGGTCGCGTCGACGAAGGCCATGATCGTGCCGTCGCCGTGGATGAAGACGTCGCCGTCGATGATGTGGGAGCGCGTCATGACGACCAGCCGCTGGCGGCGCTTCTCGATCACGAGGCCCGTGTCGCCCGCACCGCCGCCGGCCCCGCCCGCCGGGGTCGCGGGCTTGTCGTCGCCGAGCTGCGCGACGACCGCGATGTCGTCGGGGAGGACCCGGAACTCGGGAAAGGTGAGGCGCGTCGCCTCGCCGGTGTGACTCAGCACGACGACGTCGCGCATCACCAGGTAGCCCTGGACGATGTTCACGAAGTCGGAGACCCGCCGGAAGCGGCCCAGGCTGACGTTGCCGGCGACCCAGAGGTTCGAGCCGATGAGCTCGATGTACTGCTCGCCGCCCTCGTCCTCGTCGCCGAACGCGCCCTGCGCGCCCCAGGCGTCGCTCGAACGATCGAACGTCGGTGGCGTGTCCCCCCAGTCGGCCATCGAAGCACCCCGCTGCTTGGTCGTCGTCGAGCGCGCGCGGGCGCGTCGCCCGGCGCTCCCGCCAGTCTGCCGAACCGGCCGCCCGAATGCACGCCGCCGCACGGTCAGTTGGTGCCGACTCGTTCGTCCTGCCGACGCGGGGCCCACCAAGGTCGCGAGCGCACGGCCGGTCGCGGGCGGGGCCTCGGGGCCGTACGCTGCGCTCGTGATCGTGGTCGGGTTCCTGGGCCGCGCCGACGCGCTGGCGGTCGAGATCGCACGGCGCGCGGCGGGCACGGGAGCGAGAATCGAGATGATCGGCGCGGCAGCGCCGGGTCCCGCCGGCGACCAGCGCCTCCTCGAGCTCGCCGCGGCCAGGATCGGGCACGCGACCGTGATCCGCTCCGGCGCCGATTCGCTCGACGCCGCGGACCTGAATCTCGCACTTCGCTACCTGCCCGACATCCGCTGCATCGTCCTGGTCCGCCCGGCCGCCGGGCTGCTCCCGACCGCAATCGCCGATGCCGAGTGGGCCGGCGCGCCGCTCGTCCTCGTCGGGCCGCTCGAGGGGGACGCGATCGCCGTCCTCGACGCCCTCGATCGGCGCGGCCCGATGCTCCTCGAGCCGCCCGCCTCGGACCCGGACGGCGCGTTCGCCGGCTTCGTCGTCGCGCTCGCCGCCCGACTGGACGCCGGCGACCAGCCCGAGGCCGCGCTCCGCGCCACGGTCTCTGCGCTCGGGGCCGAGCCGGTCTGATCCTCCCGGCCGAGCCGTCCTCCGGCGCCGTTGTCGGCCCAGACCGAAGTGGCAACCACTGAACGGCATCAGCGCTTCGGAGATCGGGTGCGACGCGGGCTCAGCCCGGGTCCTCCTCCTCGGGGATTGGCTCCACGAGATCGGGGCCGTCGTTGCGGACGTCGTTGACGCGGCGCGAGACGGGGTACATCTCGAGCCAGTCCTCCCCGGACGGCACGAGAAGGCCCTTGAGCTCGGCCAGCGACTCGCCCTCGAGCCGCCCCGGGTCGAGCCACCGATCCCACGCCTCTTCCGGGATCATCACCGGCATCCGGTCGTGCACCGGCGCCATCATCTCGTTGGCCGAGGTCGTGATGATCGTGAAGGACCGGATCACTTCGCCCGTGTCCTCGTCCTTCCAACCCGCCCAGAGGCCGGCGAGCGCGATCGGTCGACCGTCCGGCCGCACAATCGCGTAGGGCTGGCGGACCTTCCCGAGCCGCTTCCACTCGTAGTACGCGTCGGCCGGGATGAGGCAGCGGCGCTTCGAGAACGCGGAGCGGAAAACCGGGTTGCGGTCGAGCGTCTCGGCCCGGGCGTTGAACATCCGGTTGCCCGTCGCGGCGGTCTCGGACCAGTGGGGGATGAGGCCCCAGCGGTACGGCACGATCGCCCGCTTGTCGTCGCGCTGCACGACGACCGCGGCGTCGTCGGTCGGGGCGACGTTGAAGCGGCCGCCGGGCGCGTCGATCCGATCCTCGGCCCCGAAGATCTCGGCCAGCTCCGAGGTCGGTCGCTGCTGCGTCATCCGCCCGCACATCGTTTCCCTAGTATCGTCCGGTTCGATGCACCACCCCGGGGGCGACCCCTTCGACCCCTTCGTCGATCCCGAGCTCGACGCCGCCCTCGAGACCCAGGGTCCCCTCGGCGACCCCATCGCGCGCCGGCTCGTCGAGCGCGGCACGGCGCGGCTCGACGCGGGTGACCACGCGCTCGCGCTCGCCGACTTCCAGCGCGTGGTCGGTCATCCCGACCCCGATCTCACGGGCGTGGCGATCCTCGGGACCGGCGATGCCCTCTACCGCCTCGACCGCGACGAGGAGGCGAAGGCCCAGTGGGAGGCGGTCACGCAGCTGCCCGAGAACGCGGCCACGTACCGCGCGTGGCGCAACCTCGCCGGCGCAGCGGTCCGCGAGGGCGACCTCGACCGGGCGATCGAGGCGTACCGCCAGGCGGACCGCCGCGCGCCCGCGGAGGACAAGGCCGAGATCGCGTCGCGGCTCGGCTGGCTCGCCAAGGAGACCGGCAACCACGGCGCCGCGAACCGCTATTTCGCCCGGTCGCGGGGCTCGGCCGGGCTCCTGTTGACCTACGTCGTGCTCGCGATCACCGCCGCCGTCTCGTTCATCACCTTCCAGTCCGAGAGCCTGCTCGAGATGCTGCTCCTCGAACCGAACGCGATCGAGCGCGGCGAGCTGTACCGGCTCGCGAGCGTGACGCTCGTGCACGCCGGGTACCTGCACCTCGCGCTGAACCTGTACGCCCTGTGGATCGTCGGCCCGATCGTCGAGCAGATCTGGGGCAAGGGGATGTTCCTGGTGTTCTACGTGATCGCGGCGATCGGGGGCTCGACCGCCAGCTTCCTGTTCTCGCACGCCCCGGCGGTCGGGGCGTCGGGCGCGATCTTCGGGCTGGTCGGCGTGCTCCTCGCCGGGACGCGGGCCCACCACCCGATGCTCGACCGGCGGGCGCGGGCGATCGTCCCACAGCTCGGCATGTTCGTCGTGATCAACCTGATCTTTGGGTTCGTCGCGAGCAGCGGCGGTCTGCGGATCGACAACGCCGCGCACATCGGCGGCCTGGTCGCCGGCCTGTGGCTCGGCTTCGTCGTCCCGCCCGGCAAGACCCCGACCCTGCGCTCAGCGATGCAGCACCCCCGCGGCGAGGCCGAGGTCCGCTCGCCGCTCCTGATCGCCGCCGGCGTCATCGCCCTGCTCGGCGTGCTTGCGGCCGGGCTGGCCGCCGGAGGCGCGACGATCTAGGAGCGCCGCAGGATTGCCCCGGCCGAGGGTGGCCGTCCGCCCTCCCCAGCAGCTTCGAGTTGGTTTCGCTGATGCGGAACCAACGCCGGACGCCACCCGGCGCCGCTGTGATCGGCCGCCCGCGAACCGTCCGCCCTCCCCAGCAGCTTCGAGTTGGTTTCGCTGATGCGGAACCATCGCCGGACGCCACCCGGCGCCGCTGTGATCGGCCGCCCGCGAACCGTCCGCCCTCCCCAGCAGCTTCGAGTTGGTTTCGCTGATGCGGAACCATCGCCGGCAGACGACGAATCAGTCGCTGCGGGCGCCGGGTTGCACGACCTCCCGCGGGTTCAGGACACGGCGACCGCCTTGGCTCAGTACACGTCGACCGCCTTGGCGTCGTGGCGGAGCCGGTGGACGCGCCGCGGCGGCGACCAGCCAGGGCGGATGAAGGGACGCACCTTGCTGAGGTCGACACCGGAGAGCCAGGCGATGATCGGGGCGACCATCGTGGTCTCGATGATGTAGACGCGACTCCGACCGTCGAACGTCGAGCGCGACCAGCGCAGGAGTCCGGCCTCGGTCAGCAGTCGGAGCTGCCGGCTGACCGCCGGTCGGCTGAGCTTCAGCGAGGCGGCGATGCCCGCCGGGTGTCGAACGTTCGCCGCGATCAGCGACACGATCGCGCGCCTCGTCGGATCCGCCAGCAGCTCAATTCCCACCGCGGCACGTCGTGGCATGTCCCGCCTCCATCGACTCGACCGGCGGCATCAGGTGCGATTGTCGCGAGCTCCCGTTCGCTGCGACTTATCCGGCGGCTTTCGTGCTCGCTGGCGTTTCGGGGTGTCTTTGGCGTTGGTTCGCCATCGTTGGAACTATCTCGATTCAGCCTCAGGGGAATGTCGGCAGAGCTCGTCAAACGCGGCAGCGAGACCCAGTCCGGCGTGAATGATCGAGCCGGCTGGAGCCGCCAGGTCGTTTCCGGCGGGTCGCGTGACGCGACCGTCGACGCGGCGGACCGCGTGGGTCCGAGCGCGTCCGAGGCGGCATCACGACGCGATCGCAGCGTTGGCCAACGGTCGCTCCCGGCTACGATGCCCCGGTGTTCGCGACACCCCCCGTCCCGTCCTGAGCTCCGTTCGTGACTGAGCTTGTCTCGCTGCAGAGGATTCACGCCGCGCGGGAGCGCGTCGAGGGACGGGTCCATCGGACGCCGATCCTGGTGTCGGCGA
Organism: Binatia bacterium; assembly: GCA_035574535.1. GTDB lineage: Bacteria > Chloroflexota > Limnocylindria > Limnocylindrales > CSP1-4 > UBA5189. Next base: position 22,744 of record DATLYV010000016.1, read on the forward strand.
CGGCGGCGCGGGTCATCGAGGCGGCCACGGGCGTGCGAATCGCCGATGGCCGGCTCTACGCGAAGGCCGAGCACCTCCAGAAGACGGGCTCGTTCAAGCCCCGCGCCGCGCTCGCGAAGCTGACGTCGCTCTCGCCGCAGGAGCGTGAAGCGGGCGCGATCACCCTCTCTGCCGGGAACGCGGCGCAGGCCTACGCGTGGGCCGGGCGCGAGGAGGGTGTCGCGGTCACGGTCGTCATGCCGCTGCGCGCCGTCCGGTCGAAGGTCGACGCGTGCCAGGCCTACGGCGCCGAGGTCGTGCTGCACGGCGAGCATGTCGGGTCGACCCTCGAGCGCCTCCGCGAGCTCGTCGCGGAGCGCGGGCTGACGCTCGTCCACCCGTTCGACGACCCGGAGGTCATCGCCGGCAACGGCACGAGCGGCCTTGAGCTCCTCGAGGACCTGCCGGACGTCGACGTCGTGGTCGCGGGCGTGGGCGGCGGCGGCATGATCAGCGGCGTCGCCACGGCCCTCAAGGAGACTCGGCCCGAGGTGCGGGTCTACGGGGTCGAGCCGGAGGGCTCCGATGCGGTCTCGCGGGCGATCAAGGCGGGCGAAGTCGTCCAGATCGACCCGGTCAGCGTCGCTGACGGGCTCGGCGCGCCGTTCGCGGGCCAGTGGACGCTCCCGATCTGCGCGAAGTACCTCGACGACATCGTCCTGCTGGACGACGCCACGATCCTCGGCGGCCTGCGGTTCGCGGCGGAACGGATGAAGCAGGTCCTCGAGCCCGCCGGAGCGGCGGCCCTCGCCGCGGTGCTGGCCGGCCGAATCCCGCTCCGCGACGGCGAGCGGGTCTGCGTGATCCTTTCCGGCGGCAACGTCGAACGCTCGCGGCTCGGCGAGTTCCTCGACGGGCCGGTCCCGGACGGCGGCTGACCGCCGACCCCGGCTCGACCTGTTCGATGTTCGCGACGTTGCTCGGCGCACTACCGGACCCGCCCGGCGCACGCCTGGAGGACCGGATCGAGGCGGCCGTTCGCGCGCAGGAGGCGGCCGGGTTCGAGCCGGTCACCGATGGGCGACTTCGACTCCCGCGCGCTGGAAGGCCCGAGCGCGCCTGGGATCGCGTGCCGGACCCGGCCGAGGTCGTCGCCGCGTGGCTGTTCATCGCCTCGACGACCGATCGAGCCGCCAAACAGGCACTCCCGGGCCCATATTCGGCGGCGCGACGGTTCGGTCTGGATCCGCACGATGCGGCGATGCGGCTGCGGGAGGTCGTCGAGGCGCTCGCCGAGGCGGGCTGTCCGATCGTCGAGATCGAGGAGACGGAGGCGCACCGGATCGGGGCGGACGAGGCGGAGCGCGAAAGGTTCCGCGAGGCCCATCGGCGGCTGGCCGAAGGAATCTCGCCGCACCTAACGCTGTCGATCGTCGGTGGCTCGGCGTGGGACGCGGGGCTCGAGACGATCGTCGAACCGCCGTACGCCAGTCTGGCCGTCGACGTCATCGCGGGGGCGGACAACTGGAACCTGGTCACGCGACTGCCGGGCGAACGAGGGGTGATCGTGGGGGCGCTGCCGGCGGGTGATTCGCCGGCCGACGCGCGCGAGATGCTGCTGTTCGCGGCTCGTCACGCCGCGGCCGCGCGCGGACGAGGGCTCGCCCGTGTCGGGCTCGGATCGGCCGGCTCGTGGGCGGGGCTCACGTGGGACCAGGCGGTTCGGAAGATGGAGCGGCTGGGCGATGCGGCACGCCTGGCGACCATGCGGGGCGAGGCGCTCGCGCGCTCGATCGACCCACGGGCCGTCGACGCGCGCTCGGCCGCGCTCGGCCAGGTGACGCCGAGGCGGTCCCGGCGCCACAGCCGCGGCGCGCCCGATTGACGCCGCGGCGCCCGATCCGCCACGGCTGCCGCCGGCGGCGCGCGAGTCGCCGCGGCTGCGAGGTACGCTGACCTGAGTGTCATCCTCCTCTGCGTCTCACGGCTTGGCTCGTA
>DATLYV010000017.1:0-59181 GCA_035574535.1 Binatia bacterium
CGGCACGAGCGACCCGTCCGACCCGTTCTTCGAGGCCGTGGCCGCGCTCGGCGGCCGGCTCGTCCGCCACGGCGTGCCGGCCCATCCCGGCTCGATGGTCTGGCTCGCCCGCGTCGCCGGCGCGACGATCCTCGGGCTGCCCAGCTGTGGCGCCTACTCGAAGGTCACGGCCGCTGACCTGCTGCTCCCCAGGTTCGCCGCGGGCCAGCCGCCGAATCGCGCCACCGTCGCCCGTCTCGCGCACGGCGGGATCCTCAACCGCCACCAGCGCTTCCGCTTCCCGGCCTACGCCCGCGAGCTCGAGGCGCCGGACGGCTGAGCCGCAGGGGCGCCGGCCCTGCTCGCGACCGGCCCTCGCGACCGGCCCTCGCGACCGGCCCTCGCGCCGGACCGGCCATCCGCGCGCGAGTCGTACCCTTCGGCCATGCGCGAGCTGCTGGAAACCCTCGAGACCTGGCGGAACGAGGGCGCGGACGTCGGCAGGGCGATCGTCGTCCGGACGTTCGGCTCGGCGCCTCGACCCGAGGGGGCCGTGCTCGCGACCACCGCCGACGGGCGGATCACGGGATCCGTCAGCGGCGGCTGCGTCGAGGGCGCCGCGGCCGAGGAGATCGAGCGGGCTCGCCGGTCGGGCCACCAGCGCGTGATCCGGTACGGCATCAGCGACGAGGAGGCCTGGGACGTCGGCCTGGCCTGCGGCGGGACCATCGACGTCCTCGTCCAGCCGGCCCTGCCGGGCGAGGCGCTCGACGCGGCGCGGGCCTCGAGCGCCGAGCACCCGCGAGGCTCCGCCGTGGTCACGGCGCTGCCGCCCGACTCGCCCCCGGCCGAATTCGGGGAGCATCCTCCGGGCGAGGGCGCGCCGCCGGAGCCGCCACTGGTCGTGGCCGACGATGGGAGCCTGCGCGGAACGCTCGGCGATCCCGACCTGGACGCGGAGCTGGTCGCGGCGGCCCGGGACGCCCTGCGGCGCGGCGCCTCGAGGACCGTCGAGATCGGCGGGCGATCGCTGTTCATCGAGGCCTACCCGGTCCGGCCGCGCCTCGTCATCGTCGGGGCGACCGAAACGGCCCGCTCCCTCGTCGCGATCGCCGCCGCCCTGGGCTACGAGCGGGTGGTCATCGACGCCCGCCCGGCGTTCGCCGCGGCCGAGCGCTTCCCGGACGTCGAGCGGCTCATCAACGCCTGGCCCGACGAGGCGTTCGACGAGATCGGCCTCGGCCCCAACGACGCCGTGGCAATCCTGTCGCACGACCCGAAGTTCGACGAGCCGGCCATCGCCGAGGCGATCCGGCGCGGGGCGGGCTACGTCGGCGCGGTCGGCTCGCGCAAGACACAGGCCGACCGGCGGGCGCGGCTGCGCGAGGCCGGGCTGTCCGATTCGGAGATCGCGACGCTCCGCGGCCCGATCGGCCTCGACCTGGGCGGGCGGGCGCCCGCGGAGACGGCCCTCGCGATCATGGCCGAGATCGTCGCGAGCCGGTACGGCGCGACCGGCCGGCCGATGATCGAGCGCGTCGCCGTCGCGGCTGGTGCGTGACCCGAGTGGCGACGGGTGGCTGACGCGCCGGAGCGGCCGACGCGGCTGGGGTGGCGGGTGTTTGACGAGACGGAGGGAGCGAGAATCTCAGGGCCGCGCGTCCGGGCGCTGGTGCTCGCCGCGGGCACCGGGGAGCGCTTCGGCGGCGGCAAGCTCGCGGCGCGAATCGACGGCCAGCCGGTTCTCCGGCACGTCCTCGACGCCGTCGCGGCGGCCGGGCTGGGGCGGCCGGCCTTGGTGCTGGGGCCGGAGGACCCGCCCGGCGTCGACCTCGGCGGGACCACGATCGTCAGGAACCCGAACCCTGCAGCGGGCCTGTCGAGCTCGCTGCGGATCGGCTGGCGGAGCGCCGCGTCGACCTGGCCGCTCGAAGCAGCGCCGCCGGACGCTGTGCTCGTGGTCCTCGGCGACCAGCCGCTCCTTCGGCCGGACGTCCTTGTGCGCCTCGCGGCCGAGCCCCTCGACCCGGACCGCCCGATCGTCGCCGCGCGCTACGCGGGGACGGGCGCGCGCATGCCGGTCCGCATCGAGGCCACGGCGGCCGGGCTCGTCGAGGCCGCGACGGGCGATCGCGGGCTCGGACCGGTCATCGACGCGAACCCGGACCAGGTCCGCTGGGTCGAGGTCGACGGCGACAACCCGGACGTCGACACGCCGGGCGACCTGGCCCGCGTCGCGGAGCTGCTGTGGGCCGCGCGCGTCCGGGGCAACCGCGAGCAGGTCGACCGGTTCCGCGAGGAGGCCGACGGCGCCGACTTCTACGCCCGGGTCAGCTCGATCTTCCGGGACGACCCCGATCGGACCGGCGACCCGGTCCTCGACGCGCTGCGCGAGCACGCCCGGCCGGACGAGACATGGCTCGACATCGGGGCCGGCGCGGGCCGCTACGCCCTGCCCGTGGCGCGATCCGTCCGGCGGGTCATCGCCCTCGACCCGTCGCCGTCGATGCTCGATGGCCTGCGGGCCGGCATGGCCGAGCACGGGATCGAGAACGTCGACGTCGTGCAGGCCCGCTGGCCCGACGCGGTCGAGGCGGGGAGCGCGGACCTCGACGGGCGCCTGCCGGCCGACGTGTCGCTGATCGCCCACGTCGGCTACGACGTCGAGCAGATCTGGCCGTTCGTGGCCGCGATGGAACGCGCGACGCGGCGGCTGTGTCTCGCGGTGCTGATGGAGCGGAGCCCGGCGTCGCTCGCCGAGCCATTCTGGATCGAGCTCCACGGGGAGCGGCGGGTCTCGCTCCCGGCGCTGCCCGCGTTCACCGACCTCCTCGCCGCCCACGGGCGGGCACCGTCGGTCCGGATGCTCCAGGCCGAGCGTCGCACCTGGAGCAGCCGTGACGAGCTCGAGCGGTTCGTGCGGCGGCAGACGTGGGTGGCGGCTGGCTCGGCGAAGGACCGCCGGCTCGGGAAGCTCCTCGACGAGTGGGTCGTCGAGGCACCGGGCGGCGGCGTCGACCTGTCCGTCGCCGAGCCGCTGCAGGTTGGCCTCGTCGCCTGGACGCCGCGCGGGGGTTCGCCGCCGGAGCGCTCGATCACCCGCCGGAGCGGGCCCGGTCGCCGGGCCGGACGTTGAAGCGCCACTGCACAACGCGTGCAACGCCGTTGACGGGTCATCCGGCGCCTGCCTCATGCTCGGCGGACCGTCGCGCGGCGCGAGCCAGCGCCCAGCCCGCGATCCGGCCGGGCTCTCGTCAAGCTGCCCCAGACCTCATGTGGCTCGCAGAACTCCCTCGAGGGTGACGTGGCGGAGTGACAGCCCGGCCATGTGGTACGACGCCGAGACGCTGAGAGTCGTAGGCTGAGTCGGCGGCGGTTTGGAGGGACGCATGGAGTTCTCGGGTTCCACGGAGATCAAGGCCCCTCGCGACAAGGTCTGGGCCTTCGTCATCGACCCCCAGCAGGTCGGTTGGTGCGGGCCGGGCGTCGAGTCGATCGACGAGATCGATCCCACCCACTTTCGGGCAAGGGCGAAGGTGGGGATCGGCGTGATCGCGGCCCGCTTCGTCGTCAACCTCGAGCTCGCCGAGGCCGTCGAGCCGGACCGGGCCGTCATCAAGGCTGCCGGCCAGGCGCCGGGCAGCGCCGTGGAGGCCACCGGATCGATGTCGCTGTCGGGTCCGCCCGAGGGCCCGACCACGATGTCGTGGTCGGCGGACGTGCGGATCATGGGCACGATCGCCAGCGTCGGCGCCCGCCTCATCGAGGGCACGGCCAACAAGATGATCGCGAAGACGTTCGACTGCATGCGGGCGAAGCTGGAGGCCTGATCCGGACCCTCGTCCACGGAGCTCGCGCCCGGCGGTCGAACCCCTGCCGCCGGCCTCCTAGACTGCCCGCGATGGGGTTCGTGTCCCGGGTCGTCGGTGTGCTGGCGACGAACCTGTACGTCCTGGCCGACGATCGGACGCGCGAGGCGATCGCGATCGACACCGCCATCCCGAGCCTCGAGTGGCTCGCCGGCGAGCTCGCGGCGCGCGACTGGACGTTGAAGCTGATCGTCTCGACGCACGGGCACTGGGACCACATCGGCGACAATGCGCGCGTGGCGGAGCACACCGGCGCGCAGATCGCCTCGCACCGGCTCGACGCGCACCGGCTGACGAACCCCTCGAGCCTCTGGGCGCCGTTCGAGATCCCGCCGTCCGTGCCTGCCGTCGAGCTGCAGGAAGGGGGCGAGATTCGATTCGGTTCCATCCGCCTCGAGGTGCTGCACACGCCCGGCCACACCGAGGGCTCGGTCTGCCTCCTCGACCGCGAGAACGGCGCGCTCTACAGCGGCGACACACTCTTCAACGGCTCGTTCGGCCGGGTCGACCTCCCCGGTGGCTCACCCGAGGCGATGGTCGCGTCGCTGGACCGGCTGCGCCGGCTCGACCCGTCGTTGCTGGTTCACCCGGGCCACGGCAGCGCGACGACGATCGGGCGCGAGCAGCCGTGGATGGAGTGGGTCGCCCGCGAGGGCCGCCTGCCGACCTGATCGACGGTGGACCTGGACTGGTGTCGACGCGGGATCGCGATCGGGGAGTCCGGGACGTGGCGGGCGCGTGCGGACACTCTCGACCTCGGCCGCGCCGCTTATCGATCTGCCCCGTACTTGATCCGCACGTGGGCATCGACGCTGCGGCTGATCGCGGACCAGCGCTTGCGCTCCGCCCGCCGCGCGATCGCGTCGGTGGCCAGGGCCGCGTGCGCCGCCTCGCGCTCGAGCTTCTTCCAGGCGTCGAACCGGCCGCCGTCGAGCGACCCGTCCGCGATCGCCGCCCGGACGGCGCAGCCCGGCTCCGAGCGGTGGGCGCAGTCGTTGAACCGGCAGCGCGACGCGGCCTGCTCGACGTCGTCGAAGGCGGTCGAGACGCCCTCGGCGTCCAGAACACCCAGCTCGCGCAGCCCGGGCGTGTCGATGAGCACCGCGTTGCCGATCCGCAGCAGCTGCCGTCGCGTCGTCGTGTGCCGGCCGCGGGCGTCGTCCTCGCGGATCGCCGCCGTCGCAACCACCGTCTCGCCCGCGATCGCATTCACGATCGACGACTTCCCGACGCCGGACGAGCCGGTGAAGACCACGGTCCGCCCCTCGCCGAGCAGTGCCCGCACAGTGTCCAGCCCCTCTCCGGTGACGATCGAGACCGGGACGACGTCCACGCCCGCCGCAACGGCGGCCGCCGCCGCGACATAGGGCCCAGGGTCGCCGGCCAGGTCCGCCTTCGAGAGCAGAACGACCGGCCAGGCGCCCGACTCCCACGCGACGCTCAGGTAGCGCTCGAGGCGCCGGACGTTGAAGTCGGCGTTCATCGAGGTCACGACGAAGACTGTGTCGACGTTCGCCGCGAGGACCTGCGCCGGGAGGCGCCGGTCGGACGGCGCCCGCCGGACGACGGCCGTGCGCCGCGGCAGGACTTGCTGGATCAGCCGGTGTTCGCCGGGGCCGGCGCCCGGAGCCGAACCCTCGACGGCCACCCAGTCGCCGACCGCCGGCCAGGCGGCCGTGGGGTCCAGGTCCGCCTCGTGGCGGAGCCGCCCCGACGGGCTCGCCGGCGCCTCCCCGGCGGCCGTGGCGACGAGGTACCGCCCGCGCTCTTCGACGAGGATGCGGGCCGGCTCCAGCCCGGACGCCTCGGTCGCGAAGAGCGCCTCGAGCCGTCCATCCCAGCCGAGCGACCGGAGCGACGCCGCGGTCATCGGGTCCGCCGCGCCCGCGCCGACCACCTCGCTCACGTGAGCACCTTGCGCCACGCGATCGAGCGGTAGTCGACCTCGAACCCGAGGTCCTCGTACAGGCCGAGCGCGCCGCTCGGGTTGTCCGCGTCGACGCCCAGCGCCGCGCTGGTCATGCCGCGCTCCCGCAGCGCAACAAGCGACCGCGAGATCAGGGCCCGGGCCAACCCCCGGCGCCGCCATGGCCGCCGGGTGAAGACGCTGGCGAGCCAGGCGCGCCGGATCCCGAGCGCCTCGTTCGTCGCGTCGTCGATGACGTTGATGACCCCGCCCGCGACATCGTCGCCGTCGAACGCGGCGATCCAGAGCGACAGGTCGTTGGACGGCGACTCCATCCAGCGCTGGAACTGCTCGTCCGATCGGTCGAAGCCGCCCCAGTGGTCGGCGAACGCCTCGACGTCCGCCCGGAAGACCGCATGGGCGAGCTCCCGGGTGACCGGCCGGACCTCGAGTCCGTCGGGCAGCGGAACGTCCGTCACGTCGTCCAGACTCGGCCGGACCATGTCGAAGAAGTAGCGCGCCCGCTCGAAGCCGTTGGCCTCGAGCAGCGCGATCGCGCCGGGATTGGTCGTGCCGCACCACGAGCCGAGCGCCGGCCGGAGGTCGCCGCGCGCGGCCGTGGCGATCCGCGCCAGGTGGCGCCGCTCGTTCTCGGCGAAGAGCGCCGTGCCGACGCCGCGCCGCCGCCAGGCCGGCTCGACCGCGCCGTCCATGCGGCGCTCGAGCAGGCCGTCGGTTGTCTCGATGACGGCCCGCCAGCCCACGCCGACGATCCGGCCGTCGACCTCGGCCACGGTCACGTCCCGCGCCGCGTCGAAGGCCTCGCTCGGGTGGCCGTAGTCGGCCTGGAGCTCTTGCACGTTCGTCCGGCCGGGACGGCCGTCCGCGTCGTGCTCGGCGTTGATGACCCTGGCGATGCCGGGCAGGTCGGCCTCGCCTGCGTACGGGCGAAGCTGGAGGCCTGCCGGTGCGGCGGACCCGCCGCGCGGTCGCTCGATCGTCGCCATCACCCGACCCGCTTGAGCTTGCCGGTGCGCTTGGCGTACCGCTCGGCGACGCCGAACGCCCAGAGCCCCACCGGGATGAACAGCGTGCCCATCACCAGGAGCGGCCAGATGTCGCCCCAGAGGGCGTCGAGGCCGGCCCCGTCGATCAGGCCCCTGCGGACCCCGTCGAGGGCGTAGGTGGCCGGCGAGAACCAGGACATGACCTGCATCCAGCCCGGCAGAACGTCGATCGAGTAGTAGACCCCGCTGACGAGCAGCAGGACCGACTGCAGGACGAACGCCATCTGCATCCCGCGCTCCACGAACAGGAGCGGCAGGATCGCCGCGAGCATCGCCACGCCGACCAGGCTGAACGAGCCCAGGACCATGAAGCCGGCGATCGTCACGACGTTCGCCTGCCCGAACGACAGGTCCGGGAAGAACAGGACCATCGCGACCACGATCGCGAGCGTGTGGATGAGCCCGTAGGCCATCGCGTACGCGACCGCGCCGAACAGGTGGGTCGAGCGGCGGACCGGCGCCATGAAGGTGTATTCGAGCGTCCCTTCCCAGCGCTCGATCTGGATGGTCTCGGCGATCCAGCTGAACACCACCGACAGGTAGTTCCAGAAGATCGCGCCGACCATCAGGGTCAGGAGCAGGCGCTCGTCCGCGGCCTGGGCGCCGATGAACGAGATCGACAGGGCGCCGGCGGCCGAGTAGACGAGGAACGCGAGCTCCCAGCCCCAGTAGCGCCGGGACAGGAAGAAGTTGCGCTCGATGAAGGCGAACGAGGCCTTCATCTCGTGCGCGAGTGCGGTCATCGGGGTGTGCCTCGGGTGGAGGGCTGGCTCGGCCCTCATCGGGACCGAGCCAGCCTGGGCTTCGGCTCGGCCGCGATCCGGTGGCCGATGTCGATGATCGACCGCCCGACCGCGCGCCGGACCGAACGGGACGGGTGCTGCCGCCGCCGCGGTCGCGGCTGGCGGATCCGATCCCGGATCTCCCGCTCGCGATCGCGAATGACAGCACGGCTGTTCATCTCGTTCTGCATCTCGACCTCACCTCCTTTCGTTGCCTAGTCGTCGGACTCGTCCTCGACGTCCTCGTCGAGGGAGCGGCCCGTGTAGGTCATGAACACGTTGTGCATCGTCGGCTCCTGCCCGTAGCGCAGGGCGACGAGCGCCTTCAGCTCCTCGGGCGTTCCCTGGGCGACGATCCGGCCGTCGTTGAGGACGACGATCTCGTCGCACAGACGCTCGGCCTCGGCCAGGTCGTGCGTCGTCAGGACGATCGACGCGTCGTGGCTCCGACGGATGTCCTCGATGAACGCCTGGACGTCGAGCTTCGAGCGCGGGTCCAGCCCGGTGGTCGGCTCGTCGAGGAGGAGGAGCGAGGGGCTGGTCAGCAGGGCTCGCGCGATCGCGATCTTCTGCTGCATCCCTCGGCTCATCTGCTCGACCGGCCGCCCGAGGCGCTTCTCGGCGATGCCGAGCCGCTCGGTGATCCGGGTCGTCTCGCGCCGTGCGAAGCCGGCCTCGATCCCGTAGAGCCTGGCCGCGAACAGCAGGTTCTCCATCGGGCTGAGCTTCTTGAAGAAGGCCGCGTCCACGCTCACCCGGTTGATGAGGCGCTTGACCGCCATTTCCTCGCGCTCGATGTCGAAGCCGAACACCTCGACCCGGCCCTCGTCGAGCGTCAGCAGGCCCGAGACGAGCCTGATGAGCGTCGACTTGCCGGAGCCGTTGGCGCCGAGGATCCCGATCGTCCCGCCGCGCTCGAGGCGCAGCGACACGTCCGAGATGGCCTCCACGGGCGCCTTCTTCCGGTCGACGTGGAAGCGCTTCGTCACATGCTCCACCAGGAGCGCCGCGACGGCGCCGCCCGCGTCGATCGACTCGAGCGTCGGCTGCCACGCGAGATCGAGGCGCCGATCCTGCGTCATCTTCGGTTCCTGGAGCATCGTGCTCGACATTGGTTTGTCCTTTGGCTGGGGAAGACATGAAGAGAGCCGCGATCCCGGCCCGGCGGTTCGGGGTGGGCGCGCGGCTTGTCGAGGGTCCTCGTGTGCAGCCCGAGGACAAACGAAAAACCGTGGGCCCGATCTGGCCCACGGCTCGTGGTGCTTGCGGTGGCGGCCTTGCCGCCCGCTACCTACGAGGTGGGCACAAATCTCCCGCTCTCGAACGCGCCATCGGGCGCGACGAGCAGCAGCCGAGCGAGCGTCGTGCAGTTGCTCACATCCACCTCCGGTAACGACAACCGGCGCTGGGCCGGACCGACGCCGAGGCGCCGGAGCCGGGAGTCTACGGGCCGGGTCTGGCCCGTGTCAAACCGGAGCTCGGCGCTCGCTCGGCGGCCCGTTGGACCGCCGTGGCTCCGGCCCCGGCCGCGTCCGGAATGCGCCCGGCGTCGTCGCGGAATGGGCTGTTCCGCCGTCCCGCGGCGGCGTAGAGTGCGGGCGTCGCGCCGGCCCAGGGCGCCGGCGGACGGGAGAGGGAAGGAATACGCATGACTGAATCGATGCCCCCCGCGCCTTCGGCACCCCCACCCCCGATGGCACCCCCGCCCCCGATGGCACCCCCGCCCGCGATGGGCCGGCCCACGGGCGCGACGGTGATCGCGGTCATCGAGACCATCCTCGCGGTCCTGCTGTTCCTGGCAGCGCTCGCGCTGATCGGGCTCAGCGGGATCGCCGGTGGTGTCATCGGCTCCGTGGACGAGCCGGGCGCGGGCGGTGTGGCCGCCATGGTCGCCGGGTTCGGGATCGTGGCGGGAATCATCGCCCTCCTGATCGGGCTGCTGTACCTGGCCATCGCCTACGGTGTCTGGAAGGGCCGCGGCTGGGCCTGGATGCTCGGCGTGGTCGTCTCGATCATCGCGATCGTCTTCGGCGTCCTCGGCCTCGCCGGCGGGATCAGCCTCGGCAACATCATCTCGCTCGCGCTGCCGATCATCGTCGTCTACTTCCTGTGGCAGCCCGACGTGAAGCGCTGGCTCGGCCGGCCCACCTGATCGACGTCTTGACCGTTCGAAGGTGACACGAACCGGCCGGGGCGACCCGGCCGGTTCGCTTGCATTCGGGTGAGGGAGCCCTGATCGATGGGCCTGGTCGATTGGCCGCCGCCCCCGGAGGCGGCAGCGGGCAAGGGTTGGCCGCCGGAGTCCGGGTCGTCCTCCGGCGAGCTGCTGGCCGGGGTCCCGTGGGCCGCGCTGACGCTGACGAACGCGTTCGAGGCGGCCTTCCGCGGGCTGGCCAAGCCGGCGCTCATCGGGCCGATCCTGCTGATCAGCTGCCTCGTCAATGTGTTCCTGGAGGCCATCGTCACGCCGGGGATCATGCGCACGATCCGGGTCACGCCGAGCGGAGTCCCATCGGTCGAGGATGTCGACCAGCTTCTGCTCCTGGCGGCGATTTCGTTCGTCGTGACGCTCCTCGGCGGGATCCTCGTGGCCGTCTACGGGCAGGTCTGGGCCGCGGCCGCGAGCCGTGGGCCGCTGCCGAACCTCGCGGCGGCTTCGGAGCTCGCGGGGCGCCGCTGGGTGAGCCTCGTGGGCGCGTCGATCGTGGTCTCGCTCGTCGTGATCGCCGCCGTGCTCGGCCTCATGGTCGTGGTCCTGGCCGTGGTCCCACGGAACGCGGCCGCGGCGCTCCTGGTCGTGATCCCGTTCCTCGCCGCGTTCGTCTGGCTCAACGTCCGGCTGTCGATGGCGACGTGGCTCGCCGCGGACGGGAGCTCGGTCGAGGCGAGCCTGCGCGGGACGTGGCGGATCACGCGAGGGAACATGCTGCGGATCCTCGCCTGGTCCCTGGCGACGGGAATCGCCTTCGCGCTCCTGAGCGGAGGCCTCGGAGCGATCCTCCGCGTCGTGCCGCTGATCGGCGGGGGCATCGCCCAGGGCATCTCGTACGCGCTGACCTACGGGGCCCAGGCGACGCTGTTCCGGCGGACGCTCGCGGCCTCCACTGCCGCAGAGCCGGGCACGGGAACGCCCATCGGGTAGGCTCGCCGGGTGCCTGACGACCCGGCCCGGGCGCCCGACCCGGCCCCAGCCCGCCCTCGCCCCGGCGACCCGCCGTCGCTGGTCGGGCTCGTCGCCCAGGGCGTGCTCGACGCCGAGATGGCAGCGATCGTCTGGATCCTCGTCGAGGCCCGCATCCCGCTCGTCGTCGCGACGCCGGCCGGCCGGGTCGCCGCGGGCGCCCAGCTGCTCGCCGGCATCCTCGGCTCGATCCATCCGGACGAGGACGTGGTGTCGCTCACCGCGCCGCTGACTCCCGCGGGCGCGAGCGCGCTCGTCCGCGGCCGCCGGGCGGGTGGGGTGGTCGAAGCGGTGTCACTCGCCGAGCTGCGGGCAGGCTTCCTCCGCGGGCCGTTGCCGTTGACCAAGGACCAGCTGACGTTCCTCGGGACCGTGCTCGTGCTCGGCGAGGCCGATGCGGGCGGTGCCGCGGGCACGGGCGGTGCTGACGCAGCGGGCAGCGGCGGCCGTCGCGGGCGCCTGCGCGTCACGGCCGCGCACTATGTCCGCCCGCTCGCGCGCGACGTCCACGGACACGCGCAGCGCCTCGACCCCGCGGTTCTTGCGACCTGGGACGAGCGCCTCGGCCGGTACGAGCATTTCGCCTGGGGTGTCCTCCCGGAGATCGCCGCCAGGCTCGGGCGCCGCGGCGGCGACCTCGAGGCGGACCTCCACCACCGCCGCGACGACCTCGCGGGTCTCGCCAGGGCCGGCGTCACGAAGCTCGACGAGGTGCGCCGGCTCGTCGCCGGCTACCGGGTCCGCTACGACGGCGCGCATGGCGATCAACACGCGGGCCGGCCGCCGCACTAGGCTGCGCTCAAGCATCGGTCACGATCGCGGGAGCACGCGGTCCGTGCCGAGGTTGGAGGTGCCGCGATGGATCTCTTTCCGTGGCTGCTGTTCGCACACATCCTCGGGGCGATCATCGCCTTCGGGCCGTCGTTCTCGATGCCGATCATCGGGGCGATGGGTGGCCGTGAGCGGCCGCACTCGAACTTCGCGATCCGGTTGAGCGATCGGCTGGCGAAGGTCCAGATCCTGCCGCTGGCGATCCTGCAGGGCGTCACCGGAGTCGCGTTGATGGCGGTCGGCAGGATCGACCCCGTGGCGAACCTGTGGCTGCTGGTCTCGATCGTGCTCTACCTGGTCGCGCTCGGGTTCTCGCTGTTCGTCCAGACGCCCGCCGTCCGGCGGATCATCGAGCTGACGACCCCGCCCGCCGGCGGCCCGCCCACGGGCGGACCGCCCTCCGGGGGTCCGCCTGCCGGTGGCCCGCCGCCTGAGCTGCTGGCGCTCATCCGGCGCACACGCCTCGGCGGGATGTTCATGACCGCGATGGTCGTGATCATCGTGTTCCTGATGGTGATGAAGCCGTTCTAGGGACCCATCTGGCAGGAGGCCGCGGACGACACCCGGCGATACCATCGGCGCATGCCGACCGTTGCCAACTCCGTCCCCGACCTGCTGTCGCGCCTGACCGGCATCGTCCATCCCAAGGGCGATGGCATCGAGATCGACGACGTCGCGCGCCTGCGGGCCGACGGCATTCGCGACCTCGCCTGGACCGCCGCCTTCACCCAGGACGAGGCGACGGCCGAGGTGGCGCAGTGGCTCGTCTGGGAGGCGGCGCAGGCCCTGGGCGCCCGGTCGGCGAGCATCCACGAGCTGTACATGGCCCGGGCACGCGGCGAGGTCGCGGGGTTCACCGTCCCGGCGATCAACATCCGGGCGCAGACGTTCGACATGGCCCGGGTCGTCTTCGAGTCGGCGCAGACGCGCGACGTGGGCGCCGTGATCCTCGAGCTGGCCCGGAGCGAGCAGACGTACACGTTCCAGCGCCCGACTGACTACGCGACCTCGGTCCTCGCGGGCGCGATCGCGGCCCATTGGACCGGGCCGGTCTTCATCCAGGGCGACCACTACCAGTTCAACGCCAAGAAGTTCGCGTCCGACCCGGAGGCGATGACCGAGGAAATCCGCCGCGCCTGCCGCCTGGCCGTCGACGCGGGCTACCGGAACATCGACATCGACGCCTCGACGCTGGTCGACCTGTCGAAGGAGGGCGAGAACGCCCAGCAGCGCGTCAACTACGAGCTCTCGGCCGAGATGGCCGCGCTCATCCGCTCGCTCGAGCCGGATGGCGTGACGATCAGCATCGGCGGCGAGATCGGCGAGGTCGGCAAGGACAACTCGACCGAGGCCGAGCTTCGCGCGTACCTCGACGGGCTCGTCGCGGAGCTCGAGAAGCGCGCGCCGGGCCTCCCCGGGGTCAGCAAGGTCAGCGTCCAGACCGGCACGTCCCACGGCGGCGTCGTCCTGCCCGACGGGACGATCGCTCAGGTCGCGGTCGACTTCGACGTCCATCGCCGGCTCGGCGAGGTCTGCCGGAACGAGTACGGCATCGCCGGCACGGTCCAGCATGGGGCCTCGACGCTGCCGGACGAGCTGTTCCACAAGTTCCGCGAGGTCGAGACGGTCGAGATCCACCTCGCGACGGGGTTCCAGAACCTGCTGTACGAGCATCCCGCGTTCCCGAAGGAGCTCCACGAGCGGGTCTCGGAATGGTGCTTCGCGAACGCGCTCGACGAGCGCAAGGAAGGCCAGACCGACCAGCAGTTCGTGTACACGACCCGGAAGAAGGCGCTCGGGCCGCTCAAGCGCGAGCTGTGGGACCTCGAGACGAAGGACGAGATCCTGGCCGCGCAGGCGAAGAAGATCTCGTTCCTGTACCACGAGCTCGGCGTCGAGGGCAGCCGTGAGATGGTCGACCGGTACGTGAAGCCGGTCCCGTGGCACCGCCCCGCGCCCGCGGCGCTCCGCGAGGCCGTCGCCGCCTCCTGAGGCCGCCCCGGCACGTGGCGCCCTCGAACCTGGATCGGCCGCCGCTCGGACCTCGATCAGCCACCGCGCCCGCAGCGCCGAGTCGCAACCATTCGGCGATCCCTGACGTATCTTCGTGCGTGGCGCCCGGCAGGCGCCGCGGGGCATACCGGCGCCGACTGGAACACTCGGGAGGCGTGCCATGAGGACCTGCCTCATCGTGGGCAATCGAACCCTTCCCGGCGACGAGCTCGCCGCCGAGCTTCGGAAGCGCATCGCCGAGGGCGACTGCACGTTCCACGTCGTCGTGCCGCTGGCGCCCGTGTCGCATGCCGCGACCTGGGACGAGACCGAGAGCGTTGCCGCGTCCCGGCAACGCCTCGACGCGTTCCTCGAGCACCTCCGAGACATGGGCGCCGAGGCGGACGGAGAGATCGGCGACCGCGATCCGATCCAGGCGGTCCGCGACGTCCTCCGGACGCGCATCGTCGACGAGGTCATCCTGTCGACGCTGCCGCCCGGCGTCTCGCGCTGGCTCCAGCTCGACGTCCCGAGCCGGATGGCCCGCGAGATCGACGTTCCCGTCACCACCGTGACCCAGCGCGCCGGCGTCACCGCCTCGACCTGACGCGCGGGCCCGATCGCTCGAATCCGGCTGGCGCGACCGCGGTCATGTCCGTCACCATGCGGACGTGACCGCCACGCCCATCGAGGAGGAGCTGCGGAGACCACTGCGCGACGACCTCACGCGCGCGCTTCGGCGTCTGCCGGAGCTGTCCCCGGAGGCTGCCCCGGAACTGACCCTCACGCCGCTCTCCGGCGGCATCACGAACCGCAACTTCCTGGTCGCCGGTGCCCTGGACGGCTCGCGCTACGTCGTCCGGCTCGCCGGGAACGACACGCACCTCCTCGGGATCAGCCGCGAGGTCGAGCACGCCGCGACAGTCGCGGCCGCGGGCGTCGGCGTCGGTCCGGAGGTCGTGGCGTTCCTCCGCCCGGAGGGCTACCTCGTCACCCGCTTCATCGAGGGCCGGCCCGTGCCGGAGGCGGAGATCCGCTCCTCGCCGGCGCTGCTCGCCGATGTCGCCGATGCGCTGCGCCGGATCCACAGCGGCCCGCCGATCCCGGGCCTGTTCGTGCCGTTCCGGATCGTCGAGGCGTATCGCGCGCTGGCGTCGGCCCGCGGCGTCGCGATCCCGCCCGAGTACGACCTCGCCCAGGCGATCGCCCGTCGCATCGAGCTCGCGTGCCTGACGTCGGCGGTCGAGCTGCGGCCGTGCCACAACGACCTCCTGAACGCCAACTTCATCCACGACGGGGCACGGATCAGGATCGTCGACTGGGAGTACGCCGGGATGGGCGACCCATTCTTCGACCTCGGGAACTTCTCGATCAACCACGAACTCGATCGGGACGGCGACGCGGCCCTCCTCGAGGCCTACGCCGGCGAAGTTCGACCGTCGGCCCTCGCCCGGCTCACGCTGATGCGGGTGCTGTCCGACTTCCGCGAGGCGATGTGGGGCGTCCTCCAGCAGGGCATCTCGACGCTCGAGGTCGACTTCGTCGCGTACGCGGCCGAGCACTTCGACCGCCTGCTCGTCGTCGCGGGCGGCGCGGCGTTCGAGCGCGCGCTCCGCGAGGCCGCCGAGGCGTCGTGAGCGCGCCTATCGCGGCGCCGCCTCGGGCGCTGGTTGTCGACTGCAGCCGACATCGAGCGCTCGGGAGAGTCGGCCGAGCGCCATCGCGCCGCCTCGGGCGCTGGTTGTCGGCGACAGCCGACAAGCGTCGCTCGGAGGGCCGGGTTCTCGGCACCCGCCGGCGGTTGCTTCGACGGATGTCGGCTCCGGCCGACGAGAGCCGACGACCGCCGACGGATACGGGCGCTCCGCAACTCGTTACGCTCGGGATGAGGAGGGAGAGCCACCTTGGTCGAGCACGCGAGGGCTGTGGTCATCGGCGGCGGCGTCGGCGGGACGTCGATCGCCTACCACCTCGCCGAGCTCGGCTGGACCGACATCGTGCTCGTCGACCGCGCGGAGCTGACGTCCGGCTCCACGTTCCACAGTGCCGGCCTCGTCGGCCAGCTGCGGTCCACCACGACCCTGACCCGGATGATGATGTACGGCGCCTCGCTGTACCGGCGCCTCCAGGCCGAGACCGGCGTCGACGTCTCGTGGCACGAGGTCGGCTCCCTCCGGCTCGCCTCGTCGAAGGAGCGCTTCGAGGAGCTGCAGCGCAAGGCCGGCTGGGCGAAGACGTTCGGGCTGCCGCTTGAGCTGATCTCGCCCCGGGAGGCGCAGGCGAAGTTCCCGCTCATGACCCTCGATGGCGTGCTCGGCGCCGTCTGGCTCCCGACCGACGGCTGGCTCGACCCGTCCGGCCTCGCCCAGGCGCTCGCCGCGGGCGCCCGTTCGCGGGGCGCGCAGATCCGCCAGCACACGCGCGTGGTCGCGATCAGCGTCGCACGCGGCCGCGTGACGGGCGTCGAGGTCGAGACGAAGGGCGGCGAACGCGAGACGATCGAGGCGGAGGTCGTCGTCAACGCGGGCGGCATGTACGCCCCGGAGGTCGGCCGGCTCGCGGGCGTGACCATCCCGATCATCCCGATGGCCCACCAGTACCTGTTCACGAACGCCATCGAGGGCGTCACGCCCGACCTTCCGACGATGCGCGACCCCGATCGCCTTTGCTACTTCCGCGAGGAGGTGGGCGGGCTGTGCATGGGCGGCTACGAGCGCGATCCTGCGCCGTGGTCGCTCGACGGCATCCCGCGCGACTTCAACCACCGCCTGCTCGAGCCGGACTGGCCCCGCTTCGAGTCGATCATGCAGGGCGCGATCAGCCGCGTCCCCGCGATCGAGGACGCCGGCATCACGCGGATGATCAACGGCCCCGAGGCGTTCACGCCGGACAACGAGTTCATCCTCGGCGAGAGCGAGGTCCGCGGCTTCTTCGTCGCCGCCGGGTTCTGCGCCCACGGCATCGCTGGCACGGGCGGGATCGGGCAGCAGATGGCCCAGTGGATCGCCACCGGCGAGCCGGAGCTCGACCTCTGGAAGATGGACATCCGGCGGTTCGGCGGCCAGTACCGGAGCCAGTCACTGACCCTCGCCCGGACGTACGAGACCTACGCGACCTACTACGACATCCACTACCCGAGCGAGGAGCGGCAAGCCGGGCGGCCCCTGCGCCTCTCGCCGGCGTACGAGGAGCTCAAGGCGCTCGGCGCGGTCTTCGGCGAGAAGTCGATGTGGGAGCGCCCAAACTGGTTCACGCCCAACGCGGACGGCGCGGGCGTGTCGACGCGCGAGACCCTGGAAGCGCTCCGGCCGCGGGGCTGGGCCGGGCAACACTGGTCGCCGGCGATCGGCGCTGAGGCGCTGGCGACGCGGGAGCGGGCCGCGATCTTCGACGAGTCCAGCTTCGCCAAGATCGAGGTCGAGGGGCCGGGCGCGGTCGAGTTCCTCCAGCGCCTGTGCGCGAACGACGTCGACCGGCCGGTCGGGTCGATCGTGTACACGTCGATGCTGAACCGGCGGGGCGGCATCGAGTGCGACTTCACCGTCACGCGCCTGGCGGCCGACCGCTTCCTGATCGTGACCGGCACAGCCTTCGGGAACCACGACCTCGGCTGGATCCGCAGGCAGCTCCCACCCGAGGGCTTGCCGGATGTGCGCGTCCACGACGTGACCTCGGCGCGGGCGTGCTTCGGCATCTGGGGGCCACGGGCACGGGACATCGCCCAGCAGCTCACGAAGGACGACCTCTCGAACGAGGCGTTCCCGTACCTGACCGCCCGCGAGATCACCATCGGCGACGTCCCGGTCCTCGCGCTCCGGGTGACGTACGTCGGCGAACTCGGCTGGGAGCTGTATGCGCCGTCCGAGTACGGGCGGGCGCTGTGGCGCACTCTGTGGGACGCGGGCCGGGCGCACGGGCTCGTCGCGGGCGGCTACCGCGCGATCGACGCGCTCCGCCTCGAGAAGGGCTACCGCGTCTGGTCGAGCGACATCACGCCCGAGGAGACGCCCTTCGAGGCGGGCCTCGGCTTCGCGGTGAAGCTCGACAAGGGCGTCGACTTCATCGGCCGCGAGGCGCTGGTCGCCGCGAAGGCCGCGGGCCCGTGGAAGCGGCTGCGCTGCCTGGTCCTCGACGAGCCACGCTTCGTCGCCCTCGGGAACGAGCCGGTGCGGGTGGACGGGCGGATCATCGGGCGGGTCACGAGCGGCGGGTACGGCTTCGCGGTCGAGCGGTCGATCGCCTTCGCCTACCTCCCGCCGGACATCGGGGCGATCGGGACGCGCGGCGAGGTCGAGGTCTTCGGCGAGTGGATCGGCTTCGAGATCGCCCGCGAACCCCTCTGGGACCCGGAAGGGGCCAGAATTCGCGCGTGACCGCCACGAACGCGACGAAGACGATCGATTTCGGGCCGGCCTGGAGCGCCTCGCTCCGCCGCGGCCCCGAGGCGGAGCTCCGGGGCTGGGTCGACGCCGCGCTGACGTGGTGCGTCGAGACAGACGCCATCGCCATGAAGCACTTCCGAAAGGCCGCCGCCGAGCGCAAGCCGGATCGGACGTTCGTGACGATCGCCGACACGTCGATCGAGGAACGGCTCCGGTCCCGGATCTCGGCGGCCTTCCCGAAGCACGGCATCGTGGGCGAGGAATTCGGCGACCGGGCGCCGAAGGACAAGGCCGGCACGCGCTGGTACGTCGACCCGATCGACGGCACGCACAACTACCTCCGCGGCGTGCCGATCTTCGGCACGCTCCTCGCGGTCGAGCGCGATGGCGAGCTGCAGGCGGCGGTGATCTCGGCCCCGGCCCTGCGGACGCGCTGGGGCGCGTGGCGGGGCGGGGGAGCGTGGGCCTTCTCGACCATCGGCGGGGCCGAACCGCGCCGGATCGCGGTCTCGCGCATCGACGACCTCGCCGAGAGCCACGTCCTCTACACGAGCTACGCGGAGATGGCGGCGTCGGGTCGCGTTCCGGGGCTGCACGCGCTGCTCGCGCGCGCGTGGCGGGAGCGCGGCTTCGGCGACTTCTGGAGCTACACGCTGGTCGCCGAAGGCGCCGCGGAGGCGATGGTCGAGACGGATCTCAAGCCCTGGGACGCCGCGGCGCCGTTCCTGCTCGTCGAGGAGGCCGGCGGCCGGGCGACCGACCTGACGGGCGAGCGCACGATCCACGGAGGCACCTTCATCGCGACGAACGGCTTGCTCCATGACCGCGTTCTGTCGATCCTTGCCGGGCGCGGCGAGGCGGCACGGGAGGCCGCGCCGCCGCCGGATGCCGCGCCGCCGCCGGATGCCGCGCCGTCGGATGCGACACCGCCCAAGGAGGTCGATCGATGACCGAGCCCGCGCCACCCCCCGGCAGCGGCGGACCGGCGAGCCATGGGCGCGTCGCGGCTACCTCGAGCGGCGCCCCGGCCTCGGTCGGCGCACCAACCCCGAGCGGCGCACCAACCCCGAGCGGTGACGGCGCGTCGACCGGTGCCCGGTCCGACGACGTCCCGGGCGCTCCCGTCGCGCAGGTCGTCGGGCGCGTCCCGCGCTACCCGGCTCCGAACAGCCCGGACGACCAGGCGCGCCGGGCTCAGCTCCTCGCCACCGAGCACTGGAGCCTCCTCGCCACCCGGACGATGTCGTGGAGCGAGGCCTTCAGCCGAACGAACACCTTCCTCTCGACCCTCTCCGCCGCGACCGTCGCGCTCGCGCTCGCGGGCCCCGCGATGGCGTTCGGGTCGGCCTTCGCCCTCGTCGCCCTGGTGATCCTGTCGGTCGTGCTGTTCCTCGGCGTCGCGACGTTCGTGCGGCTGACGCAGGTCAACAACGAGGACCTGTACTGGGTCTACGGGATGAACCGGCTGCGCGGCGCGTACGGCCGACTCGTCCCGGGGATCGAGCACGAGTTCATCACCGGCCACACGGTCGACCGGGCGGGCTTCGCCCGGACGTTCGGCGCGACCGACGTCTCGTCGCCGTCCAAGCTCCACCTGCTGATCACGACACCGGCGGTCGTCGGCGTGATCTCGAGCGTCGTGTTCGGGGTGATTGTCGGCATCCTCGTGGCCCAGTTCGGGACGACCGAGCTCATCGCGGTCGGCTCCGGCGCCGCGGCCGCGGTTCTCGGGATCGCGCTGATGGTCCGCTACGCCGCCACCGAGCAGCGGAAGTACATCCGCCGCATGAGCTCCCTCAACGACGAGCGCCCCGATCACCACGACCTCGACCGGGTCGCGCCCTCGCGCTAGGTAGCCGCGCCCGCCGATGTTCCGGTGCCACGCGCACCGACCGCCGACGTCGGCGGTACCTGTCCCGGGCAGCTACCTCGACACCGTGCGATTGAGGTGAACGCCGGGACCTCGATTCGCGGGTTGCACGACCCCGCCCGGCCATCGGCCGACGAGAACGGTCCCACGCCACGCTCGGCTCGGGAAATCGAAAGACTGTCGGAGACGCGGCCGGCCTGGAAACCGGCGCCCAAGTCGCGATTCCGCCGCCAGATGCGCAATGGAATCGAAACTCGACAAGGTGGTGGGCCGCAGGGCGCGACACATGGCGCGCGGGCGAGCACCAGGCGCTGGCTACTCCAGCGAGCGGACGGGCTGGAAGTCGCGGAAGGCCTGGCGGCGCTGCCAGAGCGTGCTGATCACGACCAGCGCCACCGCCGAGACGAAGATGATCGTCCCGATGACGTTGACCTGGACCGGGATGCCCCGGAGCTTCGCGCCGTAGATGTAGAGCGGGAAGGTGTCGGTCTGGCCGGAGGTCAGCGAGGTGATCACGTAGTCGTCGATCGACAGGCTGAACGCCAGCAGCGCCGCCGCGATGACGCCCGGCAGGATCAGCGGGAAGGTGACCTTCCAGAACGTCGTCCACTCGTTGGCCCCGAGGTCCATCGCCGCCTCCTCGAGGTGGCGTGGGAAGTTCGCGAGCCGGGCCTTCACCGTCACGACCACATAGCTGATGCAGAACATGATGTGGGCGATCAGGATCGTCCGGATGTTCAGCGGGAAGAGCAGGCCCTCGGGCACGAACGGCATGCTCGTGGTCGAGACGAACAGCGTGAGCAGCGACGCGCCGAGCACGACCTCCGGCGTCGACATCGGCAGGAAGATCAGCATGTTCGTGGCACCGCGGCCGCGGAAGCTGTAGCGCACGAGGGCGAGCGCGATGAGCGTGCCAAGGATCGTCGACACGAAGGTCGCGCCGAACCCGATCCAGAGGCTGTTGATGACCGCCTCCTCGAGGCCGGGCCGCCCGAACGGGTCGAGCCAGGCGTGGAGCGAGAACTGCTTGAACAGCAGGTTTGTCCGACCGCCCGGGTCGTTGAAGCTGAAGAGGATCATGACCAGCACCGGCAGCGCCAGGTAGGTCACGACGCCGAGCGTGTAGAGCGGCAGCAGCCAGCGGTCGAGCAGTCGTCCGGATCGGAGGAACGACCGGGACGGCGCCCGGAGCGCCGACGCGTCGGCGCGCGCGGTCACGCCCAACCTCCCGTTGCCGTGGCGGCGCCCGTCTCCGTGAAGGTGCCTGTCGTCGTGGCGGCCCCGGGACCTCCGGTCGTCCGCCCGTCCCGCGTCACGCCCGGCCTCCCGTCAGTTCCTCGGTGCCGAGGATCCGGGCGTACAGGAGCACTCCGACGATGATCGCGGCCATCAGGATGAACGACAGCGCCGAGGCCATCGGGTAGTCGGTGATCTCCAGGAACCGCGCCTGGATGACGTTCCCGATCATCTGCGACTGCGGGTTGCCGAGCAGCTCGGCGTTCACGAAGTCACCGACCGCCGGGATGAACGTCAGCAGCGAGCCCGCGAACACGCCTGGGAGCGAGAGCGGGAACGTGACCCGCACGAAGGCCTCGCTGATCAGGAACGTCCCGATGACCGCTCCGACGCCGACCCCCAGGAGCGCCGGCACGATCGGCGCGGCGTCGAGGACGAACGCCGCGAGCCCCGCGAGCACGCCGCCCACGGCCCCGCCCACGATCGTCCCGCCGGGACGCCATGGACCGGCGTAGAGGTCGTTGGCCGCCTCGAGGAGCCGGACGTCGACCTTCTCCAGCGCCACGTACAGCGGCAGCGTCATGAACGGCAGCAGGTTGTACGTGATCCCGGCGATGACCGCGAGCGGCGTCGCCAGCAGGTGGAAGTCATTGGACAGGAGCCCGAGGTCCTTCAGGGGCCCGAGGACCATGCCGTTGTCCGCGAGAATGATCGTCCAGGAGATCGTTCGGAGCAGGAAGCTCGTGAAGAACGGCGCGATGACCAGGAACAGCAGGATGTTCTTGAATCGCCCGCCCTTGAAGGCGATCGTGTAGGCCAACGGATAACCGAGCAGGAACGCGAGGATCGTCGCCAGCCCGCCGTACTCCGCCGACCGCACGATCCACGGCCAGTATTCCGAGAACCCCTCGGCGTAGATCCCGAAGTTCCAGGTCTGCCGGAAGCCGTCGGTGATGTTCCCCGTCCACAGCGAGACGAGGAACAGCTGGATCGCCGGGTAGACGTAGAACAGCAGCAGCCACCCGATGCCGGGCAGGAGCAGCAGGTAGGGGATCGCGCCCCGCGGGACCCGGCTCACCATCGCTCGATCAGGCCATGATCACGCCCGGCCACGTCCGGTCCGTTCGCCCCGGCGATCGGTCAGGGCCGACTCGGCAGCCAGCACGTCGTCGCCCCGGCGGTTCGGGTCCGGGCTCAGAGGCCCAGCACCCGCGAGAAGTCCTCGGCCCAGCGGCTCTCCTCGTCGGCGTTCGTCGCCCGGAACTGGTGCAGCCTGGCCGTCATCTCCTCGGTCGGGAAGATCAGGGTGTTCTCGGCGAGGCTCGCGTCGAGCTCCAGCATCGCCTCGCGGGCGCCCTTGACCGGGCAGACGTAGTTGACGTAGGCCTCGATGGTCGCCGCGTTCGTGGGCTCGTAGTAGAAGTTGATCCAGAGCTCCGCCTGGCCCTTGTTCTCGGCCCCCTTCGGGATCACCATGTTGTCGGTCCAGAGCATCCCGCCTTCGCTGGGCAGGGCCCACTGGAAGTCCTGATTGGCCGCCTGGACCGGCTGGATGAGGCTGGTGACGTCGCCGGACCAGGCCATGCCGACGACGGCGTCGCCGATCAGCATCGTGTCGACGTAGGAGTTGCCGGCCAGCTGGCGCGGGATCCCCGCCTTGACCGCCCGGTCGACCTCGGCCAGGGCCTGCTGGAACTGCTCCTCGGTCAGGTCCTCCGGTGGGAGCCCGAGCTTGATCGCGGCGAGGCCGACCGTGTCGCGCATCTCGGTGAGGTACGTCACCCGGCCCTTGTAGGTGTCGTTGAAGAGCACCTCGAGCGAGTCGATCGGGCCGGTGATGGCCGCGTCGAAGCCGATGCCGGTCATGCCGGACTGCCAGGGCGAGGCGAGGTTGGTATCCGGGTCGAACGAGCGGCCCTTGTACTGGTCGGCCAGGTTGGCGACGAAGTTCGGCGTGTTCGCGGTGTTGATCGTCTCGACCCAACCGAGGCGGACGAGCCGGGCGACCATCCAGTCGGTGACGACGATGATGTCCCAGCCGGTCGGCTGGTTCGCGCGCAGCGGCGCCTCGAGGTCGGACGTGAAGAACGTTTCGTTGTCGTCGATGTCCTCCTGGTAGTTCACCTCGATGCCGGTCTCGGCGGTGAACTTCTCGAGGGTCGGGTAGTTGTTGTCGTCGTCGATGTCGATATAGCCGATCCAGTTCGCGAAGTTGAGCGTGCCGCCGCCGGTCGCGGCGGGCGCCTCGGTCGCGGCGGTCGTCGGGCCGGGGGTGCCGGGGGCGGGCGTCCCGCCCGCGGGCGCCGTCGGCTGGGCCGTTGTCCCGGGGGTGCCGCAGGCGGCGAGGAACGCCGCGAAGCCCGTCAGGGCGCTGCCGGCGAGGAAGTGGCGGCGCGAGAGCTCCGCGTTCCTGATCGCCGTGTCGATCCGGTCGGTCATCGGGTGCCTCCTGCCCTGGGCATGGTGCGGTCAGACGACCGCTGCGGGTTCCGGTTCGTCGGCGGCGGCCCCCGGGCCGCCGGCGTCCTCGACGATGAAGCAGTGCTCCGGCGACCAGCAGAGGATGACCTCCTCACCGCTGTTCCAGAGCTCGGCCTTGGTGGCGCGCGTGACGTTCTGCTCGAAGACGGTCACGCGGTGGCCGTCCTTGAGCTGCACGATGTACTGGGTGCTCACGCCCAGGTACGCCGCGTGGGCGATCGTCCCCGGGACGCGGTTGAAGCCCGCGGGCGACACCTCCTTCGGCTCCAGCAGGCGGATCTTCTCCGGCCGGACGCCGAGCGCCAGGGTCCCGACGCGGTCCTGGACGACGGCGGCCGGGGCGCGGACGGTCGATCCGTCCGAGATACGGAACGTGACGTAGCCGTCGTCGCGGCCCTCCGCGATGGCCGGCAGCAGGTTGCTGACCCCGAGGAACCCGGCGACGAACTTCGTCTTCGGGCGCTCGTAGAGGCTCTCGGGATCGCCGAGCTGCTCGTACCGGCCGTAATTCATGACGGCGATGCGATCGGACATCGTCATCGCCTCCTCCTGGTCGTGGGTCACGTAGATGAACGTGATCCCGACCTCCTGCTGGATGCGCTTCAGCTCGACCTGCATCTGCTTGCGGAGCTTGAGGTCGAGGGCGCCCAGGGGCTCGTCGAGGAGGAGGACCGCCGGCTTGTTCACGAGGGCGCGGGCGAGCGCGACGCGCTGGGCCTGCCCGCCGGAGATCTGCCCTGGCTTGCGGCCCTCGTAGCCGGGGAGCTCGACCAGCTCGAGCATCTCGGTGACGCGCTTCTTCACCTCGGCGTCGGGGACCCTCTTGCGGCGCAGGCCGAAGGCGACGTTCTCGTAGATCGTCAGGTGCGGGAAGAGCGCGTAGTTCTGGAAGACCGTGTTGACGTTCCGCTTGTACGCGGGCAGCCAGGTGACGTCCTCGCCCTGGAGCTCGATGCGCCCCTCCGTCGGCTGCTCGAAGCCGCCGATCATGCGCAGGGTCGTGGTCTTTCCGCAGCCCGATGGGCCCAGGAGGCTGAAGAACTCGCCCTCGTTGACCTCGAGGTCGATGTGGTCGACGGCGACGAAGCCCTGGTCCGCTTTGGCGTTGTCGATGGAGTTGGCGCCCCGGCGACCGGGCTGGTCGCCCCCGAAGCGCTTCGTCAGCTGGGTGAGGCGAACGGCAACATCAGCCATCCAGGCGGGGCTCTCCTCCAACGGGCCGACGCGGCTGCCACTGCCTCCTCGGATCTGCCGCGCCCCCGACCCGTGGCGGCGAGGATAGGTTGCCGTCCGGGATCATGCAAACCGCGGAATCGCTCGCGGGGCGCGCGGGCAGTGGTGCGAAATTCGCAGCCCGTAGGGTGCCGAAGTGCGAAGTACGGGCATCGGTCGGTCCGCGAAAACCGTAGTCGACGGTTCGGCTGAGCCTGGCGACGGCGTTCGATGACGACCGGGGCTACGATATCGACGCCGGTGTCGTCAGAACCCCCGAGGCGGGAGCGACGCGGCGCGAGGAGGCGCGATCACCCCGATGCTCCAGATCACCGAAGCGGCCGTCATGGAGGCCCTGCGCAACGTCCAGGAGCCGGAGCTCGGCGGCGACCTCGTCAGTCGCAACATGGTGAAGGACCTCGTGATCGATGGATCGAAGGTCGCCTTCCAGATCGAGCTCACCACGCCGGCCTGCCCGCTCAAGGACGAGATCGAGGCCCGCGTCCACAAGGCCCTCGACCCGCTCGGCGTCGAATCGATCGAGCTGACGTGGGGCGCCGCCGTCCGGCGGGCTGCGCCGCGCACCGCCGAGCAGCTCCTGCCGAACGTCAAGAACGTCATCGCGGTCGCGTCCGGCAAGGGCGGGGTTGGGAAGTCGACCGTCGCGGTCAACCTCGCCGTGGCCCTCGCGCGCGACGGCGCCGCGGTCGGGCTGCTCGATGCGGACATCACCGGCCCCAACGTGCCGCTCATGCTCGGCCTCGACGGCCAGCCGCAGAAGAGCGACGACAACAAGATCGTCCCGCTGACCCGGCACGGCGTGAAGGCCATCTCGATCCAGTTCTTCGTGCCCGCGGGGCAGCCGATCATCTGGCGCGGGCCCCTCGTCGGCGGCGCGATCACGCAGTTCCTGCGCGACGTCGACTGGGGCGAGCTCGACTACCTCGTCATCGACCTCCCGCCGGGGACGAGCGACGCACAGCTGACGCTCGCGCAGGCCGTGCCGGTCTCCGGCGCCGTGCTGGTCACGACGCCGCAGGAGGTGAGCCTCCTCGACGTCGAGAAGGCGCTGGCGATGTTCAGGCGCATGAGCGTGCCGGTCCTCGGGCTCGTCGAGAACATGACCGCCTTCGTCTGCCCGCACTGCGGCGAGGCGACCGAGATCTTCGGGCGCGGCGGGGGCGAGCGATTCGCTGCGCAGCACCAGCTCGAGTTCCTCGGCGGCATCCCTCTCGACGTCACGGTCCGCCAGGGCGGCGACGTCGGCGTGCCGGCGGTCGCGCAGCGCGAGCCGCGTCCTGCCGCCCAGGCGCTGCAGACGATCGCCCGCACGATCGCCGCGCGCATGAGCGTGCGGGCGGCCGCGAACCAGGGGCAGCCGGTCCTCACGGTCTCCTGACGGCCGGCGGCCGGGTCGGTCGACCCCGCCGCCAGCTGCTCGCCCGCCTAGTTGTTGACGTCCGTGGCGGCCGCGCTCGCGACCGCGGGCACGGGCGCGGGGCTCGGCGGGAACCAGGCGGGGACGTCCGGGGCGTCGATCGACACTCGGCCGGGCGAGATCTCCAGGACCATCCCGGTCACGCCGGGGAGCACGGGCACGCCGGAGGCCGCGCAGAGCTCGCGGATGATCTCCCGCCGCTCGCTCCAGTAGTGGACGAGGACGCCCTGGACGGCCCCTGAGCGTCGGACGTGGTCGATCGCCTCCGGCGTGTCGAGGTGGCCGCGGCGCGCGTCGTCGGTCGCGCCATTCTCCAGCGTCGCCTCGAGAATCAGGACGTCGGCGCCGCGGGCGAGCTCGACCACCATATCGGACGGGCCCATGTCGCCGGCGTAGACGATCCGCTCGCCCTTCGGGCCCCGGATGTCCATCGACCAGGCCGGCACGTAGTGGCCCACGGCATGGGGCGTGACCCGGAGCTCGCCGACCTCGTATGTCGTGCCGCCCTCGTACTCGGTGATCTCGAAGGCCGGTTCGAAGAACGTTGGGCGCTCGTTGATCGCTGCGGCGAGGTGCTGGAGCTTCTCGCGGCCGCCCGGCGGGAGGAAGACCGGCAGCCTGCGCGGCGCCTCCTCGGCCCAGGGGAAGCGGTAGCGCATCGGGCCGATGTCGATCCAATGGTCCGCGTGGAAGTGCCCGACGAACAGGCCCGCGAGGTTCGTCGCGCCGAGCCTCGCCTCGAGCTCGCGGGCGATGCCGCTGCCGATGTCGAACAGGACGCTGGTGTCGCCCGACTGGACCAGGACGCCGGACTGGGCGCTGTCCCCGACGGGGCGGGCGCTCCCGGTGCCGAGAATGGTCAGCCGCATGCAACCTCCAGACCCGCCCCCCGGCGCGATGCAGCCGACACGGTAGCGGGTCCCGACCGGCGCGTGCGCCGGTACGGGTGGGGGGTCGATCGCCGGGCGGCCGGGCGGCTCGCGGCCGCGTGCACGCCCAGGCGCGCGATCACCCGGCCCCTCCCGCGCGCAGGCGGGACAAGACGATCGCCGCTGCGGCCACGGCGGCCCGCGCCCGGCCGAGACTGCCGTCCAGGAACACGACCCGCGTCTCCCGATGGCTGTCCGTCGGCGTCACGACGACCACGGTCGTGGCCGTGTCGCCGCCCCGCGGACGAGCCTCGACGGCGACCCCGACCTCGGAGCCGCCGAGCTCCCGCGCGTGCTCCGCGAGGCGCTCGAGGGTCGAACGCTCGCCGTCGTCGGCCGCGGGCCGCGCCCCGAGCACCTCGCCGAACGCGAGCCGCTCGCCGAGGCCCTCGCCGAGCAGTGCCAGGAGCGCGCCGCGCATCCCGACCTCGATCGCGGACAAGCGCCAGCCTCGCTCGGCGAGGAGCGTGCCGAGCGTGTCCGGCCACGTGGCGTCGCCGCGGGCCCAGACGTACTTCCCGACCTTGGCGAGGACCTCCTGCTCGGCCGCGTCCACGAGCGAGATCGCCGCTGCCTCCGCATCCGCCGTCGACTGCCCCGCGCGCGCGTCGACGTGCGTCCAGATCCGGATGTCGACCGCGTCCGCGCGCGCGTACGTCGCGACCTGCGGCCGGTGGCCGGCAAGCAGCTCGCCGATCCGGTCGGCGATCGCCGACTCGCCGATGCCCGTGAGCCGCAGGGTTCGCGAGACGAGCGGCCGCCCGAGGCCGCGCGCCTCGAGCCGCGGGACCACCTCGCCCTCCCACATCGGCCGCATTTCGCGCGGTGGCCCGGGCAGGACGACCACGACCCGGCCGTTCGGCCGGTCCACGAACCATCCCGGCGCCGTGCCGTTGTCGTTCGGGATCGCGACGGCCGAGGGGATCAGCCAGGCTTGCTTGAGGTTCGATTCGGGCAGGGGGATCGACCGCCGCTCGAACAGCCCGCGCAGCCAGCGCTCGAGCCCCGGGTCGACCACCGGCGTCTCGCCGAGGCACGCGGCCAGCGCCTCGCGGGTCAGGTCGTCCGGGGTCGGGCCCAGCCCCCCGGTCGAGACGACGAGGTCCGCACGAGCAAGGCCGTCGCGGAAGGCGGCGGTCACGACCGCGAGGTCGTCTGGCAGGGCGGTCATCCGCTGGACGACCACGCCGCGCCGCGTCAGGTCGCGCGCGAGGTCGCCGGCGTTCGTGTCGCGGGTCTCGCCGACCGTCAGCTCGGTCCCGATCGACAGCAGCTCGGCGGTGCGGATCGCGGCCATCGGGGCAGGGTACGCGAGCGCGGGACGCGAGGCGCACGTGACGCCAGGCGCCCGGCATGGATCGGGACTGCCACCATCCGCTGCTACCATCCAGCCGATCCCACCCCAGCCCCGGAGGTGCCGTGGACGGGCCCGGTTCCACGATGAACCCAGGCAGCGCGACGCCGGCAGGCCAGCCATTGGCCGGCGATCCGCCGGGTTTCCGCGCGCAGCTCGGCGCGACCCTCGGCGCCGGCAAGCGCCTCCTCCGCGCGCACATCGACCTGGCGAAGGCCGAGGCGAGCGAGATCGCCGGCAACGTCGGCCGGGTGGTCGGGCTCGTCGTCGTCGGCCTCGTCTTCGCCTTCATCGCGGGACTGCTGCTGGTCATCGGCGGCCTGCTGTTCCTGGGCGAGTGGCTGTTCGGGTCGATCGGCTGGGGCGTCCTTCTTGGCTTCCTCCTCCTGCTCGATGTCGCGCTGGTGACGATCCTCGCCGCCCTCGACGTGTCCGGCCGGCGCATCGGGGCCTCGTTCGGCATCGCCGCGGTCATCGGGATCGCCGTCGGGCTGCTGCTCGGTTTCGACATCCTCCACCAGGGCTGGCGCGCGCTCGGCGATGCGGTCGCCCAGCCGGTCGTCGCCGACGAGGGCTGGCGGACTGCGCTCACGGCGATGGTCGTGGTCGGCCTCATCGCCGGGGTGCTCGGCCTGGTCGGCGCCCTCCGCGGCGGATCTGGCGCCAGCGGGGCGATCGCGGCCTTCGTCGGGCTTGCGATTCTCGGCGCGCTGCTCGGCTGGATCACCTCGATCACCATCTCGGCGCAGGTCGGGGCCGCGCTCGGCGTCCTCGTCGCCCTGATCGCCTGGCCGGTCCTCGCGGGCCGCGACGTCATGGGCCAAGGCATCGACGGCGAGGCCCTCAAGGACAAGTTCATGCCGAACGAAACGATCAACCTCACGAAGGAGACGATCGAGTGGGTGCGCGCACGGACGCCGCTCGTGCCGAAGTCCTAGCGGCCAGGGCCGGCCTCGACGAGGAGCTCGTCCGCCTCGAGGCGGCGGGCCGTGCCGCGGTCGACATCCCGGCGCGCCTCAAACGCGAGCCCGTGAAGGTGCTCGGTGCCGCGGGCGGTGCCGCGTTCCTGCTCGCGGGTGGGCCGAAGCGGGTCTTCAAGGGCGTGCGCCGCGCGATCCTCGGGCCGAAGGCGGACATGCCCAAGTCCATGCTGCCCAAGGAGATCGAGAGGGAGCTCAAGAAGCTCGGCGACGACGGCGAGCGCGTGCGCGCGACGCTCGAAAAGGAGTTCGCCAACTACCTCGAGGAGAAGGCGCCGAAGCGCAAGGAGCGGGACCTCGGCGCGACCGCCGCGCTGCTCCTCGGGAGCACGCTCGGGCCGGTCGCGAAGCGGTTCGGGAGGCAGCTGGCCGAGCAGGCCCTGAACCCGGACGGCCCGTCCTTCGCCGAGGGCATCCGCCGGGCGCTCGAGGCGCGCGAACGCCGGCGCGCGGGGCATAATGGCCGGCATCCGCCAGCGGAGAACGACGCCGCACCCCTGTAGCGACGCCCTTCACGCGCGGTAGCGACGCCGCTCACGCGCGCTCGCGCCCAGCTACGGTCGCAACGGATACCCCGATGACCCAGACCCCAGCCGCCGACGCCCCGCGCCGCCCGAGCCCGCCGACCGACGGTGCCGTGATCATCGTCACGGATGCGCGCAAGTCGTACGGCGCGGTGAAGGCCGTCGACGGCGTCAGCTTCGAGGTCCGCCGCGGCGAGATCTTCGGCCTGCTCGGCCCCAACGGCGCCGGGAAGACCACGACGATGGAGATGATCGAGGGCCTCCACGCACCCGACGGTGGCGGCATCCGCGTCCTCGGCATGGACGTTCGGCGCGAGGCCACGGCGATCAAGAACCGGATCGGCGTCCAGCTCCAGACTGCCGCGCTCTACCCGCAGCTCACTGTCGTCGAGCTGCTCCAGCTGTTCGGCAGCTTCTACGAACGCGCGCTCCCGGCCGAGCGTGTGATCGCGGACCTCGACCTCCAGGAGAAGCGCGACGCCCAGACCAAGACGCTCTCCGGCGGGCAGCAGCAGCGCCTCTCGGTCGCCCTGGCGCTCATCAACGACCCCGAGGTGGTGTTCCTCGACGAGCCGACGACCGGCCTCGACCCGGCCGCGCGTCAGAGCCTCTGGCAGGTCATCCGCCGCCTCCGCGAGGACGGCCGGACGATCCTGATGACGACCCACTACATGGCGGAGGCCGAGGAGCTCTGCGACCGGCTCGCGATCATGGACCACGGCCGGATCCTGGACATGGGCACGGCCGAGGAGCTGATCGGGCGGCGGTTCAAGGAGCGCGCCGTGCGGTTCAGCAGCGAGCGGGCGCCCTCGGACGCGGAGCTGTCCGAGCTGGCGGGCGTCAAGCGCGTCACGCGCGACGACGGCGAGGTCGCGCTCTACACGAGCGACGTGCCGGCGACGATCGGGGCCCTGCTCGAGCTGGCGGGCCGGAACGGCATCGACCCCGAGAACCTGATGATCCGGCGGGCGAGCCTCGAGGACGTGTTCCTCGACCTCACCGGCCGCGCGCTGCGGGACTGAGGCGGCGTCGCCGTGCGCTCGCTGGTCGCGCTGACCATCGCCAACCTCCGAAGCTTCGTCCGGGATCGGGCCGCGCTGTTCTGGACGCTCGCCTTCCCGGTCGTCTTCGTGATCCTGTTCGGGACGATCTTCTCGGGGGGCAGCTCCGAGTACCAGATCGGCTGGGTCGACCAGGACGGCTCGCCGCCCTCGGCGCAGCTCCGCGCGGTTTTCGCCGAGAACGCCCCGGTCGAGCTGACCGACGCGACGCTGGACGTGGCGCGCGAGCAGATGCGGGACGGCGATCTGGACGGCATCGTCGTGGTCCCGGACGGCCTCGCCGACGCGATCGCGGCGGCCCAGGGCGGCCAGCCGGGCGCGCCCCTGCCCGTGACCGTCATCACCGACCCCAGCCGCTCGACCACGTCGCAGACGGTCGTGCAGATCACCAGCGCGCTGATCATGGCCGCGAACCTGCAGGCCTCCGGCGCTACGCCGGTCCTCGCGGTGACGCCCGAGTCGCTCCAGACGAACTCGCTGAACGCGGTCTCGTTCTTCGTGCCGAGCATCCTCGCCATGGCGCTCATGCAGCTGGGCGTGTTCGCGGCCATCCCGCTCGTCCAGCAACGCGAGAAGCTGATCCTGAAGCGCCTCAACGCGACGCCGCTGCCGCGCTGGACGCTCGTCGGCTCGAACGTGATCGTGCGGCTGCTGATCGGCGCGGCCCAAACGGTCATCATCCTGGGCATCGGGCTCGCGGTGCTCGGGGTCGAGGTCGTCGGTAACCCGCTGCTCATCGCGGGCTTCGTCATCCTCGGGGCGCTGACGTTCACCTCGATCGGCTACGTGATCGCCTCGTTCGCCCGGACCGAGGAGGCCGCGAACGGCATCACCAGCATCGTCCAGTTCCCGCTGATGTTTCTCTCCGGGATCTTCTTCCCGCTCGAGGTCATGCCCGAGTGGCTCCGCGGCGTCGCGACCTTCATGCCGCTCACGTACCTCGGCGACGCGCTCCGGCAGACGATGGTCGGCGGGACGCCGTTCGCGCCGCTCGGCGTCGACGCGCTCGTGCTCGTCGGCTGGCTCGTCGTCACGCTCGGGATCTCCGCCCGCTTCTTCCGCTGGCAGTAGGCGGGCCGATGCGCCGGCTCAGCCCCGACCCGACCCGGCGCGTCGGTTCGTGATCCGCGGCTGGACCAGCGCCCGATCCGGTGGGACGATCGCCAGCAGGGCGGCGCGGAACGCCCCGTAGGTCTTCTCGCCGAGCAGGCGCCGGTAGCGCCGCTCGATCGCCCGGTTCACGCGGCGGACGCACGTGATGACGTCGAGCGCCGCAGCCGTCGGGACCACGATTGTCGCGCGGCCGTCGTCCGGGTCCGGCCGGCGGCTGACGTAGCCGAGCCGCTCGAGCTCCGCGACCAGCTCACCCATCGCGGGCTTGCTCATCCCCGCCCGCGCCGCCAGCACGGACGGGCGCGTCCCGGCGGGATCGAGGTTCGCGAACACCGCGCCGTGCTTGTGGCGGATCCGCGGATGGCCGGCGCGCGCCAGCTCGTCGAGCAGCTCGCGGGCGGTCTCTTGGTATGCGGCCAGCAGCAGCGATTGCGTGAACGGGACCGTCCGGCCGATGGTCGACATCGATGGTAAGGATACTTTAGTATGGTTGCCTAACGATCAAGCCGCCGCAGTGGAGGAGATGACGATGGAGTCATCCGCTGCCATCCGACCATACCGGCTCCGCGCGGGTGAGGGCGAGGCGATCTGGTTCCTCGGCAACCTCGTGACCGTGCGTGCGGGCGCCTCGGCGACCCGGGGCCGCATCAGCGTCGTGGAGTTCGTGAATCCGGCCGGGTTCGGCCCGCCGCTGCACCGGCATCGCGACGAGGACGAGATGTTCCACGTCTTGTCCGGCGCGGCCCGGGTCCGCTGCGACGGCGAGGCGTACGAGATCGGCCCGGGCGACTTCGTCTTCCTGCCGGCCGGGCTGCCGCACACCTTCCTCGTCGGGCAAGACGCGCCGCTGCACGTCCTCCAGATCACCGCCCCCGGTGGCTTCGAGGCGTTCGCCGCGGCGGCCGGGAAGCCGGCCCGCGAGCGACGGCTGCCCGATCCCGGGCCGGTCGATCCCGCGCGCCTGGCGCAGATCAGCGCGGACCACGGGATCGAGATCCTCGGGCCGCCGCCGAGCGCCTGAGGGTCAGCGCGGGGAACTGGGTCGGAGCTCGATCAGCGCCGAGCCGGTGACGTTAATGAGCGTCGTGCCGTCGCGGTCGACGATCGGGGTGTGGGAGGACGCCCAGGTCGTGTGGCCGTGGATCCACAGCCGCGGGTGGAGCCGCTGCAGGACCACCCGGTAGGCGGCGAACCCGACGTGGTACGGGTCGTCCGGGGTGTCGCCGGCGTCGCGCGGCGGCACGTGGCTGATTACGAGCCAAGGCCGGCCCCCGGGCAGGAGCAGCCGGTGCCCCAGCGCGCGAAGAACCTGGCGCCACGCTGCGCCCTCGTCGCGCTTGGAGCTGCGATCCTCGGCCGTGGGCCACGGCAGCGCGAGGACGCGAACGTTCGGCAGCGCGCCGTCCACGATCCCGGACGACGCCTCGGGCAGCCGGTCGAGGGCCGGCCATGCGCCGCTGCGGTCGTGGTTGCCGAGGACGTACAGCAGTGGTGCGCGGAACGCGTCGCCGAGGAACTGGACCTGCTCGATCGTCAGGTCGCCGGCACCGACCACGAGGTCGATCCGGCCGAGCGCCTCGCGGTTCGAGGCGACGTCGAGGGCCCGGTCGGGCTCGTCGGACGCTGCCAGGATCCGGATCGGCCGTCCGTCGCGGCTGCGAAACGGTCGGGGATCGTCCCAGACGAGGCTGACGCGGCGGGTCATGACGCCGGCGGCTCGAAGGCGCCACCCTCCGGGCTTGGCGGCACCTCGCCCCCGGGTTGCCCCTCCGCCGGCCGTTCGCTGGCCGCCTGCTCCTCCAGGCTCGCCGGCCGCGGCCGCGCGCGCACCGGCTCGTCGCGCAGCGCACCGCCGCGAGTCAGGCGGCCCTGTCCGACCGCGCGCAGCTGGCGGCTCTCCTCGAGGACGCTCGCGAGCGACCCGACCCGGACGTCGTCGTCGGTCGTGCCGGGCAGATGGACGTGGGTCACGTCCGCATCGATGTCGTCCTGGTTGCCGTACAGCGCCAGGGCCACCCTGTTGTGCCCGTCGACGACCCAGTAACCGTCGTGGGTCTGGAGGACGTCGATCGGGGGCAGCACCGCGAGCCGATCCTGCGCCTGGCGCAGCCGCTGCCAGCGGGCCTGCCAGTTCGTCGACTTGAGGAACGGCAGCGGCAGGAAGTCGCCGCCGCGCTGAGGCGGACCCTCGACCGCGGTCCCGCGGATGCGGCTGACCGGGATCGTCATCACGCCGAGCTCGCGCCGCGGCGCCCGCCGAGCCTCCGGGTGGACGTCGAACAGGTTCTCGAGCGGCGTTCGGTTCCGCCTTCGCAGCGCGCGCAGGCGCGCGAGCCGCTGGCCCGGCCCGCGTTCGGCCGCGGCGCTGATCAGACGCCCGGCCGCGGCCCCCGTCCGCGCGACCCGGTCGGCGATCGGCGAAGCGACGTCGACGATGCGCTCGCCGAGCTCGGACGCCTCCTCGGCCGCGTCCCGGGCGACGTCAACGAGCTGGTGCGCGAGGCCGCGCGTGTGCCGATGCTCCGGCCTCCCGGCGCGCCCGGCGTTCCCGGCGTGCCCGGCGGCCGGCTCGGATGGTGATCCCTCGGTCGGTGACGCCTCGGTCGGCTTCCCTGCCTGCTGCTCGCCGCTCACGGGCACATGATCGCCTGTCGCTCGTCCGAGCGGGTCCGACGGCCTTGCCGAAACTGACGGCGACGCCCGGGTCCGGCCTCCCGGGCCGCTTCGTTCCTATCATCGTCGGCATGGCGCTGCCGATCATCGACATGCACGTCCATGCGATGACGGCAAGCGGCGAGGACGCCGGCATGCGGGGCGATCCGCCGTTCCCCTTCAACCTCCCCACGGAGGCCTGGCCGGCGCACGATCCGCGCGAGCCGTGGACGCGGGCGTTCGACCGCTCCATGCGCGCCGAACCCGGTCCGGCCACGGTCTGGTCGCCGCCGACCGATGACGAGCTCCGGGACCGGACGCTCGAGGTCATGGAGCGGCGCAACGTCATCGGCGTCCTGTGCGGCCCTCCCGAGCGGGTGGCGGCCTGGCGCGCGCGGGCGCCACATCGCACCATCCCGGCGGTGGGCCTGGCGGTCGGCTGGAGCGACCTGACGCCCGACGACCTCCGACGCCTGCACGGCGAGGGCCGGCTGGATGTCCTCGCCGAGGTGAGCAACCAGTACGCCGGGGTCGAGCCGGACGACGAGCGGTTCGAGCCCTACCTCGCGGCCTGCGAGGAGCTCGACGTCCCGGTCGGCATCCACGTCGGCCCCGGTCCGCCCGGCGCGCCCTACCTCCCGGGGCTCGAGCGCTACCGGGCCCGCCTGCACAGCCCGCTGCTCCTCGAGGAGCCGCTCATGCGCCATCCGCGCCTGCGCGTCTACGTCATGCACGCCGGCTGGCCGATGCTCGACGACATGCTGGCCATCCTGTGGACCCACCCGCGGGTCCACGTCGACACCGGCGTGATCGACTACGCCCTCCCGCGACCGGCCTTCCATCGCTATCTGGGCGCGCTGGTCGAGGCCGGGTTCGGCGGCCGCATCCTGTTCGGCTCGGACCACATGCTCTGGCCGGGCGCGATGGAGGTGGCCATCGAGTCGATCGAGACCGCCACCTTCCTCACGGACGAGCAGCGGCGGGCAATCCTCTACGGCAACGCCGCCCGCTTCCTCCGCCTCGATGACGCGGAGGTCGCTCGACACCATGCGCTCGGGGCCGCTGCCGGCGACGCGTGACGCGCCTCGCGGGACCCTCACGTCCGGGGTCCCGTCAGGTCTCGGACTCCACCAGCCGGCGGATGCGGTCGTCGCCCTGCTCGATCATCGGGCGGGAGCTGCTCGACCTTCGAGGCGTCGATGTTCGAGTGATCGGGCTCGACGGTGAGCCGCGTCGCCGTCGGCGCGGCGACTTGTACCCGGTGAGGTCCGCGAGGACGAGGAATCCGGTTGCTGGCGTCGCGCTCATGGCCGCATGGGTAGACCCTGGAGTCGCTCCAATGTCAAGCGTGAGAAGCCTTCCGCCTCGAATGGTGGGCGAGGAGGGGGTCGAACCCTCACGGCCTTGCGGCCACCGGCTCCTAAGGCCGGCGCGTCTGCCATTCCGCCACTCGCCCGCGGGCATGCTACCCGCGCCACTCGCCCACGACATCCTGGCTCGACCGCGCGGCGTGACCGCGCGACGCGGGGGTCTGGTGAGCTGCGGAGGCGTACAGTGCGCCCATGCGACGGCCCGTTGTCTTCGGGGCACTCCTCACGATCGCGGTACTCGCGGTCGCGGTGCCGGTCCTGGCCGGTGTGGGCAACCCGAACGCCCCCGCGCAGCAGAAGGAGAAGGTCCCCTCGGCGCCGATCACGATCTCCGGCACGCTCGAGAGGTCGACCGACGCCGAGGGTGACACGACCTACACGCTGACCGACGGCGGCACGACGTACGTCCTGGAGGCCGGTCCGAAGTGGTTCTTCGAGACCTACCCGCTCGAGCCCTACGTCGGTCAGGACGTCACGGTCGAGGGCGAGATCGAGGAAGGCTCGAACGTCGTCGACGTCCACAGGATCGACGGCAACGTCATCCGCGAGGCCGGCAAACCCCCTTGGGCGGGCGGCTGGAAGGTCGTCGGCGAGCGCCATCCCGGCTGGTCGCAGGAGAAGGCCGACCGCATCCGCGAGAAGTTCGGCGACTGCTTCCCGCCCGGACAGTGCAAGGACAAGCCGGGGCGCGACAAGGCCGGGGCGGGCGACGACGCCGGGGACGAGACCGGGGACGAGCGGTCGCCCGTCGACTAGAGCCGCGGACGAGGGCCGGAACCGGCCCCACTCCTATACTCGCCGGTAATGAACATCACCGTCACGCCGGCACCGAAGAGCGCCCTCAACGTCCGTGTGGAGGTCCCTGCGGAGCGCCTCGATGCGGCCATCGCCGAGGCCGTCCGCCACCTCTCGCAGCGCAACCGGATTCCCGGCTTCCGCCCGGGCAAGGCCCCGCGCGGCGTGATCGAGGCGGTCGTCGGCAAGGAGGCGGTGCTCGAGGAGGCGATGGACCACCTGGTCCAGCGGGCCTACCGCGAGGCCCTCGTCGCGAAGGAGATCCTGCCGCTCGCGCAGGCCGAGGTGAACGTCGAGCAGGGCGAGGAGGGCAAGCCGGTTATCTTCACGGCGACCGTGCCGGTTCGCCCCGAGGTCGAGCTCGGCGACTACCGGAACTTCAACTTCAAGCCCGAGATCGACACGATCGACGACGCCAAGGTCCAGAGCGTGGTCGACGAGCTGCGCGAGCAGAACGCCAGCCTGAGCCCGGTCGAGGGTCGCGGCGCCCAGAACGGCGACTACGCGGTCGTCGGCTACAAGGGCACGCGCGACGGCGAGCCGTTCGAGGGCGGCACTGCCGAGCGGATGCCGCTGATCCTCGGCCGGGAGCGGCTCATTCCCGGCTTCGAGGCCAACGTCCTCGGCCTGAAGCCGGGCGAGACGACCAGCTTCGACATCACCTTCCCGGAGGACTACCCGGACGAATCGCTGGCCGGCAAGCCGGCGCGCTTCGAGGTCGAGCTGAAGGAGCTCCGCGAGATGATCCTCCCGCCGGAGGACGACGACTTCGCGCGGTCGCTGGGCCAGTTCGAGGATCTCGCCGCCCTGCGCGCGGAGATCCGCACGCGCCTCGAGAAGAACGCCCTTGATCGGGCGCGGCACGAGTTCGCCGACAAGATCATCGAGTACGCGACCGCCAATGCGAGCGTGGAGCTGCCCGACGTGCTGGTCGACCAGGAGGTCGAGATCATGCACGACGAGCTGCGCGGCTCCCTCGCCCGCCAGGGCATCGACGAGGCGGCGTACATGAAGGTCACCGGCAAGAGCGAGGCGGAGATCCACGCGGAGTTCCGCCCGCGCGCCGAGAAGCGCGTCAAGGTCCTGCTCGTGCTGACGAGAATCGCCGAGGCCGAGGGCCTCGAGATCCCCGATCGCGACGTCGAAGCGGAGGTTCGCAAGGCCCGCGCCCGCTACGGCAACGACCGCAAGACGATCGCCTACTTCGAGTCCGAGCGCGGTCGGAGCTTCATCCGCTCGACCCTGCGGCGCAGCCGCCTCGTCGAGAAGCTCGTCGACGAGTGGCTCGCCGCCCACCCGGACCACCCGCCGATCCCGCACCTCGAGGACGGCGAGGACGTGGAGCTCGAGCCCGACGTCACCGCGGCGTCGGAGCCCCAGCCGTCGCGCGGGTCCGCCGGGGGAGCGAAGGGCTCGAAGGGCCGTCGCGCCGCCGCCGCGGGTCGCCGCTGAACACGCTCACCTTCGAAACCTTTACGCTCGCGCACCAGCGCCACAGGAGATGTACCGAATGCTCGTACCGATGGTCATCGAATCCTCCAGCAGGGGAGAGCGCGCCTACGACATCTACTCGCGCCTGCTGAAGGAGCGGATCATCTTCCTCGGCGACGTGATCGAGGATCACCTCGCCAACCTGATCATTGCCCAGCTCCTGTTCCTCGAGTCGGAGGACCCGGAGAAGGACATCAGCCTCTACATCAACTCGCCGGGCGGCGTGGTGACCGCAGGGCTCGCGATCTACGACACCATGCAGTACCTGCGGGCCCCGGTCTCGACGATCTGCATCGGCCAAGCCGCCTCGATGGCGAGCGTCCTGCTGGCGGCCGGGGCGAAGGGCAAGCGCTACGGCCTGCCGCACAGCCGGATCATGATCCACCAGGGCTCCGGCGGCTTCCGGGGCGCTCCCCAGGACGCGATCATCCAGATGCGCGAGTGGGAGACGCTCGTTGCCCTGAACCACCAGATTCTCGCGCGCCATACCGGCCAGCCGATCGAGAAGATCCAGCGCGACACCGAGCGCGACCGCTTCATGAGCCCGGAAGAGGCGAGGGACTATGGCATCATCGATGCCGTCTACAACCTCGAGGGGACGTCGCTGATCGCAGCGGCCCACGACGCCGGCCTCTCCGGCGGCGAGGGCTCCAGCGTGACGGACTCCTCGGCGGCGACCGAGCGGGAAGGCACGGCGCCGGCCCCCGAGGCGGAGAAGGAAAAGAAGTCGAAGTCCTGACCGGGGTCGCGCGGCCGGGACGCCGATCCGAGATCGAGGGCAGCGCGTGAGCACGACGAGCGGGAGCAAGGGGACCAAGGTTCCGTACCGCTGCTCGTTCTGTGGCAAGAGCCAGGAGCAGGTCCGCAAGCTGATCGCGGGCCAGGGCGTCTACATCTGCGACGAATGCATCAACCTCTGCCAGGAGATCATCGAGGAGGAGATGCTCGAGCAGCCGAAGACCAAGCCGGCTGCCGCGAAGCTCCCCAACCCCCGGCAGATCAAGTTCGCGCTCGACCAGTACGTCATCAGCCAGGAGAAGGCCAAGAAGGTCCTCTCGGTGGCCGTCTACAACCACTACAAGCGGGTCAACGCCGGCCACGCGGTCGATGACGTCGAGCTCCAGAAGTCGAACGTGCTCCTGGTCGGTCCGACGGGCTCCGGCAAGACGTTGCTGGCGCAGACGCTGGCACGCGTGCTGGACGTGCCGTTCTGCATCGCCGACGCGACGTCGCTGACCGAGGCGGGCTACGTCGGCGAGGACGTCGAGAACATCCTGCTCCGACTCATCCAGGCGGCCGACTTCGACGTCGCCCGCGCCCAGCGCGGGATCATCTATATCGACGAGATCGACAAGATCGCCCGCAAGGCCGACAACCCGTCGATCACGCGCGACGTCTCCGGCGAGGGCGTGCAGCAGGCGCTGCTGAAGATCCTCGAGGGCACGGTCGCGAACGTCCCGCCCCAGGGTGGCCGCAAGCACCCGCATCAGGACTTCATCCAGATCGACACGACGAACGTCCTGTTCATCTGCGGCGGCGCGTTCGACGGCCTCGAGAAGATCGTCGAGGAGCGGGTGGGGAAGCGGACGATCGGGTTCGGGTCGGAGAAGGCCGCGGTCGGCTCGGTGGAGCGGGGGCGGATCCTCGAGAAGCTGATGCCGGAGGACCTGCTGAGGTTCGGGCTGATCCCGGAGTTCGTGGGCCGGCTGCCGGTGATCGTGACGCTGTCCGCGCTGACCTCGGAGGACCTCGTCCGGGTCCTGACCGAGCCGAAGAACGCGATCGCCAAGCAGTTCCAGAAGTTCCTCTCGCTCGACAAGGTCGAGCTGGTGTTCACGCCGGGCGCCCTGAAGGCGGCCGCGGACGTGGCCCTGGACCGCAAGACCGGCGCGCGGGCGCTGCGGTCGATCGTCGAGGAGGCGCTCCTCGAGGTCATGTACGACATTCCAGAACGGGCCGACGTCCGCAAGTGCATCATCACCGAGGAGACGATCCGCTCTGGCCGCCTGCCGCTCCTCCTCACCAAGACCGAGGTCGAGAAGGGCGTCGACGAGACCAACTACGAGGACTGGCTCGCCGCCGAAGGCGCCACCGCCTGACCGCCGCGGCCCTCGTCTGCGGGGCCACGACGGCGCGTACCCTGCGCAGCTCTCGCCGCCCGCGTCCTGGCTGCGCCTCGCGATCGCCGCCGCAGGCGCCACCGCGTGGCCTTCGCAGTCCCTCCGCCCTTGCCGCTGACGCCACGGCCCCGCGGAACGCTCGTCCCGTCAGATATCGCTGCTGGCGATGCAGATCGGCCGATGGGGCCGAGTTCCCAACGCCTATCGCCGTGGGAGATCTGTGACGACGTTGCTGTAGGGAATCCGCCGGGCGCGCGCGTCCGAGCCTCCCGGGCCACGCTCGCGGAGGCACGTTTCCGAACCCGTCGTTGCTCATTTCGACCCCGCCGAGCCCGTGCGAACCAGTCGCGGATTGCTGAGGGCCATATTCGACAGGAACCAGGTCGCGGCCAGCGGGCCGTCCGGGTCTCGAAGCCACGCGGACACCCGGCGCGACGCGATCGGGAATGCCCGGGCGAGGCTCGCTGCTGGACCGGTTAGCACTCGACGGAGTCGCGGTGACTCCGGCATCGCCAGGACGGCACCGACGACCGCGGGCGTCCATCCGAACCGATCACGAACGATGAGCGGGACGAGTCGGCGCTTCTCGTCCAGCTTGCGTGCGACGGCGTCGGCCGCGGGAACATCAGTCTTGATCTCACACGCCACCACGGCCCGTCGATCCGCACGCACGCCGATCACGTCGATCGAGCCTCGCTCGGGCCCGTAGGCGTACGTGGTCTCGACCAGCACGGTCCAGCCAGCCGCCTCCAGGCGTTGCGCGACGGCCTCGACGATCGCCGCGTGGTCCACGTCCAGCAGTCGCTCCAGCTCGGCGCCTCGCCAGCGGGGCTCGACGAGGAGGCGAGCGTCAACTCTCCCGAAAATTC
This sequence comes from Binatia bacterium, assembly GCA_035574535.1. GTDB lineage: Bacteria > Chloroflexota > Limnocylindria > Limnocylindrales > CSP1-4 > UBA5189. The sequence goes on from DATLYV010000017.1 coordinate 41,485, forward strand.
GCCGGATCGCGCCAACCTTGAGGTCTTCCAGGTGGCCGCGCTCCACCGTCGAGATCATCGATTGCGAGCAGCCAACCGCCTCGGCGAGATCCGATTGGCGCCAGCCGCGCCGACGCCGCAGGGCGCGAAGGATCAGGCCGACGGTCCGATCATCCACGGCGGCAGTCTGGCCGCCGGCGCTTATCGGTGGCTAATCACGAGGGTGGCTGGAATCCGACGTTCGCCCGCCACGCGTGGACTTGGCACGAGGAGCGGCCCGGGGAGGCGCGCCGGCCGCGGACACGTGTGGCGCGCCGGCCGCCGATGCGTGGGGCGCGGTGGAGCCCTCCCCGACCAGCGAGATGAACAGGTCCACCAGCTCCGGGTCGAACTGCGTGCCGCGGTTGCGGCGGAGCTCGGCGATCGCCTCCTCGTGCGACATCGCAGGCTTGTACGGCCGGACGGAGATCATGGCCTCGTAGGCATCGGCGATTGCGACGATCCGCGACCCCAGGGGGATCTCGTTCCCCGCCAGCCCGTGCGGGTAGCCGGTGCCGTCGAAGCGCTCATGGTGGTGGAGCACGATCTGCGCGGCGTCCCGGATCGCGCCCGCCTGCTCGAGCACCACCTGCCCGATCCGCGGATGCTCGACGATCGTCCGCCACTCGAGCGGGTCGAGCTCCGAGGGCTTCGAGAGGATTTCGTCCGGGATCGCCAGCTTGCCGAGGTCGTGCAGGAGGCTCGCCGTGCGGATGCGCTCGATGTCGGCGTCCGGAAGCCCGACGGCCCGCCCCATGTCGGCCGAGAGGTCCGCGATCAGGCGCGACGCGCCGCCGGCCCAGCCCGGTCGATCGGCCAGGGCGCCGAGCAGGTGCTCGTGGGCCGCGCCGAACGCCCCACGCCCGATGTCGGCCGCCCGCACCCGCGCCGCCGGATCGACCGTCGCCCGGACGAGGCTCGTCCGCTCGTCGAGCTCGCGGTGCCGGACGACCTGGTCGCGCCCCGCCTCCTTGGCGCCGTAGAGCGCGCCGTCGGCCTCGCGCAGGAGCTGGTCGAGATCGAGGCTCCGATGCCCGTCGCCGCCGGTCACGCCGGCGCTGATCGTGACGCAGATCTCGAGATCGACCGGCCGCGTCGCCACGACCACCGTCGTCCGCCCGAGCACCCGGCGCAGGTTCTCGGCGCTCGCGATGCCGCCGTCGAGGTCTGTCTCCGGCATCACGAGCAGGAACTCCTCGCCGCCGAAGCGCCCGAGGCTGTCGACTGACCGGACGTTCTCGCGCAGCACCGTCGCGACGTGACGGAGGACCTCGTCGCCGACGGCGTGGCCGTGGGTGTCGTTGACGCGCTTGAAGTGGTCGATGTCGATGAGCGCGATGGCGAGCGGCCGGCCGTAGCGGTTCGACCGCTCGATCTCAGCCGCAAGGACCCGGAGCGTCGCCGTCCGGTTGAGGAGGCGCGTCTGCGGGTCGGTGGTCGCGAGCGCCTCGACCTCGGAGATGCGCTGGCTGAGCTGCTCGATCGCCTCGCGCAGCATCCGGTCCGGGTAGCGGACCTTCGGACGGGACACCGCGGCAGGGCGGCCCCCCGTGCCGGCCCCGACATCCGAGCCTGCGCCGGGGCGGGCGAGCCGATCCGCGATGCGCGCGAGCGCGCGTGCGCGCTCCCGCCCCACGAGGAGCGAGAACGCCAGGGCGCCCAGGACGAATCCGATCCCGAGGAACGCGGCGTCGGTCGGCGCGACGTTGAACGGCAGCTTGGTGCTCCCCGGTGGCCTGGCCTGGTTCTCCTCGGCACCATCGCCGGTGCTCGTCAGCACCTGACCCTAGAACCAAGCCGGGCCCTCCGGCATCGCCCAAAGGTCCCATATCCGCCAGGTGGCATACGCCGGGCGACGGGCCGGTTCTGGCCACCCGCCCGATACCGCTCACGCGCGACACCGGCGAGAGTGCCCGCCAAGGTCCCACGCGGGGCCGGCAGCCGCGGCCCATGAAGCCGCAGTTGGGGGAGCCGGATCAAATGCGACGCCTGGCCGCACTCACACTCTCGCTTGGACTGTTGTTCGGAATGGCGAGCGGGCCGATGGCCCAGCCCGCCAGCGCGTCCTCGCTCAAGATCTGTGGCGAGGTCACGCTCTACGTCAAGGCCACGATCCTTGGGACGGGCCTGCTGACGATCAACGGCATCCCGCTGGTGATTGCCGCCGGCGCGGTCCTGCCGGCGAGCGTGCAGGTCGGCGCGGACATCTGCATCGACCTCACGACGAACCTCCTCGGGTTGATCACCGGCGGCGCCGTGACGGCGAACGTCCACGCCGAGGTGAAGGTCTGCGGGGTGGTCCAGGCGTACACCGAGGCCACCGCCCTCACGACCGGGCTCCTGAAGATCGGTGGCCACACGTTCATCCTCGGGCTCGGGTCGAAGCTCCCGGCAGCCGTCGAAGTCGGCGACGACATCTGCCTCGACCTCGACATCGACGCCTTCGGGCGGGTGGCCGACGGCACGGTCACCGCGAACGCCCACGTCCACCTGAAGGTCTGCGGCACCGTCACGGCCTACACCAAGGCGACGGCGACGACGACCGGCATCCTGCAGATCGGCTCGAAGAGCTGGATCCTCGCGGTCCTCTCGAACCTGCCGGCCACGGTCCAGGAAGGCGCGAACCTCTGCCTCGACCTCGAGCTCGACGGCTACGGCCGAATCAGCGACGCGGAGGTCTCGGCGAACGTCGAGGCCACGGTCAAGATCTGCGGCACGGTCACCGCGTACACGGCTGCGACCGCCTCGACCCTCGGCGTCCTGAGGATCGCCGGCAAGACCTTTTCGATCGCGCTGGACGGCGACCTGCCGGCCAACGTGCAGGCGGGCGCGAACCTGTGCCTCGATCTCAACCTCAACGGCTTCTTCCAGATCAAGGACGGCACGGCGGTCGCCAACGTCGAGGCCACGGTGGACGTCTGCGGCCAGGTGACCGCGTACGTCGCCGCGACGCCGTCGGTCGACGGAAGCCTGACCATCGCCGGGATCGTCCGGAAGATCCGCGCCGGTGCGGACGTCGATGCGGGCGTCGCTGTCGGGGCCTACCTCAAGCTCCGGCTGACGGTCGACGTGTTCGGCCGGATCGCCAAGCTGACCGTGCTCAAGGTCAGCGTCTCGCTCTCCGACGCGTGCGACGCGACCAGCCCGACCCCGACCCAGGACCCGGGCCAGAGCCAGCAGCCCGGCCAGAGCCAGGCTCCGGACCAGAGCCAGCAGCCCGGCCAGAGCCAGGAACCGGGCACGTCGCCCGACCCCGGCACGAGCCAGGATCCCGGCTCCTCGGCCGGGGCGGACGAGAGCCACGAGCCCGCCGGGCCCACGGAGCCGCCCACGGCGGGCGGCCCCACCTGCGTCGACTCGGGCGTGGGCAGCGTCACGGCCGAGGGTGACGGCGGGACCCTCCTGCCGAGCACCGACGCCCTCGGCCGGGCCACGCGGATCCTCGTCAGCAACGCCATCCCGCTGATCGCGATCGGCATGCTGAGCGCCTTCGCCGCCTGGTACCGCTCGCGCCGTCGCGACGACGAGGAGTCGCTCGACGAACTCCCGCTCGCCGAGGCCGGCCTCGGGGCCGATGCGGGTTCCTCGCACCTCACTGGCGCCACGGGCCATGACGTGGCGCCGGAGCCCCGGTCGTGACCGCGGAGTCGCGCCCGATGCTCCTCGCGCGGGCGGCCGCAGCCCTGCGGCCGCCGCGCGACTTGGACGGCGAGGCCGACCTGCCCGCGATCGTCGATCCGGCGGTCGGACTCGTGCGGTCCGTGGAGGTCCTCTCGATCGTCACGCTCGCCATCGTGGCCCTCACGTCCCCGACCCGCGTCGGCGCGGGCTACACCCTGTCCGACATCGGGGCTCTCCTGGTCCTCTACGCGATCGGCACGTTCGCCCTGTCGCGGCTGCCCTGGGACCGGCTGCCGTCGACCGCGGCGGTCGCGATCGTCGGGGCGCAGCTGCTGTTCGTGGTGAGCCTTACCACGGTCACGGGTGGCGGCCGCTCGCCGTACTTCGTCCTCTATGCGCCGATCCTGGCCCTCGCCGGATGGCACCTCCGCCGGGACTGGGTCGTGCTGACCGTCGCGGCCGTCGCGATCATCGAGTGGTGGCGGGCGATGGTCCTCGAGGGCGGGCAGGGGACCGCCAGCCAGCTCGTGGTCGCGCTGCCGCTGTTCGCGGCCATCGCGGCCCTCGCGCACATCACCGCCGAGCGCCTCCTGACCGCGATCGTGACGATCCGGCGGGACCAGGTCCGCACGGCGGAGACGCTCGCCGCGATCCAGCGGCTCGCCTCGACGCCGGTCGGCGACCCACTCGTCGTCGCGAGCGAGGCCGCGGAGCGGATCTTCGAGTCGCGTGCCCGGATCGTCCGGGTCGACCCGCCGGCTGCGCCGTCGGCCGTGCCTGACCTCGTCGCGCGGAGCGAGTCGGGCCGGCGGCTGTCCGTCGGCGTCACGGGCTCGACGGGCACCCACGCCATCCTCGAGCTGGAGCGGGCCGAGCCGTTCTCGGTCACCGAGGTGCGGCTCGCCGGGATGCTCGGCGGGACCGCGGGCCAGGCGGTCGACCGGCACCGCGGCCGGGGCGCCCACCTCTAGGCCGGCCGAGCCGGGCGGCAGCAAGGCGAGGCGGGCCCAAACGGGGGGCGGCCGGGGCCATGACCGGGGGGAGGATCGGGTCATATCGCCGCGCCCGCGTCGCCGCTGCAATGCGTGGAACACCGGCAACGGTGGAGGGCAACGGGAGCAGGTCGGACGTCGGCGCCACGGGCGGGCGCGAGACCTGGAGTGACATGGCAACGCGTTCCCGGGAGCCAATTCGTGGGGCTCCGCCGGCGAGCGTCCTCGTCGGAGACCCGGTGATGCTCGTTCGGGCCGGCCTGCGGTCGGTCATCGACGGCGACCCGGCGTTCCGCGTCGAGGCCGAGGCGGTCGACGGCGCCCAGGCACTCGAGATCCTAGCGCGCCTCAGGCCGCGGCTCGCCGTCCTCGCGACGGCCCTCCAGAACCCCACCGGCATCGAGGTCGTTCGCCAGGCGCGCGCGGCCGCCGCTGAGACCGCGATCGTGCTGCTGGCCCGCTCGGACGAAATGGACACGATCCTCGACGGCTTCCGCGCCGGCGCCATCGGCTTCGTCCGCGCGGACGTCGAGCGCATCGAGCTGCTTACGTCGCTGCACCGGGCCCTCGCAGGGGAGTCGGTCGTCGACCCGGCCACCGCCACGCAGCTGATCCTCCGCATGGCCAGCGAATCGGAGCTGGTGAACTCGGCCACGCCGGTCCCCCTGACCCCGCGCGAGCTCGAGATCCTGGGCTTGATGGCCCGCGGCCACACGAACCGCGAGATCGCGGAGCGGCTGATCGTCGCCGTGGGGACGATCAAGGTCCACGTCGAGCACATCCTCGGCAAGCTCGGTGCGGCGGACCGGACGCAGGCGTCGGTCCGGGCGGTCGAGCTGGGGCTCGTGCAGGGCGACCAGGGGACCCACCCGACGCCGCTCCGCTGAGCCGGCGCGCGGGCGCCCATTCGGGGCGACTCCATCGCACGCCCTCCGAACCTTCGCCAGGTGCCGTGGTAGAGTGCCGGCCTCACGGCGACGACCGAGAGGAGTAGCGCCCCACTCGGCCACGAAGCGAGCGCGGGACGGTGCGAGCCGCGCGGGTACCGAGGCGTGAACGTCACTCGCGAGCCGTGCGGGCGGCGCCCGATAGCGCGCCACGAGGAGGCCCCGGGACCGGCGACTGGCCGGACGGGCGGGTGATGGGCCGGCGCGGCGGGACCTCGAACCAGCAGGTGGTACCACGACCCCGTTCGTCCGCTGGACGAGCGGGGCGTTCGATTTCTGGAGGCGAGAGACGGCATGGCGGACGGCACGACGACCGACGCGACCACGGACGCGACCACGGACGCGACCGCGGCGACGGACAAGGCCGCCGGGGACCCGGCGGCCCGGGGTGCCCGCGGGGAGCTGCCCAAGGCCTGGGTCCCGGCGGACCACGAGGCCGGGCTCTACGAGCGCTGGCTGACCGCGGACGTCTTCGCGCCGGACGGTAAGGGCACCAACCCCGACCCGAGCCTGCCGCCGTTCGTGATCATCCAGCCGCCCCCGAACATCACCGGCGCGCTCCACCTCGGCCACGCGCTGACCTTCACCCTCGAGGACACGATGATCCGGCACGCCCGGATGCTCGGCCACGAGACGCTCTGGCTGCCGGGCCTCGACCACGCCTCGATCGCCGCCCAGTACGTCCTGGACAGGATCATCGCCGCGGAGGGCGAGACCCGCGAGTCGCTGGGCCGCGAGCGCTACCTCGAGCGGATGTGGCGGTTCATCAACGAGACCCGCGAGGTGATGCTCGCCCAGGAGCGGCGGCTCGGCGTCTCGGCGGACTGGGGCCGGCTGCGGTTCACGATGGACGAGGGCTCCGCCCGGGCCGTCCGCGTCAGCTTCAAGCGCTTCTACGAAGACGGGCTCGCGTACCGCGCCGAGGGCCTGATCAACTGGTGCCCCGGTTGCCGCACCAGCGTCTCGGACCTCGAGGTCATCCCGAAGCCCGAGACCGGCACGCTCTGGTCGATCCGCTACCACCTGCTCGACGAGGCGACCGGCGAGCCAACCGACGAGACGATCACCGTCGCGACCACCCGTCCCGAGACGATCCTCGGCGACACCGCCGTGGCCGTCCACCCGGAGGATGCGCGCTACGAGGGCCTGGTCGGGCGGAAGGTCCGGATCCCGTTCGTCGAGCGCGACGTGCCGGTCATCGCGGACGGCATCGTCGACCGCGAGTTCGGCACCGGCGCCGTGAAGGTCACGCCGGGCCACGACAAGAATGACTACGAGATCGGGCAGCGGCACGGGCTCCCGTCGATCTCGGTCATGAACGACGACGCTTCCCTCAACGACGCGGCCGACCGCTACGCCGGCCTCGATCGCTTCGAGGCCCGACGCCGGATCCTGGATGACCTCCGGGCCCGCGGCGACGTCGCGGGAGAGCGGCCGCACGAGATGCTGATCGGTCGCTGCCAGCGCTCGGACGACGTCATCGAGCCGCGCCTGAAGACCCAGTGGTTCATCAGGGTCCGGCCGCTCGCCGAGGCGTCGCTCGCGGCGACCCGCTCGGGCGAGACGAGGATCGTGCCGGCGCGCTTCGAGAAGGTCTGGGAGCACTGGCTGACGAACCTCCACGACTGGAACGTCAGCCGTCAGCTCTGGTGGGGCCACCGCATTCCGGCGTGGTACTGCCCGGACGGCCACGTGACGGTCTCGGACGAGGCCGGCGGCCCGCCGGCGTGCGAGGTCTGCGGTCGCGCCGCCGCCGAGCTGACCCAGGACCCCGACATCTTCGACACCTGGTACAGCTCCGGGCTGTGGCCGTTCTCGACGCTCGGCTGGCCGGATCGGACCGAGGACCTCCGGCGCTACTACCCGGGCACGATCATGGAGACCGGCTACGACATCATCTTCTTCTGGGTCGCCCGGATGATGATGACCGGCATCCACCTGATGGATGCCGTGCCGTTCCACACGGTCTACCTGCACGGGCTCGTGAAGGACCCGTACGGCCAGCGGATGTCGAAGACGAAAGGCAACGTCGTCGACCCGCTCGAGGCCATCGACACGGCCGGTGCCGACGCCCTCCGATTCGCCCTCCTGAACGGCACCTCGCCCGGCAACGACCAGAAGTTCTCGCCGGAGCGACTCGAGGACGGCCGCAACTTCGCGAACAAGCTCTGGAACGCGACGCGGTTCGTGCTGGGCGCGCGCCCCTCGTCGATCGACGCGGCCGACGCGGGCACGCGGCGGGCGCCCGACGAGGCCCGCCTCGGCCCGACGGAGCGCTGGATCCGCTCGCGAGCCGCGGCCACCATCGCGGCGGTCGACCGGGCCTTCGCAGACCACAACTACGGCGAGGCGTCGCGGGCGCTGTACGACGCGATCTGGGCCGAGTTCTGTGACTGGGGAGTCGAGCTCGCGAAGGTCCGCCTCGCCGACGAGGCGCTCGATCCTGCCGAGCGGGACGCGACGTGGTGGACGCTCGTCGAGGCGCTCGACACGTACCTCCGCCTGCTCCACCCGGTCATGCCGTTCGTCACCGAAGCGCTGTGGAACTCGCTGCCGCACGCGGAGGGCGACCCGGAGCTGCTGATCGTCGCCCGCTGGCCGAAGGCCGGCCCGGTCGATGCGGCGACCGAGCGGTCGGTCGGGCAGGTCATCGAGCTCATCCGGTCGATCCGGAACGCCCGCGCGACCGTCGGCATCGCCCCATCGGAGTGGCTCCCGCTCGACCTGTTCGTCCCGGGCCGCCAGGCCGCTTCGTTCGACGCCTTCCGCCCGGCGATCGAGCGGCTGGCGCGCGTCCGGCCGATCCACCCGCACGCGGACCGCGCGGCGCTCGAGCATGCCCCGGTGGGGTCGCTCGGGATCATCGCCGGCGAGTTCGAGGGCCGGCTGCACGCCCGCGCCGAGGCGGCGGAGGCCGACCGGGCCCGGATCGGGAAGGAACTCGCGCAGGCCGAGGCGGCGCTGGCGTCGACGCGCACCCGACTCGCCGACGCGACCTTCCTGGCGAAGGCGCCAGCGCACATCGTCGAGGGCGCCCGCGCGCGGGAGGCGGAACTCGCGGAGAAGGTCGAGAAGCTGCGCGCCTCCCTGGGCTAGCCGCGAGCGTGCGCGGGCAGGCCGCGATCGAGCGCCGGAAACGACGAGGCGGCCGCCCGTGGGACGGCCGCCTGCGCCGGCAGTGGGGGAGCGGTTCGCTGACCCGATCAGCCCTTCACGGCGCCGCCCGTGAGGCCGCGCACGAAGTAGCGCTGCAGGAACAGGAAGACGATCAGGGGCACGACCATCGTCAGGAACGCGGCCGCGGCCAGGTACTGGGATCCGCCGCCGGTCGACTGGACGAGGTTCGCCACCAGCACCGTCATGGGCAGGTTGTCCGGCCGGCTCGCGCCGATGAACACGAACGCGACGAGGAGATCGTTCCAGGTGAACAGGAACTGGAAGATCGCGAGCGCCGCGATCGCCGGGATCGTCATCGGCAGCGCCAGGCGGAAGAACTTCGTCGCCCAGCCCGCGCCGTCGATGTCGGCCGACTCGAACACCTCGCGCGGCAGCTCGCCCATGAAGTTCCGCAGGAGGTAGACCGCGAACGGCAGGCCGTAGCCGGTGTGGGCCAGCCAGACGGCGATGAACTCGCCGTTCCAGCCGAGCGGGCGGAACAGCTGCAGCAGCGGGATGAAGGTCGTCTGGAGCGGCACGACGAGCAGCCCGACCACCGCGAGGAACAGGACATTGCGGAGCGGGAACTTCATCCACGCGAAGGCGTAGCCGGCGAACGCCGCGACCATCACGGGGATGACCGTCGACGGGATCGCGATGAGGAGGCTGTTCAGGAAGGCCGGGGCGATGCCCTGCCGGTTGAGCACGTAGGCGTAGTTGTCGAACGACAGTGCCTCGGGCGGGAACAGCGCCGTCCACCACCCCGAGCTGGCGGCGTCCTGTGGCGTCCGGAACGAGTTGACGAACAGGCCGATCGTCGGGATCAGCCAGATGATCATCAGGACGATGACGAACGCGTGGAGCGGCAGGCGTCGGAGCCAGCGGGACACCCCGCTGGCCTGTCCGACGGTGGCGAGGCGGGTGCCCTCGGTCGCGGCCGTCATCGGATCGCCTCCTGTCGGCGGAACTGGCGGATCTGGAATGCCATCACCGGGATGATCGCCAGGAAGAGGATCACGGCCACCGCGGCGGAGCGATCGGCCCGGCCGAAGCTGAACTGCTGGATCATCTCGAACGCGATCACGCTCGTGTCGAACTGGCCGCCGGTCATGACGTAAACCAGGTCGAACGTCTTGAGGGCCGTGATGATCATCGTCGTGGTGATCACGGCCATGGTCGGCAGCAGCAGCGGCCAGACGATCGCCCTGAAGACCTGGACCTCGTTCGCCCCGTCGACGCGGGCCGCCTCGAGGAGCTCGCGGCTGATGCCCTTGTAGGCCGCGGAGATGATGACCATCGCGAACCCGGTCCACATCCAGGCCATGACCAGGATCAGCATGACCGTGTTGAACTTCCAGTCGGAGACCTGGAGGAACGCCAGGGGACCGGCCCCGAAGACGCCGAGGGCCCCGTTGAGCGTGCCCACCTGCGGCTGGCCGGGCGGGACCCACAGGAACATGAAGAACCAGATCACGCCCGCCGCGGTCGCGCTGATCGCCAGGGGCAGGAAGATGACGCTCTTGGCGGTGCTCTCGTAGCGGACCCGGTCGACGATGACCGCGATGAGCAGGCCCAGGCCAACGGTGATGAGCGGCAGGAGCACGACCCAGATGCCGCTGTTGATGAGCGACGAGAACGCGTCGTTGTTGCCGAAGAACCACTCGTAGTTCGCGAGCCCGACGAACTCCGTCCCGGCGCGGTTCTGGAAGCTTCGGGCGATGGTCTGGATCGTCGGATAGATCAGGAAGACGGCCAGGAACGCGAAGGCCGGCAGGAGCCACAGCCAGGGACGCACCCGTGGCTGCAGCCGATCGGGCAGCGCCTTCAGTATCTGCTCGACGAGCAGGATGTAACCGACAAGCGCTGCGGGCACGCCGACCACGGCGACGGCCGCGTTCACCAGCGCCGCGGTGAGTCGGGGATCCACCAGCGCCTCCTCTCCGGTGAAGTGGTGCGCCCGGGCGAGCCATGGGGCCGCCCGGGCGCTTCAGGGCCTACTCGGCGTAGGCGCTTTCCTGGGTGCTGTCGAGCTCCGCGAGGATGGAGTCGAGTTGCGACGGGTTCGCGATGTAATCGACGACGCCCTGCCAGAACGCGGCGTTCATCTCCTGCGGCATCAGGTCGGATGCGTCGAAGGCGAAGGTCTGGGCGTTCAGGAGCAGCTCGGCGCTCCGGCGGTCGATGTCGTTGGCGTAGCTCGTGGCGTTCTTGTTCGCCGAGAGCGCACCACCGCGGCTGACCCAGATGTCCTGGGCCTCGGCGGTGACGAGGTAGGCCATGAGCGACCGAGCCGCCGGCGTGTCGTGGAACATGCCGAACAGGTCGCCCGCGCCCTCCACCGCGCCGGCGTTCGCCGGATCGATGTCGGGGAACGGGAAGAAGTCGTAGTCCTCGCCGGCGGTGCCGGTCGCGAACTGGCCGAGGCCCGTGATGAAGCTGGCCTGGTGGTGGAACAGGCAGCCCGGGGGATCGGCGAACAGCGGGTCGCCGGCCACCTCGAAGTTCGTGGCGTTGACGCCGGTGCCGCCGCCGTAGGCGTTGGCGATAACTTGGCCGAACGTCTCCCACGCCGACTTGATCGCGGGATCCGTCCACTTGGTCTGGCCCTGCCACCAGCTGTTGTACACGTCCGGTCCGGCCTGGCGGAGGACGATGTCCTCGATCCAGTCCGTGCCGGGCCAGCCGGAGGCCGCGCCGGACTCCACGCCGACGCACCAGATCGCCTCGGCCTTGTCGGCGTTCGACGTCGCGAGGGTCTGGAGCTCGTCCCACGTCGCGGGCGGCGTGGTCACGTCGACGACCGACGGGTTGTACCAGATGAGGCCCTTGACGGCGCTCTTGATGAACACGCCGACGACCTTGCCGTCGACCGTGCCGAGCTCGACCAGCGCGGGGGCCGTCTCGGAGGTGTAGGTCGGCATGTCGAGCACGGTCGAGAGGTCGATCAGCGCGCCCGCCTCGGCGTACTCGGCCATCTGGCCGGGGCCGGGGAGGCCGGCGAGATCGGGCAGGACGCCCGACTGGATGCCGTTCGAGAGGATGATGTTGAGGTCGCGGGTGCCGGTGTACTTCACCGTCGCGCCGGTCTCGTCCTCCCACGGCTTGACCATGGCCCGGAAGGACTCCTCCTCCGCGCCGCCCCACGTCCCGATGACGGTCACCTCCTGACCGGAGATGTCCTCGCCACCGGTGCCCGTGGTCGCGCCCGGAGCGGTCGTGGCGCCGCCGGGGGACGACGGCTCCGGGGCGCTCGTGCCCGACGGCGTCGTGCAGGCCGCGATCAGCACTGCCCCGGCCAGCACGGCCAGGACCGGCGATCGGTGCTTGGTGATCTGCATTCGTGACTCCTCTTGCTTGCCGGCGACACGCTCGGCGGTGCCGCCACTCCTCCGGGGTTTCCGCGGTCCACCAGGCCGCGGGCTCCTTCAGTTCGGCTGGGGGCCGTCCCGGGAGCGCCGTCCCGTCGCCGGCGGTGGGGCCGTCGACGAGCGAATCACGAGCTCGGTCGGAAGGACGGTGCGGCGTTCCACGGGCCGCCCGTTGATCCGGTCGAGCAGGGCAACGCCAGCCGCCCGCCCAAGGTCATGGGCGGGCAGGTGGACGGTCGTGAGAGGCGGGTCGAAGTACCCCGCGAGCGGGATGTCGTCGAAGCCGACGACGGCGATGTCCCCGGGCACCCGCAGCCCGGCCTCGCGGATGGCAGCCATCGCCCCGAAGGCGACGACGTCGCTGGCCGCGAACACGGCCGTGATGTCGTCGCGATTCAGCAGCCGCGACATGGCCCGTCGCCCGCTGGCGGCGTCGAAGTTGGCTTCGACCACGAGCGTGTCGTCGAACGGGATGCCCGCGGCCTCGAGCGCCATGCGGTAGCCGTCGCGTCGCTCCCGCGCCGCCGCGTAGTGGAACGGGGCGTTGGTGATGCAGGCGATCGACCGGTGGCCGAGCTCGATGAGGTGGCTCGTCGCTGCCCGCGCCGCCGCGACGTTGTCGACGTCCACGCTGGGGATGTCGACGCCGGGGAGCGAGCCCTGAATGACGACCGGTGCGCCGTCGGCCACGAGCCGGCCGAGCTCCTCGTCGTCGACGCGCGGGCCGGACACGACGAGCCCGTCCGTGCCGCGCGAGCGAATCAGGTCGGTGTAGGTGCCGTCGCGAGCCCCCAGCGGTTCGACCAGGACGCGGTAGCGGGCAGCGCGGGCCGCCGCGGACAGGCCGCGCAGGGTCTCGGCGAGAAGCGCATCCTCGGCGACCTGCTCGGGCGACTGCCGGAGGACCAGGCCGAGGGTGTTGCTGCGGCCGCCGGCGAGTCCGCGGGCGGAGGCGTGGGGGTGGTAGCCGAGCTGTTCGGCGGCCTCGAGGACGCGGCGCCGGGTCTCCGGGCTGATCGCCGCTCCGGCGCGGTCGTTCAGCACGAACGACACGGTCGTCGTCGAGACGCCCGCGAGCGCCGCCACGTCCTTGCTCCTCGGCCGGTTGACATGCACGCCGACGCCACTCCGCAAGGTGCGCCGGGGTTGAAGCTGCCAGGTGTCGCGGAAGAGGGTTGCCCAACCGGCCGGCGCGTTCCAGACTAACGCGTGCCTCGCTAACGCGCGTTAGTAACGCGTATTAGTAGGGGCCAGCGGGGACCTCGTCAAGCACCGACCGCTCCGATTGTCAGAGGATCAGGTTGTGCCACCGCAGCAGCACGCTCAACCCTCACGTGAGAACACACCGGATGCGCGCGACGCCGAGGGCGCGGGCAATCCAGCGACATCGCAGAGCGACTGGTGGCAGCGCGGGATCGTCTACCAGATCTACCCGCGGAGCTTCGCCGACGCCTCGGGCGACGGGATCGGCGACCTGGCAGGGATCACGGAGCACCTCGATCACGTCGGCGGCGGCCCGGAGTCGCTCGGCGTCGACGCGATCTGGCTCTCGCCGATCTACCCGTCGCCGGACTTCGACTTCGGCTACGACGTCGCCGACTACGTGGGCATCGACCCGAAGTTCGGAACCCTCGCCGACTTCGACCGCCTGGTCGACGCGGCCCACCGGCGCGGCATCCGGATCATCCTCGACCTCGTCCTGAACCACGCCAGCAGCCGGCACCCGTGGTTCCAGGCGTCCCGGTCGAGCCGGACCGGGCCGTACGCCGACTGGTTCATCTGGCGCGATTCACCCGGCCGAACGCTGTTCGGGAAGCGCCGGCCGCCGAACAACTGGCGCTCGTGGTTCGGCGGCTCCGCCTGGACGTGGGACGAGCGCCGCGAGCAGTTCTACCTGCACACGTTCCTGCCCGAGCAACCCGACCTGAACTGGCGCAACCCGGCGGTCCGCGAGGCCCTGCTCGACGTCGCCCGGACGTGGCTCGAGCGCGGGGTCGACGGCTTCCGGCTCGACGTCTTCAACGCCTTCTTCAAGGACGTGCAACTGCGCTCCAACCCGTGGCGGATCGGGCGCCGGGGCGCGTGGACCTGGCAGCGCCACCTGTACGACCGCAACCAGCCCGAGATGGACGCGCTCCTTCGGGACCTCCGCGCCATGGTCGACGCGCGACCCGGCCGGATGACGGTCGGCGAGCTGTTCGACGGCTCGTTCGCGGAGGCCGCGCGGTACATTGCGCCGCGCCACCTGGTGTTCGACTGGGCGTTCATCCAGCTGCCCTGGAGCGCGGCCGCGTTCCGGCGGTCCATCGCGGCGCGGGACGCGGCGCTCGGGCCCGAGCGGTGGCCAGCCAACGTCCTCTCGAACCACGACCAGCCGCGGCAGGCGAGCCGCTACGGCGACGGGCTGCCGGCGGCCGTCGGCGACGCTCGGGCGAAGGTCGCGGCGGCGCTGCTGCTGACGCTGCGTGGCACGCCGTTCCTCTACTACGGCGAGGAGCTCGGCCTCCGGAACCTGAAGATCCCGAACAGCCAGGCGTTCGACCCGCCGGCGCGCCGGTCCAGCTGGCTGTTCCCGTGGTGGAATCGCGACCAGGCCCGCGGCCCGATGCCCTGGCGCCCGGGCCCCGGCGCCGGGTTCTCGACCGCCGACCCGTGGCTGCCCCTGCCGCCGGACGCCGGCACCCGGAATGTGGCGGCCCAGTCCGCCGATCCCGGCTCCATCCTGTCCTGGTACCGCCGCCTGATCGCCCTCCGAGGGGTGACGCCGGCGCTGCAGGTCGGCTCGCAGGCGCTGCACGACGTCGGGCCGGAGGACGTGCTCGCGTACACGCGCGACGCGGTGGGCGGTGGGGACGCCGGCGCGGGTCGCGAATCTCACGCCTTCGTCGCGCTCAACTTCGGCGACCCGCGCGCCACGATCAGCGTGCCCGCTGCGCCCGGCGGGGGAGCATGGCGTCTTGCGCTGTCGACGCATCGCGGCGCGGACGGGCACGCCCTGCCTTCCCGGGTGGAGCTCGCGCCGCTGGAGGCGCTCGTCGCCGTCTCGCCCTGACGGCCGCCTGAGCTCGCGCCGGCCGGTGCCGCCGAAGCGCCACCACGGAGCACGGTACGATTCCGGCGTTCACGGTCCGTTGATCTTGGAGATTGGTGTGCCGCTCGAGTTCCTGCGACGCAAGGCTTCGGGGAGCCCTGCATCGAAGGCTGCTGTCCCCGCACCAGCCGGCGCGACCGCGCCGGTGCCGGAGGAGGCGGTCGCCCAGGACCACCAGCTCCGGCTGACGTACGGCGCCAAGACGAGCACCGGCATCCGCATGTCGGGTGGGCCGCAGGTCCTCGCGGCCCTGCCGCAGATGCTCGCCGACGTGGCGCTCACGCCCGTCGAGGTCGTCGAGCCGCGGGATACGTCGCTCGCCCTCGCGTCGCCCAGCATCATCCGGACCGAGGAGGCGATCGAGTGGCTGCGGGCCCACGGCAACGCCTCGCCGATCACCCGGCACGCCCTGTTCGTTCTCGAGTCGATGGACGCGATCGACCTGGCGTACGACACGTTCGCCTGCGCGCTCCTCGACGGCGAGGTCGACCCGGCTGGTTACCCGGAGTACGCCTCGATCGTGGGCGGCGTGGCCGCGCACTGGGACGAGGCGACGGGCGACCTGATCCTCCGCGGGGTCGTCGGGTGGGGCGGCAAGGGCACCCGCGGCGACACGGACCGGAACGCCACGCGGCTGCTCGGGCGGCTGCTCGGCAACATCCTCGAGAGCGGCGAGGCGAGCGGCCTCGCCTCGATCGACCGCCCGGGGGCCGTGGGCGGCGCCCCGGCGGCCGTCGGCACGGGCCTGACGTGCCAGCACTGCGGCTATCCCAACGTCCACCCCCGCGCCGCCTACTGCCCGAAGTGCGGCATGCGGATGCTCCACACCTGAGGTTTGCGCTTCACGTGCCGATCTACGACTACATCTGCTCCGAATGCTCGACCACGACCGAGTTCATCCACGGCATCGACGCGCCGTCGCCGCGCTTCTGCCCGGCGTGCGGCACCGAGGGGACGCTGCGCAAGGCGTTCGTGCCGCCCGCGGTCCACTTCAAGGGCTCCGGATGGGCAAAGAAGGACCGCGCGGGCAACAGCGGGACGAAGACGAAGGCCGCTGCGGCTTCTGACGGCAAGGTGGATGGCACGTCCGACGGCAAGGCCGATTCGGGCGGCGATTCGAAGAGCGCCGCCGGCGCCGGCTCGGGCGCGGGGAGTTCGGGCGGCTCGACGGCGGCCTCGACGGCCAGCGAGGGCTGAGGTGCCGGCTGCGTCGGACTGGATCAGCCTGGAGGAGGCCGCAGGCATCCTCGAGGCCGCGAACATCCGGTTTCGGCCGTCGACGATCGGCTCGTGGGCGCGGGCTGGCAAGGTCCAGAGCATCAAGCTGGGTGGGCGCCGCTTCGTCCGCCGGGGCGAGATCCGGGCATTGGTGACGCCGCCCCGCCGCGTGCGTGCCGCGGACCTCCAGCCCGGGCTGTTCGAGGACCTGGAGGGCTGAGCGAGCCGCGGCCCCCCGATCTCCTGGAGGGGCTCCGGTGGCGCCTCGCGCCAGTCCTGGCCCATCCCGCGGTCGCCGCCGGCCGCCGGATCCTGGACCGCTACGGAGCGGCCGGCGGCGGGCTGCTCGCCGGCGGTCTCGCGTACGCGGCGCTCTTTGCGATCGTCCCCGGCGTGTTGCTCCTGGCCGGCATCGCCGGCCTGTTCGTCGCCGACCCGACTGAGCGAGCACGCGTCGTCGACGTCCTCGCCGGGGTGCTGCCGCCGCTGCGCGACGTCATCGAGGCAGTCCTCGAGCAGGTGGCGCGCGACGCCGCGCCCGTGTCCATCGTCGGCGCGGCGCTGCTCCTCTGGGGGACGAGCCGGTTCGCCGTGGCGTTCGACGATTCGATCGCACGGGTCATAGGCGGCTCGCGCGCCCGAGGCGTGCTCAGGCGCAACCTCGGCGCGATCGCCGCGGTCGGCCTGATGATCGGCGCGATCCTGCTGAGCACGCTCCTCGCCGGCGTCCTCGAGCTGCTCGAGCGTGCGGCCGAGGGCGGGGTGATCCCGATCCTCGGGCTCGTTGCCCAAATCGCCCTGGGGCTGCTGCCGGTCGTTGCGACGATCGGGGCGACGATCCTCGTCTACCGGGTCGTGCCGGTGCCCGCGCCGCCGTGGCGGTCCGTGTTGGTACCCGGGATCACGATCGGGCTGGTGCTGACGATCGTCGCGCGGCTCTTCGCGTTCCTCGCGCCGCGGCTGATCGGAGCGGCGGCCCTTCTCGGGACGCTGGCGACCGTGTTCGCGGCGCTGGCGTGGCTGTCGCTGTCGTTCCAGGCGCTACTGCTGGGCGCGGCGTGGGTGAAGGACCGGGCCGATCGGCGACTCCCGCCCGGCGCCAGGCCGATCCAGACGAGCGTCGCGCCTCCGTCGGCGCCGTCGGGCTGACCCCGCCACGTCGATCGCGTCGCTCGGCGACAGCTGCGACCTTGCCCTTGCCGCGCCGCGATCGCTCCCTCCCGGTCGCGCGGCTGCCGCGTAGCTGCCACAACCGCCCGCTCCCACTGCCGCGTCGATGCGACGCC
>DATLYV010000018.1:0-5668 GCA_035574535.1 Binatia bacterium
CTCCAGTGCCGGGCCGGCCGGCCCGCCGGTCGACCCAGACGGTCGTCAGCCCGAGCCGCTTCGCAGGCACGTGGTCGTGGAACAGGCTCTGCGCGACGTGCAGGATGCGGGACGGCGGCAGCCCGACCCGCTCGAACATGAGCTCGAAGCCGCGCGGGTTCGGCTTGTAGCGCTTCGCCTGCTGGGCCGTGACGACCCAGTCGAACTTGATCCCGAGCCTGGCCTCCGAGGCGGCGAAGAGGTCGTCGTCGCAGTTCGTGATGACGCCGAGCCGGAAGCGCTCGTGGAGCCGCGCCAGGGCCGCCGCGGAATCCGGGAAGGCCGGCCACTCGGCCACGGAGCCGCCGAACGCGGCGACCTCGTTGGCTGTCGGCTCCTGGCCGCGGTGCCGGAGCATCGACCGGAGGACCTCGCCGAGGACATCCCGGTACGGCCGGTACGGGCCCGCCTCGACCTCCGACTCGTGCCGGCCAAAGGCTTCGAGCAGCGCCTCGTCGGACGCGTCGACGCCGTGAGCGCCCAGGATCGGCCGAAGCGCGGCGAGGATCCCGGACTCCCAGTCGATGAGCGTGCCGTAGCAGTCGAAGGTCAGGACGTCGAAGGCGTCGAAGTCGAAGGTCGTCACGGCCGCCCGATGGTGCCACGCCGCGCGATCCGCGACCGGGCGCGCGATCCGCGACCGAGCCGTTACTCGAATCGCGCGACCGGGCAGGTAGGATCGCCGCGATGGACGCCCGGATCCTGCTCGTCGAGGACAACCCGTCGATCCGCGAGGTCACCGCCATGGGCCTCCGCGCGGCGGGCTTCGAGGTCGAGGCGGCCGCCGACGGCGTCGCCGGCCTGGAGGCGTGGCGGCGCGGCGCGCCGGACCTCGTGCTCCTTGACGTGATGCTGCCGCGCAAGGACGGGCTCGAGGTCTGCCGCGAGATCCGGCGCGAGTCGACGACGCCCGTGGTGATGCTCACGGCCCGCGGCGACACGATCGACGTCGTGGTCGGACTCGAGGCGGGCGCCGACGACTACGTGAAGAAGCCGTTCGAGATGCCGGAGCTCGTGGCCCGGGTCCGGGCCGCGCTGCGCCGGACGCGCGCCGCGGAGGCCGCAGGGCCGGCGCCGCTGACGCTGGGACCGCTGATGATCGACGTCGCCGGGCGATCCGTGACCCGCGACGGCCGCGAGATCCCGCTCACCCGGACGGAGTTCGACCTGCTGGCCGAGCTGGCCCAGCGGCCGGGACAGGTCCTGTCGCGTGAGCAGCTCCTCGACCGAGTCTGGGGCTATGACTACCTCGGCGATTCGCGGCTGGTCGACGTGGCCGTCGGGCGCTTGCGCGCCAAGGTCGAGGCCGACCCCGTGAACCCCGAGCTGATCCTGACCGTGCGCGGCGCCGGCTACAAGGCCGCGCGCCCGCCGCGCTGACGCCGCGCGGGCCGACGTGCGGGGCATCCGCACCCGCCTCGCCGCAGCGCTGGTCGCGCTCGTCGCGGTCACGGTCACCGCGATCGGGCTGGGGACGTCCGCCTTCGTCGACGCGCGGCTGCGTGAGGGCCTGCTCGCGGACGCGCAGCGCCAGGCCCAGTTCAACCTGACCGTGCTGGTCCCCGAGCGCCTGCCGGACGGCGTGACCCGGGAGGCGTACGGGGCGAGCGGGCTCGCCGAGGCGTTCCGGCTCCGCGGCGGCGTGGAGACGGTCGTCGACTACCGCGATGGCCTCCCGCCGGACCGCTCGGCGCCGCTCCAGCTGCCGCCCGCCGTGCTGGATGAGGTGCCGGCGTCCGTCCGCGCGGCGGTGGCCCAGGGCCGCCTGGCGTACTCCTGGCAGCCGCTGGCCGGGCGGCCGTCGCTGGTCGTAGGCGGCCGCGCACCGGTCGCCGGCCCGGACGGCGCCGGGCCGGACTTCTACTTCGTGTTCGCGGCCGAGACGGTCGAGACGGCGCTCGAGCAGCTCCGGTTGGGCCTGCTCGCGGGCGCGCTCGTCGCGGTCGCGCTTGCACTCGCGACGGCGGGCTTCGTGGCGCGGGGCATCCTGCGCCCGGTCCGGTCTGGCAGCGAGGCAGCGGCGCGGATCGCGGCCGGGGACCTTTCGGCGCGGGTGCCCGTCGGCGGCGCGGACGAGTTCGCGCGCTTCGCCGCCGAGTTCAACCGGATGGCCGATTCCCTCGCCGACACGGTCAGTCGGCTGGAGGTCTCGGAGCGGCGGAATCGCCAGTTCGTCGCCGACGTGTCGCACGAGCTGCGGACCCCCCTGACGGCCCTCCTCGGCGAGGCCGCGCTGATCGAGGCCGACCTCGACCGCCTCCAGCCGGACGCACGGCGGGCCGCCGAGATGCTCGTGGCGGACGTGCGCCGGCTCCGCTCGCTCGTGGAGGACCTCATGGAGTTGTCGCGGTTCGACGCCCACGCCGAGCAGGCCGCGACCGAGCCGCTCGACCTGGGGGCGGCCGTCCGCTCGATTGTCGGCGCGCGGCTGCCCGGAGCGTCGCTCCGCGTGCCGGCAGAGCCGGTCGTCGTCGCCGGCGACGTGCGGCGGCTCGACCGGATCGTCGGCAACCTGCTCGACAACGCGCGCCTGCACGCCCCGGACGCGCCAGTCGAGGTCGCGGTCGAGCGGGCGGACGGCGAGGCGGTCGTCCACGTGGCGGACCGCGGTCCGGGCGTCGACCCGGCGGCGCTGCCGCGCCTCTTCGACCGGTTCTTCAAGGCCGACGCGTCGCGCACCGGCGGCAGCTCCGGCCTCGGCCTGGCCATCGCCGCGGAGCACGCCGCGCTGCTGGGCGGTCGCCTCGAGGCCCGGAACCGCGAGGGCGGCGGCCTCGAGGTCGCGCTGCGACTGCCCGTGACCGGTTCGTTACCTGGCGGCGATCCGGGCGATTCGCGGGCCGTGGAGGCTTAGGCCATGACCGATCGAAGCCCCGGAGGCGTTCGTCGTCCGGGCGGTCGATCCGCCAGCGAGGCCCGACCATGAGCGCCCACCGTCGAACCTTCGGCCCGATCCCGCTGCTCGCGCTCCTCGCGCTCGCCACGATCGCAGCCGCCTGCGGCCCGCGCACGGGCGAGCTCGGGACCGTCGCGCCGCCGCCGAGCGACTCGCCGCAGATCGACATCCCGACGCCCGAGCCGACTCCAGGCGGCTCCCCCTCGACCCAGACGCCCGCCCCCGGCACGCCCGGTCCCTCGCCGAGCGACCCCGGGACGATGACCCTCCGCGTCTACTTCTTCCTCGGCAGCTTCACGGACAACGCCGGGCTCGTGCCGGTCCTCCGCGAGCTGCCGCGAACCCCGGCCGTCGGCGCCGCGGCGATGCAGGCGCTCCTCCGCGGCCCGAACGAGGCCGAACTCGGCGCGCGGCCCGCGATGTACACGACGATCCCCGTCGACACGCGCTTCCTCGGCCTCCGGATCGAGGACCGGATCGCGATCGTGAACCTGTCGCGGGAGTTCGAGCAGGGCGGCGGGACGGCCTCGGTGCTCGGGCGCCTCGCGCAGGTCGTCTACACGCTGACGCAGTTCCCGACGGTCGACGGCGTCCGGTTCGAGCTCGATGGCGAGCCGGTGACGGTCTTCAGCGGCCAGGGTGTCGTGCTCGACGAGCCGGTCGGCCGCAACGACTACACGGACCAGCTGCCGGCGATCTTCGTCGACCGCCCGGCGTGGGGCGCGGTGCTCGCCAATCCGGCGCGGATCGTCGGCCTGGCGGACGTCTTCGAGGCGACCTTCCGCGCCCGCATCCTCGACGCCGCGGGCCGCGTCCTCGCCGAGGGCAACGTCATGGCCAGCTGCGGCACCGGCTGCTGGGGCACGTTCGACGAAACCATTCCCTACAACGTCACCGCCGGCGGCCGCGGGACGCTGCAGGTCTACAGCCTGTCTGCGGCCGACGGCTCGCAGCAGAACCTGACCGAATACCCGGTGTGGCTCACGCCGTAACCGTCGGCCGGCGGGTGGCGCGTGGCGATCCGGCCCTCCGCAGCGACGTTCGGCACACGAGCTCGGGAGGACTGTGCCCGAGGCGCGCAGTGGGCCGGGGTCGCACGGGCGGCCGGGGGACGCCAGGACGGCCGGGGTCGCAAGGGCGGCCGGGGACGCCAGGACGGCCGGGCGGCGCGCGACCGGACCCGCCGGGCGGCGGGCCGCCGCCAGCCCGCTACATCGAGGGCTTGTAGTCGGACTGGAGGTACTGCTGCGGGTTGTCCTTGAAATCGAGGAAGCAGCCCCGGCCGCAGAAGACGTACTCGCGGCCGTCGTGCTCAAGCGCGAGGCCCCTCTCGCGGGCGCCGGCCGTGTCGACGTGCATGCCGCAGACGGGATCCTCGTCGGGGGCGATCTGGCGGAGGTCGTTCATGCGCCGAATCGTGCACCGATTCTCAGGAACTTGTCAGGCTCGGGCGCGAGGCTTCGGCATGACGGAACCGCCAGCGACGGCGGCAAGCACGCAAGCGGAGACCGACCATGCACGAACAACCGTCCATCCCCGAGCCGCGGGCGGGCGATGCGCCCCCGGCGTCCTCGGTGGCGCCCGGCCCCGTTGCGGTCGCGGCACGGCCGAACGCGCACGCGGCGTGGGCTCGCGTCGGGCTGCTGGGCATCGGCGTCGCGGCCCTGATCGCGGCGGCGATCCTGCTGTTCGGGTCGACGTTCCGGCCGAACGGCACCCTCGCCGCCGGCACCGACGGCACCACCGACGACGCGACGGTCGAGGACCTCCACGGCGGCCATCCGGGCTTCCCGGGCCCGCGCGCCGGGCGCGGCTTCGTGTTCGGCGGCATCGAGATCACCGCGATCAGCGGCTCGAACATCTCGCTCCGGACCGAGGACGACTGGACCCGCACGATCACCGTCGACGACGGCACGGAGTACCGGAAGGCCGGCGAGGAGATCACTCTCGGTGACCTCAAGGTGGGCGACACGATCGCGTTCCGCCAGACCCGCGAGGACGACGGCACATGGACGATCGACGCGATCACCGTCGTCCTGCCGCGACTCGGCGGCGAGGTGACCGCGATCGACGGCTCGACCATCACCGTCGAGCGGCGCGACGGCTCCACCGCGACGGTGAACGTCGCCGACGACACGAAGATCCGCGTCAACCGCGACGACGCCACGCTGGCCGACATCGAGGTCGGGATGGTCCTGATCGCCGAGGGCGAGCTGGTCGGCGACGACACGATCAACGCCGAGCGGATCGCCGCCGGCGACCTCGGGCGCGCGGGCCCCCGCGGCGACAGCGGGCCGTGGTTCCACCCCGGCGGGCCGTTCGACGGCCTCGATCTCGAGGGCAACGGTGACGACGAGGGCGGCGCCAGTTGACCCCCTGACTACATTCGGCCCGGCGTCCTCCCCGGGCCTGGAGATCGACAGCCGAGCGGGGCGACCCGCTCGGCTGTTTCGTGTCGGGGTCGGCGAGGCCGGGGGCCGTCACGCGCCCCGAGGGACGAGCCGCTGCCGGCGATCGAGCTGAACGCGGGGCGGGGCGGCGCGCCCCTCGACCGGTTGCAGGACACGCGCGCCAGCACAGGATCCTCGGCCGCTCCGCGTCCGCGCGCCTGGCGGCCCTGGACCTCGGCGTCGCGGGCCTGCTGGCGGGCGCGCTCACCGGGCAGGTCGCGGTGACCGTCGCCGGTGCGACGCTGCTGCTCGCTGGCGGGGCGGTGACCGCCGCGCTCCTCGC
>DATLYV010000019.1:0-3078 GCA_035574535.1 Binatia bacterium
GGGAACCGCCGCGGCCTCGTCCGCCTCGAATGCCATCGAGAGCTGGGCGGGCACCGGCTCGGGGGCCCCGGCGGGCGTCTGGGTGTCCAGGGGCGCGGGCGTCGAGCTGGGCGCGGGCGTCGGCGTCGATGCCGCGGCCGCGACCGGGACCGGGCCGAGTCGCGCGGCATCCTTGGCCGTGAGGCGGAAGTCGCGCGGCGCGCGGATCGTCGCCGCGACCGCCTCCGCGCGGCCGAGGCTGCGCATCGCCCCGGTGATGGCGGCGATGTCGGCCGCGATCGAGGCGCAGGTCGCGCAGCGGTCGATCATGGCCTTCGCGCGCGTCGCGCCCTCGGATTCGTCGGGATCGGCCGCGTACGCGGCCACGAGTTCCTCGTCGTGGAGGGTGTGGCGCGCGGCCTGGGACAGCGCGGGGTCGTCCGTCGGATGCTGGTCAGCCACGGAACAGGTCCATCGAATCGGCAAGGTGGGTGCGGAGCGCGAGCCGGCCGCGGTGGATCCGGGACTTCACCGTCCCCACCGAAACACCGGTGATCTCGGCGATCTCCGCGTAGTCGTAGCCCTCGACGTCGTAGAGCAGGATCGCGGTCCGCTGGTCGTTCGTGATCTTCGCCAGGGCTGCGTGCAGGGCGCGGTGGCGCTCGGTCGCCAGCGAGGTCGTCACCGGGTCGGCGGAGGCGTCGGCTGGGGGCTGCCAGGTGTCGTCCTCGAGCTCGGGGTACGGGTCCGCGGGACGACGCTTCTTGAGGCGCTGGGCGTCCATCGCGGCGTTGATCGCGATTCGGCTCAGCCACGACTTGACGCTGCCGCCGCGGAAGGCGCCCATGTTCCGGTAGGCGCTGAAGAACGCCTCCTGGACGGCGTCGGACGCCTGGTCTCGATCGGGAACCATGCGAACGACGAGCGCGAACAGCATGTCCTGGTAGGCGAGCACCAGGTCGTTGAAGGCGTTGAGGTCGCCCTCCCGGGCGCGCTCGAGCAGGATCAGGTCTCGGCGCTGGACGGGATCATCGGTCACCGTCGTCGCGCGAAGGTCCTCCACGGGCGGGGGTGTCCTCCGGACGGCGAGTGGAAGCGGCCGCGAGTCTAGCATCGGTTCCGCGCCAGACGCGGGCGCGGACGGGATGGTTCCGGGACCATGCCGACCACTCCGGACAAGGGCGTCCAGCATGCCGTTCGACCGCCAGAAGGAGGACCGCCGGCGGGCCATCAAGCGGCTCGAGGACGAGCTCGCGATCTGGATCGCGAGCGTGAATCGCCACGGCCAGCCGCAGACGGGGCCGGTCTGGTACGCCTGAAAGGGCGACAGCGTCCTCGTCTGCGGCATCGACGAGGCGCGCCGAGTCGCGAACGTCGCGGCCAACCCGCGGGTGCAGTTGCACCTCATCCGCGACGGGACGGGCTCGGACGTTCCGGCGCGGACGCAATGTCCAGCTCGAACACGTGTTCCATGACGTCTTGGTCGCGCGCAAGGCGACGTGTACGATTCCCGCTACGCCGGGGTGGCGGAATAGGCGAGACGCGATGGTCTCAAACACCATTGGGGGCAACCCCATGAGGGTTCGAATCCCTCCCCCGGTACCACCACGACTTCACGAGGCAGTGCGCTCCGAGGCCGTCACCGTGCCAGAGAGCGCGTGGGCGGCGCCGTAGAAGCCCTTGGCGATGTGGTCGACGTGGTCGGCGCACGCCGGGAAGCGCGCGACGTCGGAGAGCGCGCGATGTCGGAGGGCGCGCCTTGTTCATCACGCCGCCCGGGCCGGCGACGGCCCCGGGCCGGCGACGTCCACGGGCACCGACAGCGTGACCGTGAAGGCCGCGGGCTTGCCGCAGCCGGTCATGGTGCACGTGTCCATCGATCGGTCGGTCATCCGTGGGGTCCTCCGCGCATCGGGCGCCACTAGACTCCGAAAAGGTGGACGGACCCTCGCTGCAGGAACGATTCGCGCCGGAAGGTCGATGCTTCGGGTGCGGACCGCAGAACGCCGCCGGACTTCGGATCCGGAGCTTCGAGGCGGGCGACGGGACGGTCGTCGCCGAGTGGCAGGCCCGCCCGGAGCACGAGGCGTTCGACGGCTACGTCAACGGCGGCATCCTCGGCACGCTGATCGACTGCCACTCGAACTGGACGGCCATCGCGGCGCTCATGGCTGCGGGCTGGGCGACGGAGGCACCTTCGACGGTCACCGCGGAGTACTCGGTGCGCTTCCGCCGGCCCACGCCCTCGACGGTGCCGTTGCGCCTGGTGGGACGGCCGGTCGAGGTCGCGCCGGACCGCGTGACGGTCGAGACCGAGGTGCATGCGGACGGCGTCGTCACTGCGCGCGGCCGGGCGGTGTTCGTGCCGGTCGGCGAAGGGCATCCCGCGTACGGCCGCTGGTGACGGCTCGGCGCCGGACCAGCCCGACGCTCAGCTGGGAGGCGCCACCGTGAGCTGCACGAACGACTCCCCAAGCCGGCGCTTGACCTCGGCGAGCAGCTCGGCGTCGTAGGCGACGCGGCGCGGCAGCGACATCAGGTGGGGGCGGCCACCCGGCGCCGGAACGTGGACCACGACCTGGGTGTCGCCTGGTCGCTCGCGCACGAGCTGGGTGATGACCTTGAACGCCTCGACCACCTGCTGGGCGGGGGCGGAGGCGAAGCGCACGTGCAGGGCGCTGCCCGGCAGGATCGCCTCGACCGGCGCCGTCTCGGCGCTGGCGGCCGCGGCGACGCGGGAACGTGCCTCGTCGGGCAACGCCGGCTCGACGTCGTGGTCAACCGACTCCTCCTGGCCCGGCGGCTCGGCGTAGGTCGAGACCGGCTCGGCCGGGGCGATCCGCGGCAGCGTCGACGCGGGCGCGGCCGCGGGCTTCCGCTCCAGGGGGCCCGCCTCCGGGATGACCCCGCCACGCAGCGGCGAGATGTACTCGATCTCGGGGCGGCGACCCGGCACGAACGTGCGGGGATCGAAGCCCGCCGCGGGCCCACCGTTTCGCGCGCCGTTCGCGCCGTGGCCGTTCCCGGGAGCGTGCCCGTTGCCCGCCACCGGCACGGTCCCGCCCGGCAGCGCGGCCACGGGTTGCGGCGCCGGACCTC
>DATLYV010000020.1:0-5904 GCA_035574535.1 Binatia bacterium
GATGCGGTGGTCGCGGCCATCGGCGACCGCCCGATCCGCCAGCCCGACCCGGCCGCGCGCCCGCCGCTCGCCGAGGGGCAGCCGCGGGAGGCGGACCTCGTCGGACGACGGATCGTTGTGACCGCCGGCGGGACGCGCGAGCCGATCGACCCGGTCCGCTACATCGGCAACCGCTCGACCGGGAAGATGGGCGTCGCGCTCGCGGAGGCCGCGGCGGCCCGCGGCGCCGAGGTGACCCTGGTCGCCGCGGCGGTCGAGGTCCCGCTGCCCGCCGAGGCACGGGTGGTCCGGGTCGAGTCCACCGCCGACCTGCGGGCCGCGCTCGCCGAGGCGATGGCCGACCGACCCGACGCCCTCGTGATGGCCGCGGCGGTCGCGGACTTCACACCAGCCCGGCCCGCGGACCGCAAGATCACCCGCCGCGACGGCCTGACGCTCGAGCTCGCGCCGACGCCGGACCTGCTGGCGGAGATCGGCGCATCCGCCGCCGCGACCGACCCCGCCGCCCGCCCCGTGCTCGTCGGCTTCGCGGCCGAGACCGGGTCGCTGGAGCGGGCCGCGGAGAAGCTCCGGGCCAAGGGCGTCGACCTGCTCGTCGCGAACGACGTCGCCGAGCCCGGCTCCGGATTCGGGACCGATACGAACCGCGTCACCATCCTGGACCGCGCGGGCCGCGCCGACGAGCTGCCACTGCTCGGCAAGCGCGAGGTCGCGGACAGGATCCTCGACCGGGTGGCGCGAGCATTGGACGATCGGGACGCGGCGGCGCAGACTGGCCGGAGCACCGCACCATCGGAACGAGGAACGACATGAGCGCGACATCCGAGCCCGTCCGCCGGCTGACCGTCAGCGACATCGCGCGCATGCACGCGGACGGCGAGCCCATCCCGATGCTCACCGCCTACGACTACCCGACCGCCCGGATCCTCGACGACGCGGGGATCCCGATGCTCCTCGTCGGCGACTCGCTCGGCCAGGTCGTCCTCGGCTACGAGACGACCGTCAAGGTCACGATGGCGGAGATGCTCCACCACACCCGGGCGGTGGTCAGGGGCACGAAGCGCGCCCTCGTGGTCGGCGACATGCCCTTCCTCTCCTACTCCACCCCCGACGAGGCGACCGAGAACGCCGGCCGGTTCCTGCAGGACGGCGGCGCCCAGGCGGTCAAGATCGAGGGCGGCGTCCGGAGCGCCCGGATCATCGAGGCGCTCGTGAAGTCGGGTGTGCCGGTCATGGGCCACATCGGCTGGACGCCCCAGTCGCAGCACGGCATGGGCGGCAAGGTCCGGGTCCAGGGCAAGTCGCGCGACGCCGCGCGGGCCCTCTTGTCCGACGCGATCGCGGTCCAGCAGGCGGGCGCCTTCTCGGTCGTGCTGGAGCTGGTGCCGGAGCAGCTCTCCGCGGTCATCACCGAGCGGCTGAGCATCCCGACCATCGGGATCGGCGCCGGCCCGCACTGCAGCGGCCAGGTCCAGGTCATGCCGGACATGCTCGGGCTGGGCGACTTCCACCCGAAGCACGCCCGCGCCTACGCCGACCTCCAGGGCACGATCGCCGACGCCACCCGCCGCTGGATGGAGGACGTGAAGGCCGGCCGCTTCCCCGGCCCGGCCGAGACCGTCCGCATGGACGACACCGTGCTCGAGGAGGCCCTCGGCCGCCACGCCGACGACCGCGCCCCGTCCGCCGTCGAGGCGCTCATCCCCCTCGACCGCGACCTCTAGGCCAGCTTCGCGACCGGCGACGTCCGGCGACCTCCGGCGACCTCCGGCGACGTCCGGCGACCTCCGGCGACGTCCGGCGACCTCCGGAGACCTCCAGCCGAGCCGCTCCGCCGCCAGCCTGGCGTTCGCTCCCCTCCGCGCCCCTTGCCGAGCCCCGCTCCTCCGCTCGTGTCGGCCCCAGCCGACATCCGACCGCGGAGGCGGCCCGCCTCGGCAGGCAACACGCGGGCCGAGCGACGCATGTCGGCTCCGGCCGACGAGGTGCGGCCCTGGCGCGGCGAGCGCTCGCCTGTCCACCTCCCGGGTCGTTTGCGAAGCGTGCCAGCCGTCGCATGTCGGTCTGCGCCGACAGTGACGGATTCCGTGCCGGTCGAGCCCGGGGAGGTGCGGACCGCCGCGCCGATGTGCGGTCCCTCAGGCGAGCTTCGCCACCTCGGCGTAGCGGAAGCAGCCGGTGGTGTGGTCGTTGACCATGCCGACGGCCTGCATGAATGCGTACACCGTGGTCGGGCCGACGAACCGGAAGCCGCGCCGCTTGAGGTCCGACGAGAGCGCCTTCGACTCGGCGGTCTCGGCGGGCAGCTCGCCAATCCGCTCGAAGCGGTTCTGCTTCGGCGACCCGCCGACGAACGACCAGAGGTGCTCGACGAAGTCGATCCCCTGTGACTCGAGCGCCAGGATCGCGCGGGCATTGTCGATCGTCGACTCGATCTTCGCTCGGTTCCGGACGATCCCCGGGTCGAGCATCAGGCGGTCGACGTCGTCGAGGGCGAACGCCGCGACGCGCTCCGGCTCGAACCCCTCGAACGCCGTCCGGTAGCCCTCGCGCTTCCGCAGGATCGTCGTCCACGACAGGCCGGCATGGGCGCCCTCGAGGGCAATCATCTCGAACAGGTGCGCCCGGTCGCGCGAAGGGAGGCCCCACTCCTCGTCGTGGTCGGCGCGCATGAGCGGGTCGCCCCAGGCGCCGCCCCACGCGCAGCGCGGTCTGTCGTCGAGCGCCAAGTCGGTAGGCATGGCCGCAGCCTACCCGCGCCCGATCACCACCCGATTGGCGTAGCCTCACCCTGTGATCACCCGCCAATCACCCGCGGATGCACCCGCGCTTCCCGGCGACCGCCAGACCCGCGTCGTCCGCACCCGCGCCGAGCTCCGCGAGGCCCTCGCGAACGCCCCAAGGCCCGTCGGCCTCGTCCCGACCATGGGCTGGCTCCACGACGGACACCGTGCGCTCATCCACCGGGCCCGCGCGGAGAACGCCACGACTGTCGTCTCGATCTTCGTCAACCCCAAGCAGTTTGGGGATCCGTCGGACCTCGAGAAGTACCCGCGCGACGAGGCCCGCGACGTCGCGATCTGCACCGAGGAGGGCGCCGACCTCGTCTGGGCGCCGCCGGTCGAGGAGGTCTACCCGCCAGGCTTCGACACGATCGTCCACGTCGGTGCGATCGCCGAGCCGCTCGAGGGCGCCGCCCGCCCCGGCCACTTCGACGGCGTCGCGACCGTCGTCTCGATCCTCTTCAACGTCGTCGGCGCCGAGCGGGCCTACTTCGGCCAGAAGGACGCGCAGCAGCTGCTGGTCATCCGCCAGATGGCCCGCGACCTCGCGATCACGACCGAGGTCCTTGCCCACCCCACCGTCCGCGAGCCCGATGGCCTCGCCCTCTCGTCCCGCAACGTCCACCTGTCGCCCGAGGAGCGCGCGGCCGCACCTGTCCTGCGCCGTGCGCTGCTCGCGGCGCGCGAGCGCTACGAGGCGGGCGAACGCTCCGGCGAAGCGCTGCGCCAGGCGATGCGCGATGTCCTCGCCTCGCAGCCGCTCGCGAGCCCGGAGTACGTCTCGGTCGCCGACATCGGCACGCTCCGCGAGCTCGACCGGGTCGACGGCCCGGCGCTGCTGTCGATGGCCGTCCGCTTCCGCTCCACGCGCCTCATCGACAACGAGCCGCTCCCCTGACGACCCGCGGCGCGCAACACCGCCGCCCCCGCCTGATCACCCGGAGGAACCATGCGCCTGCTGTACGACGCTGGTCGAGGCGACGCGTCCGGCCAGTTCAGGTTCACGCGGACACCTGCGCCTCCGTGGCGACCTCGAGGATGCGGTCGATGTCGAGGTTGGCCGCCACGAGGTCCTTGATCAGCTCGATCTTCTCGACGTCCGCCGGGTGCGTCTTCACGAGCAGGTCGTGGACCTCCGAGGCGACCGTGTAGGTGTCGTGGGAGACGAGCGTGGCGAACAGGTCGGCCCGGCGGATCGCCTCGATGACCGCCTTCCGCGGCCGGTAGCCGCCCGTCAGCACGAGCCCGATCGCTGCGCCGGCGTGGCCGTCGTCGAGCTGCAGCGAGGGCCGCATCGCCTCGTCCCCGGGCCCGGACCGTGGCGCGCCCATGAGGTGCGCCGTCGTCAGCGTCAGGATCACGTCCTCGCGGTCGCCCGGGACGATGACCAGCGTCTTCGGCCCGACCCGCTCGAGCATGTGGCCCGGCTCCATCGCGCCGATCGCGACGCCGTCGATGACGCGCTCGAGGTCGCCGGTCGCGTGAATCGTCTCACCGGCCAGGCCCTCGAGGATCATCTCGAGGGTCGGGTTCGAGAGGATCGGCCGGATCGGCAGGATGCCGAGCAGCGGGATCCCGTACGGCGCGAGGCCGCGCTCCAGGACGCGCGCGATCCCCGGCTGTGCGTCGACGTCGACCTTGTTGACGATCGCCCCCGCGACCGGCACGCCCTCCTTCGCGAACAGCGCCGCGTTGAGGACGATCTCGTCGATCGGCCGGCCGACGCCGCCCTCGCTGACGATGATCGCCGGCGTCCCGAGGCTCGCCGCGACCGCCGCGTTCGAGAGCCCGATGACGGCCCCGACGCCCGCGTGGCCCGTGCCCTCGACCAGCAGGATGTCGTGCCCGGCGAACGCGGCGTGCGCCCGCCGGATCTTGGCGCCGAGGTCCTCGACCACGTCGCCCGCGATGTAGGCCTTCGTGAAGCCGCGCGGGATGTGGACCGGGCTGAGGACGCTGAACGGCTCCGGCAGCGAGAAGGTCGCGCGCATCAGGACGGCATCCTCGTCCGCCGGTAGGCCGTCGACGTCGACCGTCCGCTGGCCGACCGGTTTCATGAACCCGGCGCGGAGGCCGCGCGCGACGAAGCCGTCGAACAGACCGAGCGCGGCCGTCGTCTTGCCGCGGTTCTGGCCGGTGGCCGCGAGGTAGACCTGTCGCATCGACCGATCGGCGCGCGTTCTTGTTCGGGCCGCTGGCGCCTGCCGCCTGGCTCCGGCCGCCTAGGTTCGCGTGCCGGTCTTGCGCTCGATCAGCGCGACGCCGTCGCGAAGGCGGGTGAGCGTCTCCGCGTCGACCGATTCGGGTTCGAGGTACGGGCCGAGGCGCTCCATGATGTCGGCCACGAGGCCCAGGAAGACCGCGGCGTCGGCGACGAAGAACTGCGGCTCGTTGTTGTAGCGGACCAGCGTCAGGCGGCCCTGGAGGACGCGGCGGTCCTCGACGTGCGCGATCTGGGTCGCGAAGTTGTGGCCCTGGATGCCGTCGGGGTTGTTCAGGAAGTTGAGGGCGTTGTCGATGGCGAGGCCGAAGCGGGCCCGCCACGCGACGAGGCGCTCGTGGACCTCCGGCGCGATCCGCACCTCGGCTACCTCGTCGAACACTTCGGGGGCGACCGTCAGCAGCCCGACCAGGGTGGTCCCGGCGCGGCCGCCGAGCATCACCTGGAGGCTCCGCTCGAGCGTGAAGACCTCCGAATCGAAGCGAGGCGACGTGATGACGTCGGTCAGGAGGTCCTCGACGTTGTCGAGCGCGCCCGGCTCGCCGAGGGCGTTCGCGAGCGAGAGGATCTCCTCCTTGAAGAGGAACTTCTCTTCGTGGTCCAGCATGCCGGCGATCGTAGCACCGGGCCCTCTCCCGACCGGGTCGGCGCCTGGCTGCCTCGAACGCTCGGCCGCCCCCGATCAGGTCGCCTGCTGCCGCTGTTCGTCGCGGCCACGGAGCTGGGAAGGACCCCGCGCGGAGGCTCGGCCATCCCTGGAGCCTCGGCGGTCCTGCTGGGCGCGGCGATCCCGTTCGCCGACGCACCCCCCGATGGCTGGGAATCGCTGCTCTGGTACCCGCGCGTCGACGGCGCGCTGCTGCTCTGGAGCCTCCTCGTGGTCCTCGCGCTCAGGCGCCG
>DATLYV010000021.1:0-4395 GCA_035574535.1 Binatia bacterium
GTTGAAGGCGACCACCGCGGCGCCGAGGAGCAGCGCGCTGAGGGCGCCGATGATCGCGAGCTCCTCGCCGAGCGTGACGGTGTGGTCGCCGAGCGTCACGCCGATCCCCGGGAGCGGCCCGAGGAAGATCTGCCGGATCGCATCCACGCCGTAGGTCAGCGGGTTGACCTTGGAGATCACCTCGAGCCAGTCGGGGACGTTGTCGACCGGGAAGAACACGCCGGCGAGGAAGATCAGCGGGAAGATCAGCAGCTGGATGACGAGCTGGAAGCCCTGCTGGCTCGTCATGAACGACGCAATCAGGATCCCGAGCCCGGACAGCCCCAGCGACAGGATCACGACGACGGGGATGAGCCCGAGCAGGATCTCGAGGTTCACCTCGACCCCCAGGATCGGCGCGAGGACGAGCATGAGCGCGACCTGGAGCAGCCCGGTGACGGTCGCGCCGATGGCCTTGCCGAGCACGATCCCCGTTCGACCGATGGGCGCGACGAGGATCTCGCGCAGGAACCCGAACTCGCGGTCCCACACGACCGACACGCCGGCGAAGAGCGAGCTCGTCAGCACCGACTGGGCCACGATGCCCGGATACATGAAGGCGATGAAGTCCACGCCCGGCGCGAGCGCGCCGATGATCTGGCCAAAGCCGGCGCCGAAGATGACCAGGAACATCAGCGGGAACGCGAGGCTCGACACGACGCGGGACCGCTCGTTGACGAAGCGCAAAAGCTCCCGGTAGGCCACGACCCAGGTGCCGCGAAGAATCTCGCTCACGTGCCGCCTCTCCGCGCCGCGGCCGCAACCGTCGCCGCCCGCCCGCGCCGCAGCGGCGTCACCGGCCCCACCGCCCGGCGTGCGCGAGCAGCTGCTGCTTCGCGTCGAGTTCGGCGTCGCGGATCTCGCGGCCCGTCAGCGTCAGGAACACGTCGTCGAGGCTCGGGCGGGCGAGGCTGATCGTCTCGATCGGGTGGGGGAACGACCGGACGAACTCCGGCAGGAACGCATCCCCGTGGTCGACGTGGAAGCGGATCGTGCCGTCGCGGACCTGCGCCTCGATCCCGTAGCGCTCGCGGACCGCCGCGACGCCAGCCTCGGGGTCCGTGGTGGAAAAGGTGATGAGGTCGCCGCCGATCGAGCGCTTCAGCGCATCCGGCGTGTCGAGGGCCACGATCTTCCCCCGGTCGATGATCGCGATCCGGTTCGCGAACTCGGCCTCGTCGAGGTACTGCGTCGTCAGAAAGATCGTGAGGTCCTCGGCCTCGCGAAGGCGCAGCAGGTAGTCCCAGATGTGGCGTCGCGTCTGCGGGTCGAGCCCGATCGTCGGCTCGTCGAGGAACAGCACCCGCGGGTGGTGGAGCAGGCCCCGCGCGATCTCCAGGCGCCGCTTCATGCCGCCGGAAAACGTCCGGACGCTGCCGCCTCGCCGGTCCCACAGCTCGACCATCGTCAGCAGCTCGCGCATCCGCGGCTCGCGCACCTCGGCGGGCACGGCGTAGGCGTAGGCGTGGAAGCGGAGGTTCTGCTCCGCGGTCAGGTACTCGTCGAGCGTCGTCTGCTGGAAGACGAGGCCGATGGAGCGGCGGACCTCGCTCCGCTGCCGGCTCACGTCGAAGCCGTTGACCGTGGCGGTCCCGGCCGTCGGCTTCAGCAGCGTGCAGAGCATGTTGATCGTGGTCGTCTTCCCGGCGCCGTTCGGGCCCAGGAAGCCGAACACCTCGCCGCGCTGCACGTCGAACGAGACGCCGTCGACGGCGGTCAGCTTCCCGAACTCGCGGCGCAGCCCGTCGACCTCGATGATCGGGGAGGGTGCGCTCACTCGGGCGATGGTAACCCCACGGCGATCCACGTCGGTCCGAGGCGCCGTCGCAGCTCCAGTCCGGCCGCGTCCAGCTCCCGTTCCAGTTCCTCCTCGGACAGCACCCGCGCCGTGAACGGCTGACGCGCCCCGCGGCCCCCGACGTCGAACACGGACACGGCCGACACGAACGGCGGGTCGCGGCGCACTTCGACCATCCCGAGGCTCCCGCCCGGCACGGCCGGCTCGTCGGCCGCGGTCTCCGCCCAGTCGATGGGGTGGTGCTCGACGAGCACCTCGCCGTCCTCGGTCGCGTGGCGCGCGGCGGCCTGCAGCCAGGCCCGCCGGAGCGACTCGTCGGGGGTGTTCACGAGGTGGCTGCCGAGGATCACGGTCCGGAACCGCCGCCCCACGTCGAGCGCGTCCAGGCGGGCGGCGCCCACATCCGCGTCGCAGACCGCCTGGACGACGCTCCGGAACGGCAGCCCGAGCGCGGCGAGCGAGTGGAGGGCCCGGCCGGCGCCCCTCGTGCCGCGCAGCAGCGCGAAGCCGGGCATGGGACCCGGCTGAAGATCGTCCGGCTCACCGATCGGGCGGCGACGTCGGATGAGGAGGACCGCGCGCTCGGGCATGGCGCCGATACCATACGCGGGCCATGCCTCCCAGCGCGTTTGCCAGCCCGTACCGCACGCACACGAACGGGGAGCTGCGCGCCTCCGACGCCGGCACGGACGCGCGACTGTCCGGCTGGGTCAACCGCCGGCGCGATCAGGGTGGCCTGATCTTCCTCGACCTCCGGGACCGTTACGGCATCACCCAGGTCGTCATCGACCGGGCGGACGCGCCGGAGGCCCACGAGGTCGCCTCGAAGGTCCGATCGGAGTTCGTCATCACGGTCGCGGGCAAGGTCGCGAAGCGGCTCCCGGGCACGGAGAACCCGCGCCTGGAGACCGGCGAGGTCGAGCTCCAGGCGAGGGAGGTCCGGATCCTCAACGAGTCGAGGACCCCGCCGTTCTACATCAACGACCCCGAGGCCCAGATCGACGAGTCGCTGCGGCTCAAGTACCGCTACCTCGACCTGCGGCGCGAGGCGATCGCGAAGCGGCTCGTGCTCCGGAGCCGGATGGTCCACGCGATCCACGTCGCGCACCAGCAGGCTGGGTTTGTCGAGGTCGAGACGCCGGACCTGGTCAAGGCGACGCCGGAGGGCGCCCGCGACTTCCTCGTCCCGTCGCGGCTGCGGCCCGGCGAGGTCTACGCGCTCCCGCAGAGCCCGCAGCAGCTCAAGCAGCTGCTGATGGTCGCGGGCATCGACCGCTACTACCAGATCGCGCGCTGCTTCCGCGACGAGGACCTCCGCGGCGACCGCCAGCCGGAGTTCACCCAGCTCGACGTCGAGATGAGCTTCGTCGACGAGGCCGCGGTCATGGACTTCGTCGAGTCGATGGTCATCGACGTGTCGCGCACGGTGGTGCCCGAGCGGCCGCTGCTCCAGACGCCCTTCCCGCGGCTCACCTACGCCGAGGCGATGGACCGCTACGGCTCGGACAAGCCGGACCTGCGGTTCGGGCTGGAGCTGGTGAACCTCGCCCCCGCGCTGGTCGGCGCGGACGGCAGGCCAGCGTCAGGGTTCCGCGTGTTCGACGACACGCTCGCGGGCGGCGGCGTCGTCAAGGCCCTCGTGGCGCCAGGGCTGGCCGGGGCGTCCCGACGCGAGACGGACGAGCTGACCGCGGCGGCCCAGCGGTACGGCGCGAAGGGCCTCGCGCACCTCGCCGTCGAGGAGACCGGCACGGTCAAGGGCCCGATCGCCAAGTTCCTCGGCGAGGGCGGCGCGGAGCGGCTCGTCGCGCAGGCCGGCGCCAGCCCTGGCGATCTCGTGCTGATCGTCGCGGACGCGGTCAAGGTGGCGAACGAGGTGCTCGGCAAGCTCCGCGTCGACCTTGGCACGAAGCTCGGACTCGCGGACGAGGACGTCCTCGCGTACGCCTGGGTCACCCGCTTCCCGATGTACGAGTGGGACGCCGAGAACGAGCGCTGGCACGCGACCCACAATCCGTTCTCGGGCGTGCTGCCGGAGGACGAGGAGCTGCTCGTGACGGCCTCCGGCGACCCGTACCGGCCCTCGCCCCGGGACCCGGCCGGGCTCGCCCGGGCGATGCAGTACGACATCGTCCTCAACGGCTGGGAGCTCGGCGGCGGCTCGGTGCGGATCTGGCGCCGCGACCTGCTCGAGAAGTCCTTCGCGCTCCAGGGCCACAGCCTCGAGGCGATGCAAAAGAAGTTCGGCGCGATGCTCGACGCGTTCGACTACGGGGCGCCACCGCACGGCGGCATCGCCCTCGGCATCGACCGCTGGGCGGCGCTGCTCTCGAAGCAGGTGAACATCCGCGAGGTCATGGCCTTCCCGAAGACCCAGTCCGGCACCGACCTGATGCTCGAGGCGCCGTCGCCGCCCGAGCCCGGGCAGCTCGAGGAGCTGGGCCTGCGGTTCGTCGGGAAGCGCGCGCCAGCGCCGTCGGAGGCCAGCGACGCGGCCGCTGTCGCCGCGGCCGCCGGGACCGCACCGACGGAGCCGGCCGCCTGAGCGAACCCGCCTC
>DATLYV010000022.1:0-2025 GCA_035574535.1 Binatia bacterium
CGGGCGGTAGCGCGCCCGCAGCGGCTCCGGGAGCGCTTCGCGCCCCGCCTCCGCGGCCGCCAGGCCCTCCGGCCCCGTGACGTGGACGACCGTGGCCCGCTCCACGAGCCGCGGCAGCGCGCCGGCGACGGCGTCGTTGAGGCGCTTCGTGGCCTGCGAGCCGCCGAAGACGAGGACGACCCGCTCCCCCGCCGGGATGCCCAGTCGCTCGCGCGCTGCCGCCCCGCCGCCACGCGCGGCCGCGCCCACATCCCGGATCGGCGTCCCGGTCACGAAGCACGGCCGGCCGGTCGCCGCGAGCGCCCCGCACGTCGCCTCGAACGACACGGCCAGCGCCGAGGCGAGCCGGGCCGTGGCGCGG
This sequence comes from Binatia bacterium, assembly GCA_035574535.1. Classification (GTDB taxonomy): domain Bacteria; phylum Chloroflexota; class Limnocylindria; order Limnocylindrales; family CSP1-4; genus UBA5189. The sequence goes on from DATLYV010000022.1 coordinate 362, forward strand.
ACGCTCTTCCCGGGCACCACGTTGCCCTCCCACATGAGGGCGGGGACGCCGAGCAGCCGGGCGGCGAGCAGCACCGGGATCGCCACGTACCCGCCGGTCGTGAACACCGCGGCGGGTCGGCGGCGGGCCAGCAGCCAGAGCGCCTGCGGGACGGACAGGGCGAGGCGGATGGGATCCAGGACGAGATGCACGTCCCGCCCGACCGACCGCAGGGACCGGAGCAGGAGCAGCCGGAGCGGGATCCCGGCCGGCGGGACGAGGCGATCCTCGAGCCCGCGCCGGCCGCCCACCCAGGCCAGCTCAGCCCCGCCGGGTCGTCGCCGGAGCGAGGTCGCGACGGCGAGCGCCGGGTAGATGTGCCCCCCGGTCCCGCCGGCCGCGATCAGCAGTCGCATCGGTCCTCCGCGCCTTCGCGTCGTCGTCATCGTCGTCGCCCTCGGCGGGGCCCCGCCGGACCTCCATCTCGACCGTCTCCCGCGAGATCGACAGCAGCACCCCCGCGGCGGCGAAGCTCACGAGGAGCGACGAGCCGCCCGCGCTGATGAACGGCAGCGTGATGCCGGTGACGGGCAGGAGCGCCACGACGACGCCGATGTTGATGAAGGCCTGATAGCACAGCCAGGCGGTGATCCCCGCTGCGAGCAGGGCCCCGAACGTATCGGGTGCGCGCAGCGCCGTCCGCACGCCGGCGTAGGCGAGGAGCAGGAACAGCACGATCACCAGGCCCGCGCCGACGAACCCGAACTCCTCGCCGATGATCGCGAAGATGTAGTCGTTCCAGGCGTTCGGGAGGTACAGGCCGCCGGCCAGCTTGCTCTCGCCGAGTCCGCTCCCAAAGATCCCGCCGAGCCCCAGCGCGAGCAGGCCCTGGATCGTGTGGAAGCCCGTCCCGAGCGGGTCCGCCCACGGGTCGAGGAACGTCTGGATCCGCTGGAGCTGGTAGTCCTTCAGGAGGCTCACGCCGACGAGGGCGACCGCGAGGCCGCCGAGCCCGCCCAGCGCACCGAGCTGCCACAGGCTGGCCCCGGCGACGAAGAACATCGTGAACGCGGTCAGCGTGACCACGATCGTCGTCCCGAGGTCCGGCTCCTTGAAGATCAGCAGGATCACGGGCATCGCGATCAGCAGGAACGGGATCATCCCGGACCGGAAGTCGCCGATGCGCTTGCCTCGGTTGGCCATCCAGTGGGCCAGGTAGACGATGAGGGCCAGCTTGGCGATCTCGGCCGGGTGGACGGCCGGCAGCGGCCCGAGGACCAGCCACCGCGCCGACCCGCCGACGACGCGGCCGAGGCCCGGCACGAAGACGAGGGCCAGCAGCGCAACGGCGACGACGTAGCCCGGCACGGAGACGAGGCGCAGCCAGCGGTAGTCGATCCGCATGACCGCGACCATCGCGACGAGGCCGAGCGCGCCCCAGAAGATCTGCGGCCCGACGATCGCGAACGTGTCGTCGCGGGCGATGTACGCCGACATCGCGGACGACGAGTAGACCATCAGGATGCCGAACGCGGCGAGGGCGACGACGGCGAGCAGGATCGAGTAGTCCGGCTGGTGGCGCTCGCGGCGGAGGACGTCGGCGTTCTGCTTCGCCGCGGGGCGCGCGGTCGGGGTGGCAGCGGCGGCGCGACGCGGCGCGGGCGCGTCCCAGCGGTCGGCGCGGC
>DATLYV010000023.1:0-13437 GCA_035574535.1 Binatia bacterium
CTGGGCTGCGGCGCGGGGCCGCGGCACGGGGCTGCGGCACGGGGGCCGCGGCACTGGGCTGCGGGGAGGGGCTGCGGCACGGGGCTGCGGCACGGGGCTGCTGCACGGGTCCGCGGCGAGGGTGCGGTTCACCGTCGAATATCGCTCCCAGCAATCGCTGACGCGCTCGAGCCGGTCATTCGAGCGATTCGACTGCGGCGCGGACGCCGGGATATCCCGTCGCCCGCTCGGCTCGGGATGCAGCCTTGCGGTGTCAGGCCTGAGCGAGTCGTCGCGCATTTCCAGGGGCGATGGTCGTTGGGAAATCGCCCGGTTCGGCCCCGCTGGATCGCTGCCGGCGATATTCGACGACACGGCTCGGTCCACGCGCCGTGGGCGCGGAAGCTCAGGTGGCTGCGGCGTACCGCTCGGAAAGGATCGCCGGCGCTTCCGAAGCCGGTTCGCGGAGGCGGACGAGGAAGTGCGCCGAACCCTGCACCATACGCCGTGAGCGCGAGCAGCAGCAGGTTGCGGCCCGCGACGACGGCGATCCACGGCGCCTCCCGGCCGTCGCGGGAGATCCCGACGCTGAGGGCTGATCGACGCGCCCATCGACGACCCGGCCACCGAGGGTCCTGCCGCAAACCTCGTAGAGCCGGGCGTCTGCGAGCGCCACGACGGCGACCCAGGCCCGGCTGAACCCGGCGAGGGCGACCGCGGTGACCCGCGAGACCCAGACGGCGTGTCGTTCGGCCGCCGCCTCGTCGTCGGCGTGCGAGTGGGCGAGCTCAGCCTCGGCGCCGGAGGTCACGCATGATCTCGCGCGCCGCGTTCTGGCCCGGGCCACCGGTGACGCCACCGCCTGGATGCGCCCCGGAGCCGCAGAGGTAGAGCCGCTCCAGCCCGAGCCGGTAGCGGGCGTGGCCGAGCAGCGGCCGCCAGACGAAGAACTGGTCGAGGCCCGCCTCGGCGTGCAGTGGATGGCCGCCCGTGAGCCCGTACTCCCGCTCGAGGTCCGGCGGCGTGAGCACCTGGCGATGGCTCACGAGCTTGCCGATCCCCGGGGCCACGGACTCGAGGACCGCCACGACCGCGTCGCCGAACGCCTCGCGGCCACCGGTCGCCTCGTCCCAGGAGCCGTCGCGGAGCCAGTACGGCGCGTACTGCGCGATGACGCTCATGACGTGCGTGCCGGCCCTGGCGCCCTCAACGAGCGACGGGTCGGCGAGCGACGGGATCGTCGCCTCGAGGATCGGCTGGTCGCTAAATCGCCCGTATTTGGTCGCGTCGAAGGCACGCTCCATCGGGTCGATGCCCGGCGCGACCACGATCCGGCCGCGCAGCAGCGACTCGTCCCCGGCCGCGGCGGGGAACGTCGGCAGCTTCTTCAGCGCGAGGTTGACCTTCGCAACGACGCCCGGGGTCCGGATGTTCGACGCGCGCCAGCCGAGCGACGGGCCGATCGCGACGGGGTCGACGAGGTCGACCAGCGTCCGCTTCGGGTCCGCGCCTGACACGACCGCGCGGGCTTGGATCTCCTCGCCGTCCTCGAGCACGACGCCGGTCGCGCGCCCGTCGCGGGTCGTGATGCGCGCGACCGGCGCGGAGGTGCGGATCGTCGCTCCGGCCGCCCGGGCCGCCGCCGCCAGCGCCTCCGAGAGGGCGCCGGCCCCGCCCCGCGCGAACACCGTCTCGCCCGCGGCGCCGCCGGCATTGCCCGCGGCGTCGAGCAGGAGCATCGCCGCCGTGCCCGCGGACCACGGGCCGACGGCCCCAAAGCGGACCCCACGCCACGCCAGCACGCCCCGCAGCGCGTCGTCCTCGACCGACTCGGCGACGAGGTCGGCGATGGCCATCGGCAGGACGCGCAGGATGGTCCGCGAACCGTCGCGGCCGAGGCCCTTGAACGCCGCGCCGAGCCGCAGCCCGGCGAGCGCATCGACGAGGCCGGGCGACTTGATGTCCGGAGGGGTCGATCGACCGAGCTCGTCGAGGAACCGCCCGAGCAGCCGGACGCGCCTGTCGAACTGGAGGTAGCCGTCGCCGTCCGCGCCGAGGGCGCCCGCGGTCCGGGTCGCGTTCGCCCAGAGCGTCACCGCGCCCCCGCCGCCCGGCTGCGGCGCGAAGACCCGGACCTCCGGCGCAACCAGCGACAGCCCGTGCCGCCGGAGCTCGAGCTCCTTCTGGATCGACGGCCGCAGCCGCCCGACGGTGTGGGCCAGCGTCGGGACGCGGATGTTCTTCGCGAGCTGGGTGGTGTCGGCCGCGCCGCCGACCCGCTCGCGCCGCTCCAGCACGACCGTCCGGAGCCCCGCCTTCGCGAGGTACGCCGCGGTGACAAGCGCGTTGTGCCCGGCGCCGACGATCGCGGCGTCCCAGTACGCGTCGGGTCGCGGGCCGCTCATGGCATGCCCACCCGTGCGCCGCCCCCGGAGGCACCGCCCGCCATGGCCCAGCCCCCCGATCGTTCGTGTTCCAGGCTCAGCGAAATCGACTCCCCCCGCGAACGTCCATGCGGATTGTCGACAGACGAGCACGCCTGGACGGCGTCAGATGTCTCCGATCCGCACCGGCATGGGCGGCGGCTTTGCGTCCTCGCGAACACGCGCATCCCGGCATCGGGCGTGGTTGGCTCGGAAGCCGGCACATCGGCGTCGAGCGCTGAGGATGCGGTTCGTGACGCGGCGGCCGCCGCTGCGCCACCCGGGGGGACGGCGGTCCGCGGCACTCGGGCGGCCACCACGGCAGCGGACGAACGCGGCATCGGCGGCGTCATGGGCGGCGCCGCTTCGAGCGGAGGACCTCGAGGGCGGCGATCCGGCCGTTCGCACCCATGATCCCGCCGCCCGGGTGGGTCGAGGACCCTCCGAGCCAGAGGTCGCGGATCGGCGTCCGGAAGCGCGCCCAGCCGGGCACGGGCCGGCTGAAGAACAGCTGCTCGAGCGAGAGCTCGCCCTGGAAGATGTTGCCTTCCGACAGCCCCGCCGTGCGCTCGATGTCGAGGGGCGTCATGACCTGGCGGTGGAGGATCTTCGAAGGCAGGTCCGGCGCGAACTCGGCGATCCGGTTGACGACCGCGTCGCCGAACGCCTCGCGCTGCTCGTCCCAGGTGCCGAGCGACGGGTCGAGCTTGTACGGCGCGTACTGCACGAAGCAGCTCATGACGTGCTTGCCCGGCGGGGCCATCGACGGGTCGACCAGGGTCGGGATGACGATGTCGATATAGGGCTTCACGCTGAAGCGGTTGTACTTGGCGTCGTCGTACGCCCGCTCCATGTCGTCGACGGTCGGGGAGATCGAGATCGCGCCGCGGAGGTGCTCGCCTTCGCCCGGCAGGGCCGTGAAGCTCGGCAGCGCGTCGAGCGCGAGGTTGACCTTCCCCGAGGAGCCGCGGAACTTGAAGCGTCGGACCTCGGCCTCGAACTCCGGATCGACCGTGCCGGGTTCCATGAGGTCGAGGAAGGTCCGGCGGACGTCGACCGTCGAGATGACCGTGTCGGCCTCGAGCTCCTCGCCGGACTCGAGGACGACGCCGCTGGCGCGCCCGCCCGCGACCCGGATTGTGGCGACGGGCGCTTCCGTGCGGATCTCCGCGCCATTCGCTCGCGCTGCATCGCCGATTGCGTTCGAGATGCCGCCGGTGCCGCCCTTCGGGATGCCCCAGGCGCGGAAGGCCCCGTCGATCTCGCCCATGTAGTGGTGCAGCAGGACGTAGGCCGTGCCCGGCGACTTGATCCCCTGGTAGGTCCCGATGATCCCCGAGGCCGACATCGTCGCGACCAGCGGGTCGGTCTCGAACCACTGGGTCAGAAAGTCGTACGCCGACATCGTCATGAGCTGGACGAAGACCGCCTGCTGGCGCTCGGTCAGCTTCTGGAAGCTCCGGAGCAGCCCGCCGAGCGGAAGGAGCGGGCGAGGGTCGATCGAGGCCGGGTCCGGCGGCACGATCCCGAGGATCGGTTTGATGAACCGGGCCATGTCGACCATGAGCGGGCCGTACTCCTCGTACGCCTCGGCGTCGAGCCGCGACCAGCGCCGCAGCTCGCGGACCGTTCGACCGTGGTCGTTGACGCGCCAGAGGTAGTCGCCCGTGCCGATCGGGTTGCCGTTGCCGTCCTTCGGGGGCGTGCGGCCGGTGCCCTCGTAGACCGGGGTGAAGGTGCCGTCGAGCGGGAGGATGTCGAGGCCGTGCCGCGGCAGGTCGAGCTCGCGGATGATTTCGGGCCGGAGCAGCGACACGACGTACGAAAAGACCGAGAAGCGGAAGCCCGGGAAGACCTCCTCGGTCACCGCCGCGCCCCCGAGCACGTGGCGGCGCTCCAGGACGACCGTCTTCAGCCCCCCGCGCGCGAGGTAGGCGGCACTCACCAGGCCGTTGTGGCCGCCGCCGATCACGATCGCGTCATAGCGCTGGGGCACGCGGACCTCCGCCGTCGGGACGCCGTCAGGAACCGCGCCGACTGTACCCGACCCGCAGCAGCGGGTGCGCCGCGGCAAAGCAGGCCGCGGGAGCGCACCACGGGCGCGGACGGTCGGCCACGCGGGTGCGGGTGGCCGGCCTTGCGGGAGCATTGACGCCGGCGGCCGTCGCGGCCATCGTGCGGGCGTGACGGATCCCGGGTCCTCCACGGCGCCGCTCCCGGCCGAGTCGACCGGGCAGGGCGTCGTCGAGCCCCTCCGCGTCCCCGGGGGCGGTCTCGATCCTGGTGCCGGCGTCGTCGAGCCCCTCCGCGCCCCCGGGGGCGGTCTCGATCCCGGTGCCGGCGTCGTCGAGCCCCTCCGCGTCCCCGGGGCCGACGCGGCCACGCGCGCCTGGGCCGCGCTCCCGGTCCTCGCCCAGGCGTTCCTCGTCGCCGCGCTCGTCGACCTCCTCGCCCGGGTGCTCGGCCTGTTCGGGCTCCCACCGCCGATCGACATCGCCGAGCCCATCTCCCTCTTGGGCTACCTCCCCCACCTCGCGCTGGTGCTGCTGCCGGTCGCCGTCCTGTGGCGCCGCCCGGACGCGGCCCAAGCCACGCCGCTCGTCCTCTGGGGCGCCGTGGCCCTCGGCCTCGCCGAACTCCTGACCCTGCCACTGACGCTCCTCGTCCCCCTCGGCGCCGACATGACGCTGTGGGCGCTCGTCGGCGTCCTCGGCATCGCCGGCGGAACCGCGGGCTACGCCCTGCTCGCCCTCGGCCTCGCCGACCTCACGCAGTCCGTGCCGAGCCAGGTGCAGCTCGGCCTCTCGAACGTCGTGCTGTGGGTGATCGCCGCGTCCGCCATCCTGACGACGCTGCTCGGGTTCGTCGTCACCCCGGTCGACCTTGGGGACCCTGGCCTCAACACCCGGGTCCAGCTCGTGAACGCGATCGGCCCGCTGCCGATCCTCGCCGCCGCGTACCTCGCCCGCATCGTGGTCCGCGGCACGAGCGATGTCCGGCGCCCGACGGCCGCGACCACGACGGCCACCGGCGCGGTGCTGCTGAAGGCCTTCGTCCACGTCGCTTCCCTCGTGCTCGCGCTGGTCGTGCTCATCCAGCTCGCGTTCGGGCTGGCACCGGGGCAGCTGGGCGTCGGCAGCAGCCTCGTCTTCGGCCTGCTCGGCGGGGTGGCGGACATCCTGCTCGTCGCGGCGTTTGCGCTCGGGCTGGCGGACACATCGGTCAGGATTCCGGGGGCCGGCGAGGCGCGACACCCGACGGACGAGGCAGTCGGAGGCCGCGAGCCGCTCCGGTGGCCCGCGCCCGGCGGCGACGTTCCGGTCTATCGTCCGATCGAACGCCCGGCGGCCGAGGCGTCGCCCGAGGCGGAGCAGCCAGCGCCCGGGAGGCGCCGCGGACGCGCGTCGGACAGGCCCACGAAGTCGAACGAGTCGAAGGAGCAAGCGTGAGCGTCGGCAGCCCGTTCCATCCCCGGACCGCGCCGCTAAACCGCAAGCAGCAGTGGCGCGAGTGGTCGGGCTACTGGGCCTCGTCCGCGTACGCCGACGCCCATGACATCGAGTACAACGCGATCCGCGAGGCGGCCGCGCTCGTCGACGTCTCGCCGCTCTACAAGTACCGGGTCACGGGCCGCGACGCGGAGGCCCTCGTCGACCGCGTCATCACCCGCGACGCGACGAAGCTCCGGGTCGGGCAGGTCTGGTACACGCCGTGGTGCGACGAGCACGGCAAGGTCATCGACGACGGCACCGTCCACCGGATCGCCGAGGACGAGTTCTTCTGGACCGCCGCCGACCCGCAGCTCCGCTGGCTGACCCTCAACGCCCGCGGCCTCGACGTCGAGATCGAGGACGTCAGCGAGGCGATCGCCGCCGTCGCGCTCCAGGGGCCGCTCGCGCGCGCCGTCCTCGAGGAGGCGACCGAGGAGCCGTTCGACGAGCTCCGCTACTTCCGGCGGCGCTCCTCGAACCTCGTCCGGGCGACGTTCCAGGGCGGCGTCGAGCCGGCGAACATCCCGATCGAGGTCTCGCGCACCGGCTACACGGGTGACCTCGGCTACGAGCTGTGGATTCCGGCGGAGCGCGCGGCCGATGCCTGGGATGCCCTGATGGCGGCGGGACGCGCGTACGGAATCCGACCCGCGGGCATGCTGGCCCTCGACGTCGTCCGGCTCGAGGCAGGCCTGGTCCTGCTCGAGGTCGACTACACGTCCGCGCGGCGCGCCCTGAACCCGGAGCAGAACTACTCCCCGTTCGAGCTGGCGATGGGCCGCTTGGTCGACCTCGATGCCGGCGACTTCGTCGGGCGGCTGGCGCTCCGGCGGGAGCTGGAGCGCGGCGGGCCCTCACGACGGCTGGTGGGCGTCCAGCTCGACTGGTATGACATCGAGGCGGCCTTCAGCCGCCAGGGCCTGCCGCCCGCCATCTCGCCCTCGGTCGACCGCTCGCCCGTGCCGGTCTTTGCGCCGCGGGGCGACCGCCAGATCGGCAAGGTCACGTCGCACGGCTGGAGCCCGATCCTGAAGCAGGCGATCGGCCTCGCGTCCGTGCCGCCGGCATACGAGGCGCCCGGGACTCGGCTCGCGGTCGAGTGGACGGTCGAGGGCCACCGGGGCCGGGTCAGCGCGACGGTCGTGCCGCTGCCCTTCCTGGACCTGCCGCGCAAGCGAGCGTGACGGGTTCGGGCTCCGCGGAGCCGCGCGTCGGCGGCATCGATCACGTCCTCCTCTCGATCCCGCGCGGCGGCGAGGACCGGGCCCGCGCCTTCTACGGCGGCGTGCTCGGGCTGCGCGAGGTCCCGAAGCCGCCCCCGCTCGACACCCACGGCGGCTGCTGGTTCACCGCGCCGGGGGTCGACATCCACGTCGGCGTCGAGGAGCCGTTCCGACCGGCGCGCAAGGCCCACGTCGCGCTGGTCGTCGAGGACCTCGACGGGCTCCGGGCGGCGCTCGAGGCCGCCGGCGCCGAGGTGCAGGACGACGACGCGCCGATCGGGGTGCGCCGCTTCTACGCCTTCGACCCGTTCGGCAACCGGCTCGAGCTGGTCGACGCCCGCGACCGCGACTTCACCGCGCGGCACCGCGGCGCGATCGAGGCGCCGGCCCGCCGCCGGTAGCGTCCCTCGCACCGCGCCCGGATGTCGGCCCGGCGTGTCCGCATACTTGCGCGCGATGTCGGCTCAGTTCGCCCGTCGTAGCCGCGTCGCGCGCCCGCCGCGCCGGCACGCGCTGCTCCTGGCCGCCCTGCTCGCCTTCGTGATCCCCGCGCTCGCGTTCGCCGCCACCGTCAAGCAGGTCACCGACCTCGCCGTCGCCAAGTACGCGATGGAGTGCGACCCGCCGACCGCGACGGACGTCACCTGCAGGCGCCTGGCCATCGAGGGCGTCTCGCCCTTCGTCCTGGAGGTCAGGGTCTCGCCGTCATCCGGGCAGGTGACGAACGTCCTGACCCGCGCCGCCATCACCCAGGCGGTTCCGGCAACCGGCACGGACGACCTGACACGTGCATGGGCGACCGACCTGCTCGCGCTCGCCTGTGGCGACCCGAAGGGCGTCGGCGCGTACGTCGACAGCGTCCACGACCTCACGAAGACCGGCTTTGGGGCGCCGTCGGTGTCCATCGGCATCTGCCAGTTCAACGGCAGCTTCGTCGAGTCCAGAGCCACGCCGGGTGGGACGTGGACGGTCGGCGCGGCGGTCGTCCAGCCGCAGAGCCCGACGCCGGCCCCGCCCACGCCGGCACCCACGCCGAAGCCGACGCCCAAGCCCACGGCGAAGGCCACCCTGGCCCCGACTCCGGTCGCGACACCCGCGCCGTCGCCGACCGCCAGCCCGAGTCCGTCGCCGACCCTCGCACCGACCGACACGCCCGCACCCGCGACGCCCGCCGCAACGGCAACGCTCGCGCCCGCCGCGTCCGTCGGGCCGACGGAGCCGCCACCCGCCTCCGAGTCACCCGCCGCAGGGCCCACCCCCGACCCGAGCCAGCCCCACTGGGAGGACTCCGTCCTCGCAATCGGCGACGTCAACGCCGACGGCGGTGCCGTCGGCGGCAGCCTGGTGCTGGCGCTGCTCCTGCTCCTGATGATCGGGTTCGTCGCGGAGCTGTTCAACAACACGGTCGAGAACAACTACGACGAGATCGCGGGCTGGTTCCGGAAGGGACCGCTCGGCCGGGTGCGGGCCGCGCTCGGGCGCGTCCGCATCGACCCACCCGGCGTCCCCGGCGTGTGGCTGTTCATCGCGCTGACCGCCCTGGTTAGCTCGTTCGTCGACCCCGGGTTCGGGCCGAACGTGCGGTCGATCGCCGTGTTCCTCGGGTTCCTCGTGGGCCTGACCGTCGTGCTCGCGAGCTTCAAGCTGCCGCCGATCCTCGCCCGACGGCGCCGGACGGGCGAGCTCGGGAAGCTGCGGCCGCTGCCGTGGGCCCTCGGGATCGCGGCCATGTTCGTGCTCGTCTCGCGGCTGCTCGACCTCCAGCCCGGGTACCTCTACGGCATCGTCCTCGGCGCGATCTTCGTGACGGACGTCTCGGCCCGCGACGAGGGCCGCGAGACGCTCTTCGGGACCCTCTGGACCCTCGCGGCGGCGATCCTCGCCTGGCTGGCGCTCGGCTGGCTGCGCGGCCTCGGGCTGCCGGCGGACGGCTTCGGCGCGACGCTCCTGACCACGGCCTTCGCGGCGACGCTCGTGGCGGGCCTGGAGGCCGCGGCGTTCGCGCTGATGCCGCTGCGCTTCATGCCCGGCTACGCGCTCTACCGGTGGAGCCGGCCGACCTGGGCGGTCCTCTGGGGCGCCAGCCTGTTCGCGTTCCTGCACATCCTGATCGGGCCGATGTCCGGCTACGTCTCCGAGCTGTCGCCCGAGGCGTTCGTCGCGGCGCTCGGCTGGTTCGCGGCCTTCGGCGCGGTGTCGATGGGCGTCTGGCTGTATTTCCGGTTCCGGAACCCGCCCGCGACGGAGACGGACGAGGCGGGCGGCGGGGTCAGTTAGGCCCGAGAAAGCGCTCGAGCTTCTCGATCGCGACGGGCAGGTCCGTCCGGCCGAGACCGATGCGGAGGTGCGCGTCGTCGAACCCGAACGTCGACGACGGGAGCAGCAGCACCCCCGTCGACTCGACGAGGCGCGCGGCGAATGCATCCGCGGACGAGCCCGCCGGGCCGCCGTCGACCAGCCGCGGGAAGCCGGTCGAGCCGCCGCGCGGGCGGACCCACGTGAACGCGTCCCCACGCCGCGTGAAGAAGTCGTCCAGGAGCGCGAGGTTCGCGGCCACGATCTCGCGGCTCCGCGCCACCACCCGGTCGCGCGCCCGCAGCCCGATGAGCGCCAGCACCTCGGACGGCGCCGCCGAGCAGATCGTGGTGTAGTCCTTGAGGCGGGTACATCGATCGAGCACCGCACGGTCGCGCGTCGCCAGCCAGCCGATCCGCAGCCCCGCCATCGCGAACGTCTTCGACATCACCCCGATCGAGACCGCCCGTTCGTCGAGGTCCGCCCCGGCCGGCAGCGTCCCAGCCCCGTCGTGCTCGAGGAAGCGGTAGACCTCGTCCGCCACGAGGCGGATCCCACGAGAGCGACACTCGGAGGCGAGCCGGCGCCATTCCGCCTCCGTCGGCAGCATGCCGGTCGGCTGGTGCGGCGCGTTGACGACAACCATCCGCGTGTCGTCGTGGAGCGACCGGAGCAGCCGGTCGACGTCGAGCGCCCAGCCGTCCTCCTCGCGCAGCATGTGGAGCGCAACCTTCGCCCCGTTCGCCCGAGCGACCTCGTACAGGGACTGGTAGCCGGGCCACGTCACGACGACGTGGTTGCCCTCCTGCAGCGACGTCGACATGAGGCAGAAGATCGCCTCCTCGGCGCCGGCGAAGACGAGCACGTCGTCCGCCGTCATCGAGTCGTAGAGCTTCGCGATCTCCGCGCGCAGCCGTGGGTGCCCGGTCGATTCCGTGTACCCGAGGCGCAGGCCCGCCCACATCGCCATGGCATCGTCGTCAGCGAGCGCCAGCAGGTCGGCCATCGACCAGCCCTCGACGTCGCTTGCGCAGGCGACGTGCTCGACCGCGAACTCCCACCGCGCGAAGTACCGCTCGAGGGCGAAGTCCGCGATCCGCATCGGTCGATGATGCGCCCCCGCTGACCCGATCGTCTGACCCTCTCGTCTGACCCGATCGTCCCGGGTCCGCGGCGGCCCTCCGCGGCTATGCTCGAATCGATGCCCATCCCGGAGCTTTCGACGACCATCGCGATGGTCGGGTCACCCACGGCCCTCGGCGGCCATTTTCCCGGCATGGACGGCGGCCCGAACGCCCTCCGCCAGATCGGCCTGCTCGATCGACTACGGGCGCGCAAGGGCCTCGCGGACATGCCGATCATCGACAACGGCGACGCGCCGATCGAGGCCGGCTGGGCGCCCGACGACGACCCGTTCATGAAGAACCGCCAGCGGATCATCGAGTACATGCCGCGGCTGGTGGTGCACGTCCACCGGGCGCTCGGCGGCAAGGATCCGGCGGTCGCGCCGCCACGGCTGCTGCTCGTCGGCGGCGACTGCACGTCCCACGCCGGCGCGATGGCCGGCCTCAAGCGCCGCTTCCCTGATTCGCGCCTGGCGATCGCCTGGTTCGACGCCCACGGCGACTTCAACATCCCGACGACCACGCCGTCCGGCAACGTCTGGGGGATGCCGTTCGCGATGCTCTGCGGCCGCGGCGACCCTGGGCTGGTGGCCTCCGTCTCCGGCCCAACCGTGAAGGAGGAGGACGCGGCACTCCTCGGGGGCCAGGTGCTCGACGAGCAGGAGTCGCGGATTCTCGCGGCCTCGCCGATCGCGTTCTTCGGCGCCGGGATGCTCGCGGGACCCGCGGGGCTGGCCGCGCTCGAGACGTGGGCCCGCGTCGTCGGCGACCGGACCGACGGGATGTACATCGCCTTCGACCTGGACGCGATCGACGCGTCCGAGGGCGTGTCCGTCGCGATGCCCGAGCCCAAGGGGTTGTCGGTCTTCACCGCGACGGTCGCGATCCGCCTGCTTGCCGCGACGAACAAGATCGTCGGCTTCGGCCCGACGGCGACGATGCAGCGCCCCGGCGTCGACCTCGCGAAGCACGCCGACATCGTGGCCCAGCTCACGGAGGCCGCCCTCGGCAACCCCGCGGCCTGACCCTCCCCTCGATCGGCCGATCTTCGCCGCGGCCGGCCCCGTTCATACGTGGGGCGTGTGCACGAGGCGAATGGCTGCTGGATCGGCGGCGAGGTCGCCCCTCAGGCGGAGAGCCGCATGAGCGCCGGGTCGACGCCGAAGACCTCGCGGATGCGGTCCGGCGTCAGGGCCTCGCCGGGCGGGCCGTCGGCGGCGATGCGGCCGCCGTCCACGACCACGACGCGCGGGAAGAAATGTGCCGCGAGCCCGAGGTCGTGCAGGACCGCGATCACCGTCGTGCCGTCGCGCTGGTTCAGGTCGGCGAGCAGCTCCATCACCTCGACCTGGTGGCGGAGGTCCAGGTGGACGGTCGGCTCGTCGAGGACGAGGACCGGCGCGTCCTGCGCGACGGCCATCGCGAGCAGCACGAGCTGGCGCTCGCCGAGGGACAGCTCCCGCGCGTCGCGCCCGAGGAGGTGCCCGACCCCGACGCGATCGATGGCCGCGGCCACTGCGGCACGGTCGGCCGGGCGAAGCCCGCGAATCGGGTGCTCGTGCGGGAGCCGGCCGAGGGCGATGACCTCCTCGACCGTCGTCGCGAAGGGCAGGCTCGGCACCTGGGGGACGACCGCGAGCCGGCGTGCGATCGCCAGTCGATCGAGCGTGTCGATGGGCGCGCCGTCGAGCTCGACGCGTCCCGCCGCGGGCTCGAGGAGGCCGGCGAGGGCCTTCAGGAGCGTCGACTTGCCGGCGCCGTTCGGCCCGACGATGGCGACGCGGTCGCCAGCCTCGATCGAGAGGTCGACGTCGCGCATCGCCGGCCGGCCGCGGTAGGCGACCGTCAGGCGCTCGAAGCGGGCGGCCGTGGTCACAGCTCGGTCCTCACAGCTCGTACCCCGCCCGGGTGCGCCGCAACAGCGACAGGAAGAACGGCGCGCCGATCACCGCGGTCACGACGCCGACGGGAACCTCGCCGATGAGCCGCGCGGCGAGGTCCGCCCCGACCATCAGGACCGCGCCGAAGAGCGCGGCGAGGGGCACGACGAGCCGGGCATTCGGACCGACAGCCAGGCGCACGACGTGGGGCGCCACCAGCCCGACGAACCCGATGAGCCCGGACACGGCGACCGCCGCCGCCGTGGCGAGCGAGCCCAGGCCGAGGAGGATCGCGCGCTCGCGCCGGACGTCGACCCCGAGGTGCGCCGCCGCCTCCTCGCCGAGCAGCAGGCCGTTGAGGGACCGGGCGCGCGTGGCGATCAGGCCCGACGCGATGGCGATCAGCGGCAGGGCCGTGGCGAATCGCACCCACGTGGCGGCCTCGAACCCGCCGAGCAGGTACGCGAAGATCTGCCGCAGGCCCGTGCCTGAGACGTACATCGCCATCGCGAGCCCGGCGGCGAGCAGCGACCCGACGGCGTAGCCCGTTAGGAGCAGGCTCGTCATCTGGCCGTGCCCGCCGACGCGGGAGAGCTTGTACACGAGCCAGACCGCGGCGAGCGCGCCCCCGAAGGCCAGCCCGTGCAGCAGCCCGAACTCGAGGATGACCGCGCGGACCGGCAGGATCACCGCGACCGCGGCGCCGAGGGCCGCCCCGGACGCCGTGCCCAGCACGTACGGGTCGGCGAGCGCGTTCCGCAGCACGCCCTGGAACGTGGCCCCGGCGACCGCGAGCCCAACCCCGACCGCCGTCGCGGTCAGGACCCGCGGCAGGCGGAGCTCCCACACGATCGTCTCGGCCGCGGCGCTCCACTGGACCCCGAGGTCCAGCCCGAGCAGCCGATGCGCGAGGATGGCGATCGTCTCCCCCGCGGGCACGAACACGGAGCCCGCCGCGACGCCCGCAACCAGGACGGCCGCGAGCGCCGCCAGGCCCAGCGCGGCGAGTGTCAGCGGCCGTC
>DATLYV010000024.1:0-10724 GCA_035574535.1 Binatia bacterium
GACCGCGCGATCGTCGAGGTCGCCTACGCCGCGGGCCTGCGCGTCAGCGAGCTCGCCGCCGCGCGCCTCCAGTCGATCGACCTTCGCCGCGGCGAGATCCGGGTCTACGGCAAGGGCCGCAAGGAGCGCGTCGGGCTGCTCGGGCGGCCGGCCATCGAGGCCCTCGAGGCGTACCTCGAGGAGGGCCGGCCGGGGCTGCTCGCCCGACGCCGCGCGATGCGCGGCCGCGGCGCTGCGCCGCCGAGTCCAGAGCCGGACGAGGTCTTCCTGAACCACGAGGGTGCACCGATCGGGGTCCGCGGCCTCCGGTTCCGCATCGACCGACTGTGCCGCATCGCCGGCCTGCCCGAGGGCGTCTCTCCGCACACCTTGCGCCACTCCTTCGCCACCCACCTGCTCGACGGCGGCGCCGACTTGCGGATCGTCCAGGAGCTCCTCGGCCACGAGAGCCTGGCCACGACCCAGGTCTACACGCACGTGTCCGCCGCCCGGCTGCGGGCCGCGTATGTGGACGCGCATCCGCGCGCCCGGGCTCGCGCCAAGGCGGGCGCGACCACGTGACCGCGTGACCGCGTGACCGAGCTCGACGCCGACCTCGAGGTCCCCGAGCGGACGACCGCCCGCTCGCTGGCCCGCGCCGGCCTGGTCGTCTCCGGCGCGTACCTCGTCGCGCGCGTGCTCGGCTACGTGCGTGTCGTCGTCATCGGCACCACCTTCGGCGCCAGCGCGGAGCTCGACTCGTTCTTCGCCGCGTTCCGGATCCCGGACCTGATCTTCCAGCTCGTCGCCGCGGGTGCCGTCGCGTCGGCGCTCGTCCCGATCGTCGCGAGCCTCCGCGCCACGAGCGAGCACGAGCGGGCCTGGCGGATCGTCTCGACGATCGCGAACCTCATGCTCGTCGGCCTGCTGACCCTCGCGGTGGTCGCGTGGCTGGCCGCGCCAGCGCTCGTCCCGTTGATCGCCCCAGGATTCGAGGGCCAGCAGCTCGCCAGGACCATCGACCTCACCCGCCTCATGCTCCTGGCACCCGTCTGTTTGGCCCTCGGGGCCGTGGCCACGGCCGCGCTCAACGGCACGCAGCGGTTCGCGGCTTCTGCCGTCGCCCCGATCGTCTACGACCTCGCGATCATCGGCGCCGCGATCGTCCTCACCCCGTCGATGGGCGTCACCGGCCTCGCGATCGGCGTCGTGGCCGGGTCCCTCGGGCACCTGCTGGTCCAGCTGCCGCCGCTCGTCCGCGCCGGCTACCGCTGGATCGCCCGCGTGGACCTCCAGGACGCCCAGGCGCGCCTGGCGCTCGTGCTCATGGGCCCACGCGTGATCGGGCTCGGCGTGACGCAGATCACCTTCGTCGTGATGACGGCGCTCGCGACGAACCTCGGCGCCGGCGCGGTGTCCGCGTACACGATCGCGTTCTCGCTGCTCCAGATTCCGCTCGGCGTTATCGGGATCCCGCTCGGGATCGTCATCTTCCCGTCGCTGTCGAAGGAGCTGGCGCTCGGCCGCGCCGGCCACTACCTCGCGATCCTGACGCGGTCCCTCAGGATCCTCGCCTTCGTGATGCTGCCGATCACCGCCCTCGGCATCGTCCTGCGGCTCCACGTCGTCGAGCTGCTGCTCGGCTACGGCGCGTTCGACCGGGCCGCCGTGCGGCTGACCGCGGACACGCTGCTGCTGTTCCTGCTCGGCCTGACCGCGCACAGCGTGATCGCCGTGCTCACCAGGGCCTTCTACGCCCGACAGGACACGCGGACCCCGATGGCCGCCGCGGTCCTCGCGGTCGTCATCAACACGCTGCTGGCCGTCGCGCTGGTCGGGTCGCTTGGGCTGCCGGCCGTCGGCCTCGCGATCGCGGCGGCGGCCTGGATCGAGGCGCTCGTGCTCCTGCTCCTGCTCCGGCGCCGCGAGGGACTGGCCCTCGAGCTCGGCGGGCTGGCCTCCGCGCTCCTGCGGATGAGCGTCGCGGCGGCCGCGGCCGGGCTGGTCGCGGCGACGGCTCTCGTGTTCCTCTTCGGCGACCCGGACGTGGCCGGGCTCGACGACGGCATCGGCTCGAAGCTGTGGCTCCTGGTCCAGGCGGTCGTCGTGACGGCCATCGGCGGTGCCGTCTACGCACTCGCGACGTGGCTGCTCGGCGTGCGCGAGCTGCGGACGATCCTCTCGATCCTCGTCGACCTGCTGCGTCGTGGTGGTCGAGCGTAATGCCCGTGCAGGCATCGGCTTCGCTACGGTGGCGGCGATGAGGGATCGGATCGCCTTCCGGGAGGCCACGCCCGACGAGCTCGACCGCTGGGACGCCCTGACGGTCCGGCCCCCGGGCGGCCACGTCCTGCAGTCGCGCGCCTGGGCGGAGCATCGTGCCACACGAGGCTGGCAGCCGCGCCATCTCGTCGGCGATGACGGCTCGGCGGTCCTCGCGCTGACCCGGCCCTGGCCGATCGTCGGCGGCGCGAGCGCCTACCTGCCGCGCGGGCCCGTGCCGACGGCCGGCCTCGAGGAGGCGGTCGCGCGGCTGGACGGCGCCACGGCCTGGCTCGCCGCGAGCGGCATCGACGTCGTCGCCTCCGACGCCGAGGTCACGGCCGCGGGCTACCGCGAGCGCCTCCGGTCGATCGGCTACGCCCCGATCGAAGAAATCCAGCCGTCGCGACATCGGCTCTCCGTCCGGCTGGCACCGGACGCCGACGAGGAGCGGGTCCTCGGGAACGTCGCGAAGTCGACGCGACAGCGCATCCGGCAGGCGGAGCGCGGCGGCCTGATTGTCGTCCGGCACGACGCGGCGGCTCCCACGCAGCAGCCGGCCGGCGACCCGGACTTCGCCCCGCCGACCGACGCCCCGGAGGCCGCCCTCGGCCGCTTTCACGACCTCGCGCTCCAGACCGCCGATCGCCGCCACTTCAGCCTGGGCAGCCGCGCGAGCTTCCTCGACTGGACGATCCGCGGGTTCCGCGCTGGCTTCGTGGTGCTGCTCGAGGCGGTCGACGAGGGCGGCCGCGCCGTCGCGGGCCTGCTGCTCTACCGCCACGGTGGCCGCCTCTCGACCGCGCTCTCCGGCGACCTCGCCGAGGCCCGGAAGGAGCATCCCGGTGCCTTCCACCTGCTGCGCTGGCGCGCGATCCAGCTCGCGATCCGCGAGCATGCGTCGGAGATGGACCTCGGTGGCGTGGACGTCGCGGGCGCCCGGCACGAGCCGCGCGAGGGCGAGCCGATATACGGGCTGTACCAGCACAAGCGCTCCTTCGGAGCGGAGTGGGTCGAGCTGCCCGGCGCCCATGAACGGGTGATCCGGCCGTGGCGGTACCTTGCTGGTCGGGTCGCGGCAAGGGTGGTCCGGCGGTGACGGCCTGGACGTCCGAGGCGTGGGACGCGTATGTCCGCGCGCATCCGAAGGCGACCTACCTCCAGGTCGCGGCCTGGCCGCGGGTGAAGGCAGGAACGGGCTGGTCCTCGACGCTCCTGGGCGATCGGGCGACGCCCGCCGGCCCCGTCGGCGCGCGGCTCCTGACCCGCCCGATCCCGCTCCTGCCATGGCACTTCGCCTACGCCCCGCGCGGCCCGCTGGCCGACACGTGGAGCGAGGCGACCAACGAGGCTTGGCTGCGGGCGCTCCGGGAGGCGGGGCGGCCCGGCGGCGCCCTCGAGCGCGTGGCAATCGTCCGCCAGGACCCCGAGCTCGAGGCGAACCCCGCGATCGAGGCGGCTCTCCGGGTGAGCGGCTGGCGCCCGGCGCACGACATGCAGCCGCGGCGGACGCGAATCGTCGACCTGACCGCCGACGAGGCCGCCCTCTGGTCCGACCTCCGGAAGAAGTGGCGCCAGTACGTCAACAAAGCCCGCTCGAACGGGATCGTCGTCCGGGATGTCGACCCGACGGTCGAGACGAACGCGTTCGACGTGTTCCATGCGGTGATGCGCGAGGTCTCGAAGCGGACGGCCCTGCCGCTCCGGTCCGCGGCGACGTTCCGGCAACTCTGGGAGGCCTACGCGCCGACCGGCGAGAGCCGCCTCCTGTTCGCCCAGGACGGGGCGGGCGAGGTGCAGGCGGTCCTGCTGCTGGTGCGCTGCGGCTCGCGCGTCGTGGAGCCGTACGGCGGCATGACCTCGGCCGGAGCGGCGTCGCGCGCCAACTACCTGCTCAAGTGGGAGGCGATCCGGACGTCGCGCCAACAGGGCGGCACCTCGTACGACATGTGGGGCCTGATCGGATCGGGGATCGACCACTTCAAGGCCGGCTTCGGCGGCCGCGAGGTCGAGTACATCGGCGCCTGGGACCTCGCCCTGGCGCCCGTGGGTGCCGCGGCGTTCCGCGCCGCCGAGCGCGGCCGCCAGCTGTTCCGCGCGGCCCGGCGCCGGCTTCGCGGCGAGAACCTGGCACTCCCGCCGAGACCGGAATCGGATGCCTGAGTCCAGGCCGCTCCGCGACCTCCTCGATCGCTGGTCGGCCGAAGGCCTGCTCGCTGGCCCCGTGCTCGAGGCGGGCAGCCCTGACGCGACGCCCGCGGCCGACCTCGTCCTCGAGGGAATTCGCGACGACTCCCGCGCCGTCGAGCCCAACGAGCTGTTCGTCGCCGTCCGCGGACTCAAGGTCGATGGGCACGACTTCGTCGCGCCGGCGGTCGCGCGCGGCGCAGCCGCCGTCGCGGTCGAGCGGCGGATCGATGGGCTCGCGGTACCGCAGGTGCTCGTCGACCGGGGAGCGGCGGCCCTCGCCTCCGCGGCGGCGTGGTGGCACGGCGACCCGAGCCGCGAGCTCCTGGTCGTCGGCATCACGGGCACGAACGGCAAGACGACCACCTCGTTCCTAGCCCGCACCGTGCTGGAGGCGGGCGGCCTCCGGACCGGTCTCGTCGGCACGATCGGCATCGAGATCGGCGGCGAGCTCCGCCCCAACACCGTCCCGAACACCACCCCGGGCGCCCTGGAGCTCCAGGGCCTGCTCCGCGAGATGGTCGACGCGGGGATGGCCGCGGCCGTCATCGAGACGAGCAGCCACGGCCTCGCGGCGGACCGCGTCGCGAGTGTCGACTACGACGCCGGGATCTTCACGAACCTGTCCCACGAGCATCTCGACTTCCACGGCACCTTCGAGGCCTACCGCGACGCGAAGCTGCGCCTCTTCACGCGGCTCGGGGCGCGGGCGACGGGCGACCGGCCGGGGCTGGCGATCGTCAACGTCGACGACGAGCACGGGCCGCGGTTCGCCGACGCGGCGCGCGCCACGGGCGCCGGGGTTCTCACGTACGGGACCTCCGACGGCGCCGACCTGCGCATCAAGGACGTCGGGGCGGATGCGTCGCGCACCTGGTTCGACCTGGAGGTCGCCGGTCGACCGGCGATCCCCGTGTCCGTCCCGATCCCCGGCCGCTACAACGCCCCGAACGCCGCCGCGGCGCTGGGACTCGCGATCGGCTGGGACCTCGACGTGCGGGCGGCGGCGGAGGCGCTCGAGCGCTTCGAGGGCGTCCCCGGCCGGATGGAGTCGGTCCGCCGGGGCCAGCCGTTCCACGTCGTCATCGACTTCGCCCACACCCCCACGTCGATCGACTTCGTCGGCCGCGAGCTCGCGAACCTCGCCCGCCCGACCGGGGGGTCGCTCATCACCGTGCTCGGCGCATCGGGCGAGCGTGACGTCGCGAAGCGGCCGCTCATGGGCGAGGCGGCCGCGTGGCACTCGCGCCTCGTGATCGTTACGGAGGACGATTCGCGCAACGAGGACCCCAGGTCGATCTTCGAGCAGGTCGCCGCGGGGGCGAAGCACGCCGGCAAGCGGCTGGGGGAGGACCTGCTCGTCATCGGCGACCGCCGCGAGGCCATCGCCGAGGCCTTCCGCCAAGCCCGCCCGGGCGACGTCGTCCTGCTCGCCGGCAAGGGCCACGAAACCTGGAACATGGGCCCCGACGGCCCCGTGCCCTGGTCCGACCGCGAAACGGCCCTCGAGCTCCTTGATGCCGCAGGCGATCCATTGAGCCGGTAGCCCGACCAAGCGCCGGCCGGAGCGAGCTGCGAGTTGCCCTTGACCCTGGACCCGGCCTCACTTAGCATCACGGGCGATGCTAAGCGCCAAGGTCAGCACCAAGAACCAGATCGCGCTGCCGAGCGAAGCGCGGCGAAGGCTCGGCATCGAGCCCGGGGATCGGCTGACCGTCGAGGTTCGAGACGACGCGCTCGTGCTGCGCCGCCGCCCCGCGCGGGCGTCCGAGCGACTCAGGGGAATCGCCAAGGGCGCCTATGGCCCCGACCCGGACCGGTACGTCCGGGAGCTTCGGGAAGCGGTGGAGGCGCGAACTCGTGAGCGACGGGAAATGGTCGATCGCCACGCTCATCGAGCGTCATCGGCGGATCGCGCTTGACGCGAACGTCCTGATCTACCTCCTGGAGGACGTCGAGGGGCGTTCGGATCGGAGCGCCGCGATCGTCGATGCCGTCGAGAGCGGCCGGCTCCAGGCGTCGATCTCCGCCCTCGGGCACGCCGAGGTCCTCATCGGCCCGGCGCGTCTGGGCGACGCCGCAACGTTCGAGCGGACGGCGGCTGAGCTGCGAGATGCCCAGGTGGCCATCGCGCCGGTGACGGCCGGGATCGCCGAGGACGCAGCATGGCTCCGCGGACGGCGGTCGATCGATCTCGTGGACGCGATTCACCTGGCGACGGCTCGAAGCGTTGCGACGGCGTTCATCACGAACGATCGGCGGCTGCGGTCGACTCCCGGCCTGGAGGTGTTCCTGCTCGACGACCTCGAGCTGGGCGAGGGCGCCGGTCCTTCGGGATCGTGAACGGCCGCTGCTAGACTTTTCGCACGATGGTGGCCCCGCGCACGCGGGCCGAGCGGCCCGCTGAGATCGCCCCGGCCGCGCGCCCGGCGCGGCACGGGACGCGACGCGTGCCTCCCGACGCCAACGACGGGGCCGACGGCTCGCCGCCGAAGCGCAGCCGGTTGACGTCGAACGGCAGGGCCGAGCCCGCACACGCCAACGGCGCCGGCGCGGCCCACAAGCACGAACCGTCCGCGACCGCCGTCGCCTCGCCCCCGTCTCCTCCGGCCTCGACCCGCCGCGCGCCCTCGGGCCCGCCCGCGACCAGGCCCCCGACGCCCGAGGAGCTGGGCGAGCAGCTGATCGCGGCGGCCAAGCGCCAGAACGAGGACGCCGACGTCGAGGGCATCCGCAGGGCCGTCCAGTTCGCCATCGAGGCCCACGGCGACCAGCCACGCGCGTCGGGCGAGCCGTTCGTCACCCACCCGATCGCCTCGGCCCTGATCCTCGCCGAGCTCGGCCTCGACCCGATCGCCGTCCAGGCCGCCGTCCTCCACGACGTCCCCGAGGACACCGAGTACTCCCTCAGCGACGTCGAGGAGCGCTTCGGATCGGAAGTCGCCCAGCTCGTCGACGGCGTCACCAAGCTCGGCAGGTTCTCGACGCTCAGCCACGAGCAGCAGCAGGCCGAGAACATCCGGAAGATGTTCCTGGCGATGGCGGAGGACATCCGCGTCGTCCTGATCAAGCTCGGCGACCGCCTCCACAACATGCGGACGCTCGCCGCGCTGCCGCCCGAGAAGCAGCAGCGGATCGCGCGCCAGACCCTCGAGATCTACGCCCCGCTCGCCGAGCGCCTGGGCATCTGGCAGATCAAGTGGGAGCTCGAGGACCTCGCGTTCAAGACCCTCGAGCCGGAGCGCTTCCGCGAGCTCGCCCGCCTCCTCGACACGAGGCGGAAGGGCCGCGAGAGCTTCATCGACCGGGCGATCGCGGAGCTCAAGCCCCGCCTAGAGGCCGCCGGGATCGAGGCCGACCTGTCCGGTCGGCCGAAGCACATCTACAGCATCTGGAAGAAGATGCAGCGCAAGGGCGCGGAGTTCGGCGAGATCTACGACGTCTACGCGATCCGCATCCTCGTGAACGACGTCCGCGACTGCTACGCGGCCCTCGGCATCGTGCACGCGCTGTGGCGCCCGATCCCCGGCCAGTTCGACGACTACATCGCCGTCCCGAAAAACAACCTCTACCAGTCGCTGCACACCGCCGTCATTGCGATGGACGGCAAGCCGCTGGAGATCCAGATCCGGACCCACGCGATGCACCAGGTCAGCGAGGTCGGCATCGCGGCCCACTGGCGGTACAAGGAAGGCTCGAAGGCCGAGCGCGAGTACGACGCCAAGCTGGCCTGGCTGCGCCAGCTCATGGACTGGCAACGCGACGTCAACGACGCCACCGAGTTCGTCGAGGGCGTCAAGCTGGACATCTTCCAGGACCAGGTCTTCGTGTTCACCCCGAAGGGCGACATCAAGGACCTGCCCGCCGGCGCGACCCCGCTCGACTTCGCCTACCGGATCCACACGGACGTCGGGCATCGAACGATCGGCGCGAAGGTGAACAACCGCCTCGTCCCGCTCGACTACCGGCTGAAGAACGGCGACATCGTCGAGATCGTCACGACGCGCGCCGGCCACGGCCCGTCCCGCGACTGGCTGAACCTCGTCCGGACCTCCCACGCGCGGGAGAAGATCCGGCAATGGTTCAAGCGCCAGGAGCGCGACGAGAACATCGTCCACGGCCGCGAGGCCCTCGATCGCGAGCTCCGCCGGCTCGCCCGCACGTCGACCGCGGCCGTCGGGCAGGACAAGCTCCTCGAGGTCGCGCGGCAGTTGAACTTCGAGACGATCGACGACTTCTTCGCGGCGATCGGGTACGGCGCCGTGTCGGCCCAGTCGGTCGTGATGAAGCTCGGCGTCGCGGACGACTCGCAGGTCGCGCTGCCGACGGTCGCGCCGCCACCCTCGCCCGCGCGTGCCGGCGGCGTCCGGGTGAAGGGCGTCGGCGACCTGCTGGTCCGCTTCGCGCGCTGCTGCCACCCGATCCCGGGCGACCCGATCCAGGGCTTCATCACCCGCGGCAAGGGCGTGACCGTCCACCTCCGGACGTGCCCCACCGTCCTCAACGAGCGCGAGGTGTCGCGGCTCATCGACGTCGAGTGGGAGGCGGCCCCGCAGCAAACTTACCCGATCGCCATCCGGGTCGAGGCCCACGACCGCACCGGTCTCCTGAGCGACATCACCCAGGTCGTCGCCGAGGCCAAGGTCAACATCCTCGCGGCCGACGTGTCGGTCGGGCCGGACCACACGGCCAGCGTGCGGGCGACCCTGGAGGTCGCCTCGGTCAGCCAGCTCGCCCGCGTCCTCGGCCGCATCGAGCAGCTCAAGGACGTCATTTCCGTCCAGCGCGACCTCGGCTGACCGCGGCCGACGTCCGGGTGATGACCCGCCCATCCGTTCCGTAGACTCGGGCCATGCCCGCCTTCCGAGCGCCCCGCGGAACCCGCGACCTGCTGCCGCAGGACCAGCTCGCGATCTCGCGGCTGCGCGCCATTGGCGACGAGCTCGCCTCGCGCTACGGCTACCTACCGATCTCGACGCCCCTGTTCGAGCAGGTCGGGGTGTTCGAGCGGGGGATCGGTGAGGTCACCGACGTCGTCGAGAAGGAGCTCTTCCTGATCGCGCCGCGCGACGAGGACGGGAGCGAGCGGTGGGCGCTCCGCCCGGAGCCGACCGCGGGCATCGTCCGAGCCTACGTCCAGCACGGCATGCAGACCTGGCCGCAGCCCGTGAAGCTGACGATGTCGGCTGAGATGTTCCGCTACGACCGGCCGCAGGCGGGCCGGTACCGGTCCTTCTGGCAGTTCGACGTCGAGGCGATCGGCGATCCCGGGCCGGCCATCGACGCCGAGATCATCGAGCTCGCTGACCGCTTCTACCGGACGGTCGGAATCACGGGCCACCGGATCCTGCTCAACTCGATCGGCGACGCGGCCTGTCGACCGGCGTACGTCGAGGAGCTCACGGCCTACTACCGGAAGCACGAGCGGGAGCTGCCGCCGCTGGAGCGGGCGCGGCTGGAGCGCAACCCGCTGCGGATCCTTGACTCGAAGGACGCCTCGGTCGCGGGGCTGAACGCGGCCGCGCCCAGGATCACGGAACGGCTCTGCGACGCGTGCGCCGCGCACTTCGCGGCCGTGCGGGCGCACCTGGACGCGCTCGGGGTCGCGTACGTCCTCGAGCCCGCGCTCGTGCGGGGCCTCGACTACTACACGCGGACCGCGTTCGAGGTCTACCCGGGCGGCGCCACGGGCCAGCAGTCGGCGATCGGCGGGGGCGGTCGATACGACGGGCTCGTGGAGCTCCTGGGCGGGCGACCGACCCCGGGGATCGGGTTCGGACTGGGGCTCGACCGGATCCTGCTCGCGTTGCGCGAGGCGGGCGGCGGCTCGGCGGGGGCGATCGATGCGCCGCCACCGTCGCCGGTGGCGGTCGTCGTCGGCAGCGACCCGGAGGACACGGTGACGCGGCTTCGGCTCGCGACCGACCTGCGGGCGGCCGGCCTGGCGGCCCGCGCGGAGCTCGGCAAGCGCAAGCTCGGCAAGCAGCTCGAGGCGGCCGCGCGTGACGGCGCGCACTTCTCGGTGATCGTCGGCGACGAGCTCGCGGCGGGCCAGGTGCAGCTGCGGGACCTCGAGGCGGGCACGCAGCGCGCGGTCCCGGTGGAGACCCTGGCGCGCGACCTCGAGCGCGCCACCCGAACGCACCGGCACGGGCCCGCGGCCGCCGGGGAGGCGTAGGGTCCGCACCGGGACGTGGCATCGCCGGGGCCCCCGGACGCTACCTCGGGCGAGGTACCCCCCGCGCGGCGGGGATCTGGCCGCGAGCGCCTCAGTCTCGGCGGTTGAAGGCGACCAC
>DATLYV010000025.1:0-4168 GCA_035574535.1 Binatia bacterium
AGCGGACGCGCGGCTCGGCGCCGATGGCCGCCGAGCCCGGCGCCACGACGACCTCGTTCATGCCCGGCTCGCCGGCGAGCTTCCAGGCGAGCGCGTGCTCGCGCCCGCCCGAACCCACGACGAGCGTCCGCGTCGGCGCCGTGCTCACGCCGCTGCTCCCGCGCGCACGCCGCCGGCTCCCGCGCTCACGTCAGGTGCACCGGCGAGCGGCGCATCGGCCGCCAGGCCCGCTCGATCGTCTGGGTCCGCTCCGGCCCGACGCTCACCAGCACGATCGGCACGCCGGCGAGCTCCTCGAGCGCCGTCACGTACCGGCGCGCGTTCTCGGGCAGGCCCGCGAGCGAGCGGACGTCGTGGATCGGCTCCTCCCAGCCCGGGAAGCGCTCGTAGACCGGGACCGCCCGGGCGAGGATCTCGGCCGAGGACGGCCAGCGATCGACCCGCCGCCCCTCGACCTGGTAGGCGACGCAGAGCGGGATCGTCTCGAGACCCGAGAGGATGTCGAGCTTGTTGAGCATGATGCTGCTCACCGAGTTCACGGCCACCGCGTACCGGGTCGGGACCGCGTCGAACCAGCCGACGCGCCGCGGCCGCCCCGTGGTCGTCCCGACCTCGTGCCCGCGCTCGCGGATCCGCTGCCCGATCTCGTCGTCGAGCTCGGTCGGGAAGGGTCCCGCGCCGACGCGCGTCGCGTAGGCCTTCATGACGCCCATGACCTCGTCGACCTGGAGCGGCCCGATCCCGCCGCCGGTCGTCGCGCCGCCCGCGACAGCGTTCGAGGACGTGACGTACGGGTACGACCCGTGGTCGAGGTCAAGGAGCGTCCCCTGCGCCCCCTCGAGGAGGACGTGCTCGCCGCGCGCGAGGGCGGCCTGGACGAGCCAGGTCGTGTCGTCGAGGTGGTCGGCCAGGCGCTCGCCCCAACCGGCGGCCAGGTCGACCAGTTCGTCCAGATCGAAGCCGCCCGCGCCCATCGACCGGAGCAGCACGTTCTTGTCCGGCAGGACGTTCGCGAGGCGCGCGCGCAGGACCTCGCGGTCGAGGAGGTCGCCCATGCGCAGCCCGAGGCGCCACGCACGGTCGCCGTAGGTCGGCCCGATCCCCCGCCCCGTCGTCCCGACCTTCGCGCCGTCGAGACGGGCCTCGTTCGCCCGATCAAGGGCCACGTGGTAGGGCATGATCACGTGCGCGCTGCGGCTCACGCGGACGCGCCGGACGTCGATGCCGCGGGCGGCCAGCATGTCGAGCTCGTCGATGAGCGTCCGGGGGTTCACGACGACCCCGTTCCCGATCACCGAGGTGATGTGCGGGTACAGCACGCCCGACGGCACGAGGTGGAGCTTCAGGACCTCGTCGCCCTTCACGACCGTGTGGCCGGCGTTGTCGCCGCCCTGGTAGCGAACGACCATCGCGACCTGCTCGGCCAGGAAGTCGGTCGTCTTGCCCTTGCCCTCGTCGCCCCACTGGAGGCCGACGATCACCGATGCGGGCATCAGGCGCCCCTCGCCGGTGGCGCCGCCGGATGCGCGGTCGCCCGGTCCGACCGCACCGCGTGCGCGATCGCCGAGAAGACTTCCCTGGTTCTGATGCCGATGGGAGCAGCACGCCTCGGCCGAAGGCCCTCCACGACCTGGCGCCCGGCCCCGGTGATTACCCCAGAGGCATCAACGACCGAAGCGTCTCTCCGCACGCCGCCGCCGCGGACGGCATCACGCAGTCCGGCCTCGCTCCGCACCGCGCGAATGCGTGCCCGAACGCGACCCGACCGACGATCCGCGCCGACCCTCCCGACGGCCACCACGGCAACGAAAAAAGCCCCGGCCTCGCGGCTCGGGACCTGGTTGCAAATCTCCCGCGGGTCGCCGCCGACGTCGGAGCGGCGAGTGGTCTGCCGGTCGCTCGGCCGCCTCACGGGACGGACGACACGCCCTGATCGCGCGATCGCAGGACCTCCCCTGTCCGGGTCGCCTCCGACCCGGGAACGCCTCCGAGTCTACCGGATGCGGCGAATGCCCTATTGGCCGTCCTGCACGCTCCTCGCTACGGTCCGCGCGCCCTACGCGCGAACATCCACTGGACCGGACCTCCGCGGGGGCACGCGGCGGGCCCGTGGTCGCCCAACGACGGGCCCGCCGCCTCGATTCCCGCCGAAACGACGATCGCCCCCCGGCGTCCCGGGAGGCGATCCGATGATCTGGTTCGATGAAGGTGGCGGCGGCGATGAGACCCGCCGGACGGGCTCCCGGCTCGAGGCCGATGACTCATGGTTGCTCGACTCGTGACCCTCGACCGGGATCCCCGCTGCCGCCCTTCACGACAGTTACGCCCGTCCGAAGGCCCGTGGTCGACGCCCCGAGTGCCCCCGGTTTGCCGCGTCACGGCGCAGGTGAACGATGCGCCTCCGGGCGCCGGAAGAGAATGGCCGGTACGTCCCGAAATCGCCCCGCTCGATGGTCCGCGGCGTCCGCGCACCGTCCGCAGGACCGAAGTACCCGGTTGCAGATTCATTGCAACGGCTCCGCAACGGCTCCGCGCGCGCGATGCCGCGCCGACCCCGCCCGAAAGCGATGGATGGAGCGGTTTCCTAGACTCCCCGCCATGCCCCCGCTCGATCGAGCCGCGATGCTGACCGCCTACGACACGAAACTCCGCGCCCACGTCCCCGATCCCCTGCCCGAGGGGGAGGTGGTCGAGCGGGACGGGCCGGTCGTGCGCATCCTGAGCGCCCACGGCCAGGGCTGGGTCGTGTACCCGAACCTCGGGGGCCTCGAGGGCGAGGCGCTGGACCGCCTGATCGAGCGGCAGGTCGCGGTCTTCCGCGAGCGCGGCCAGAAGTTCGAGTGGAAGTACCACGGCCACGACCTGCCGGCCGACCTGCCGGAGCGGCTCGTCCGGGCCGGGTTCGTGCCCGAGGAGCGCGAGACGGTCGTCATCGGCCGCGTCGCCGACGTCGCGGGGCCCGTCGCGCTCCCCGAGGGCGTCCGCCTGCGCGAGGTGACCGACCGCGCCGACCTCGACCGCATCGACGACCTCGAGGCCGAGGTCTGGTCGGAGGAGCGCAGCGGCATCGGCGCGATGCTCGAGGCGGAGATCGCCGCGGGCCCCGAGTCGATCCGCGTGGTCGTGGTCGAGGCCGACGACGGCACGATGGTCTGCGCCGCGTGGGCCCGCTTCCCGGCCGGGACCGGCTTCGCGACCCTCTGGGGCGGCGCGACGCTCGCGGCCTGGCGGCGCCGCGGGATCTACCGTGCGACCGTCGCGTACCGGGCGAACCTCGCCGCGGCGCGCGGGCTCGGCTACCTCGAGGTCGACGCGTCGGATGACAGCAACCCGATCCTCCAGCGCCTCGGCCTTGTTCCAATCACGACCACGACGCCCTACGTCTGGACGCCGCCGGCCTGAGGCGTTGCATCGCGGCCTGGCCGGACGGCGCGACCGGCGGCCCGGTGCCGGCGGCGGGGTCGAGGGTGAGGGGGTGGACACCGATGGCTCCTGACCCTCGAGGCTTCGTCCGCGCCCGGGAAGCGGGCGCCAATCGCCGAGTAAGCGGCCGAGAACCGGCGCTCGCTATGGTCCGGGCCTCGCCGAGCAAGACCCGCCGCACGCAGGGTCGGCCCGTGACCCGTCGGTCGACCGATGAAGGAGCGATGGACCGTGAACAAGGTCCTTCTCGCCGGGCGCCTGACGCGCGATCCCGAGATGCGCGCGCTGGCGTCGGGCAAGCACGTCACGCAGTTCGGCGTGGCCACGAGCGAGTACGCGGGCAACGGCAAGGAGCGGCCCGAGTACCACAACATCGTCACCTGAGTCTCAACCACAGTTACCCGATCGGACGCCCCGACGAAGATGGGGCATCATGGGCGGTCCGACGATGACCAAGGGAGGCAAGACCTTGCCGAGCAACGACCGAGAGTTCCTCTACGTCATGCCGCCGATCGACAACTGGGATGGTCTCGGGTGGCAGGACCTCCCGACCGACTGGCGAGCCGATGCGGCGTGCAAGGCAGTCCAACGAGCGATGTTGCGCATCCGACGCCATGGCTGGTGGGAGGAGCCCCCGGCGCTAGGACCGAAGGTGATGCCGCTGCCATCCGAGGACAACGAGGGCTCCGACGTCCTGCGATGGGCGGTCGGCGTCAAGATCAGCAACAACGGGACGACATTCGTC